>JAEDGP010000080.1 GCA_016297405.1 Treponema sp.
CCATCGACAGCCGCCTTAAAAGGGCGGTGCTCTACCACCTGAGCTAATAGCCCGCACATTCAGTGCGAATGTAGATTCAATATATATTATATCTAAAAACTTGTCAACAGATGAATGTGTTTTTTTTCAAAAAAAATTAATTATTTTGAAAGCATGTTTTCTACTACGTAACGACTTATTTCTTTGCGCCCTTTAAGAAGTATTTCTTTCCATTCTTGTTTTGAAGGGAAGTTTTCGTTTTCGGTATAGGAAAACGCTTTGTCCAGATTGTCTGAAACGTTTATTTGTTTATCTTTTGTTCCAAGTGTAATGTATTCTTCGGCAGTTTCGTTAATGAATTTTGTAACATAAGCGGAGTAGTATTCGGCTTTGTTTCCGATTTTCCCATAAGCCTGAATGTCTCTGTTTTCACCGCGTTTTCCGTTTTCAAAGAAATAGATGAAGTTTTCATCGTCGCAGTACCAGAGCGTTAAAGTTTTGTCTGGTGATTCTGATTTCTGGAAATTGTCGCCAAACGCTTTGCCAGCAAGTTTTTCACATTTTATTCTTGAAGAAAGTGAACTTGATGAAAATTTGACCTGCTTTTTGTCTTTGGCAAATCCACATATAGCAATAGATGCAACCAGTAAAGTAAAGAATAGTTTTTTCATTTTTTATCTCCTGCCTATAGTTTATTGTTTTTTTTGTTTTTAGTCAGCAGGAAAGTTTTTCAGTGTTGTTGAAAAAAAAGTTTCTCTTTATACTTTTCTAAGCTTTTATTAATCGGCTGCTGATTAATAAAATATAGCGACGATTTTGAAACCTGTTTGAAATGGATGGAATTTATGAAAAAATGTTTTTCTTTGTTTGTTTGTTTTGTGGCTGGAACTATTCTTTTTGCAAATGAAAATCTTGTTCCAATTGATGAAGTGGAATTTGTTTTTGCCACCAAAAAAACTGGTGTATCCCTTCTTGCTGTTCAGGATGATTTTGTGAATAGTTTTGGAAAAGCTGATTTTTTCATTCGTTCTGAAGGACAGAATGGTTTTACCGCCAAAAAGTATTTAAAAAAGATTCGTTCAACTACTCTTGATTGGACGGAAGATGAAAAGCGTGTTGTTGAAAGCTGCCTGTTTTCTATAAAGCGCAATATCAGGCCGTCTGTCATGAAGTTTCCAAAGACGGTTACTTTGATAAAGACGAATGGAAAAGATGAGCCGATTTCTGACCAGGCGTTTTATACAAAAGGTCTTTCGTCCATTGTTTGCCCGGTAAAAGGAATTGAATACGCCATGGTTCAAAATGGTGAAACTGGTTATGCAAAATTGGAAGATACTTTGACCCATGAGCTTTTCCATATTTTTACCAAGAACAATCCTGAAATAAAGGAAGTTTTGTATTCGGATATCGGATTTTTCAAATGCAATGATATTTCGCTTCCCCCAGATATTTTTGATACGAAGCTTGCAAATCCAGATGCTGTTCATTTTGACTATTATTTTAAGGGTATTGTAAAAGGCGAGCAAAAAGATGTGATTCCAGTTTTTCTTGTGAAAAATGAATATGAAACGCTTTATAAAAAGAACGAAAATGTTGATTTTGTGTATCTGGTTTTTCTGGAATTGGATGATGTGGACGGCAGAAAAGTTGTGGCTGTTGAAAATGGGCGTTCTAAAAGGCTGCTTGTGAAAAATATTTCGAATTTTTTTGAAAAAGTCGGTATGAATACGTCTTACATAATCAGCCCTGAAGAGATTCTTGCAGACAATTTTGTTTACATGTTCAAACTGAACAAAAAATTTAATTCACCTTTAATTCTGCAGAAATTCAGGGAAAGGCTTGGTTTTGGCCCTGTTCTGGAAATGAATAAGAAGCCTAGTGAAAAGAGCGCAAAATCAAAATTGCGCCAGCGTGTAGAGAACCAGTATTATTCATATGAAATTCCTGGAAATATTGTCATAATGGAAGATAAAAGCTCTTTGAAAAAAAAGGTTTATGTTGATGAAGAGGATAAGGCTTATTTTGAAGAAGACAGTCGTCATTATTTACCGCCAAGAATGGAAGAAGAACTAAAATCGACTGTATACGAAAAAACTGAAAGCCAACAGATTGGCGATAATTACAGGCAATTTTTTCAAAGAGCAGCTTTTAATTCAGGCGGATCTTTTCTGGAAAAAACAGCTTACACAAAAGGTGGAGATTTGTGTTTTGTGTATGAGATAAAGCATCCTTCAGGAGTCAATTGCATTTACTATGCAATCGTTGGAGATCGTTTTGTTGCATTATTTTCAAAGTTGTTTCTATCACCAAGCGAAGATATTGACAATGCCATAAATGTGGTTCTTGAAACTTTCAAATGGACTGAAACAGGTGTAAAATAAAGTCGTTTTTTAGGGAAAAGGTAAGTGGGAGTTGTGAATGAAAAAGATATTTGCTTTTTGTGCTGTTTTTGTTGTTTCTGGGATGCTGTCTGCAATTGATTTTCAAAGGAATCTGGAATTAAAGCCAAAACGGATGAACGGTGAAGATGTTCGCCTTGTTCAGACTAAACTGTCTGAACTTGGTTTTTTGCCGGAATCTGAAATTGATGGCTATTATGGTCCCATTACTGAACGTGCGGTCAGTGTTTTTCGTAAAGCCTTCTGTTTTTCAGATGGCGGGGTGGTTGACAAATCTGTTTTTAAAACGCTTACTTGTGACGATGATGAACTTTTAGCTTTGTATAAAAGCCATGTGAAAGCATATCTTGGATTGAAAAAATCAAAGGAAAAAATCACAGAAAAAATACATGATGTATTTGGTTTTTCCACTGAAGGTGGGAAAATTACTTTTTCTTATGCGAATGGAAAGCGTTTTTCGGCCTTTCTGGAATTGTTTGGTGAGTACGGAAAAGTGTCATATTTAAAGACGGACTTATTGCCAGAAACTGATTCATATTTACTTGTTATTTTGTCTTGTACGTATAACGGTCTGTTTGGGGAAGGTGGAATGACCGAAGATGCCACTTCTTTGATGGTACATAAAGGCGTTCAATATGTTTTAAAGAATGGTATTTTTTCACCAGAGAATGTAGTTGATGGCGATGAAGTTTTTCAGATTCTTGATGGAAAGATGGAATTTACTGACGAATAATACAGACGGTTTTTAGGATATCAGAAAACTGAATGAACAGGTATTGTAAACTTATGATGTTTAATAGGTTTACAATACCTGTTTTTTTGTTTATATTGAACTTATGAAAAATGAAATTGCTTTGAAATCAACTTTTGCGGCTTTGTTTGCCGCAATCATTTGTGTGGGCGTATTTTTACGCATTCCTGTTGGCCCGGTTCCTATCGCTTTGCAGAATATGCTTTGCATTTTGACCGCAGTTATTGCAGGTGGTTATATCGGTTTTGTGCCAACTGCTATTTTTCTGCTTGCAGGACTAATTGGCCTTCCAGTTTATTCTGGCGGACTTGTGGGACCTGCTGCCTGGATGGGGCCAACAGGCGGGTTCTTTCCAGGATATTTTCTTGGCTCTCTTCTAGCAAGTTTGATTGCAGGAAAACCTGCAGTTCAGGAAAAGCGGACAAACCCAGTAACAATTCTGCGAGTAAGCATTGCAATGATTGCCGGCATGGTGATTTTGTATTATCCGGGAGTTCTTCATTTTACTGTATGGGCTTTATCTAATGGTAAGGTTCCGGAAGGAAAGTCGGCGATAGAATATACGATGGCTGCCTGTGTGCTTCCATTCATTCCAGGTGATGTGATTAAAACTGTGGTTGGTATTTTTGTGGCAATTGCAGTGAGACCGATTTTTGCCAGATATGTTTGCAGTGGTGGAAATAAAAATGCCGGACACACTCTTCAGATTGATGAAGGAAAATGATGGCCAGAAAACTTTGTGTCTGCAACATATATAAATCTTATGAAACTCAAAATGGTCGCCGCCAGGTTTTGGATAATGTCAGCTTTGAGCTGGAAGAAGGAAGCTGCACAGTACTGGGTGGAGAAAACGGTTCTGGAAAAAGCGTTTTGATGAATATAATCGCTGGCCTTGAAGAAGCTGATTCGGGGGTTGTGAAAAGTTTTGGAAGGGCAGGACTTGTTTTTCAGGAAGCTGATACTCAGATTCTTGGAGAAACGGTTTTTGAAGATGTGTGTTTTGGTCCAAAAAATCTTGGCTGGAAAAAAGAAAAAGTTTTGCAGGCAGCACAGCAGGCCTTGAAAAAAACTGGACTTTCTGAAAAAAAGGATTTTCCTGCCCGGTTTTTAAGTGGTGGCGAAAAGCGCAGATTGAGTGTGGCCTGTATGCTTGCTATGGATTTTCCCATCATAATAATGGATGAGCCTCACGCAAATCTTGATTATATGGGAATAAAACAGGTAAATGAGCTTATAAAGGATTTGAAGGCACAGGGAAAAACCGTGATTGTACTTTCACATGAGATTGAAAAATGTCTTGGCCTTGCAGACAGGTTTTTGGTTTTGTTCAGGGGAATGCTTGTTTTTGACGGAAAACCTGAACAGGCTTTTGAAGAAGGCATTGATATAGAAAAATGGAATATCAAAAATCCATTCAATTCCTACAGAACTGTTTCGGATTTGGTGTGGAAATGAAAAACTCGACTTTTCTTTTCAGCTATAGAAATGGAAATTCTTTTTTTCACAGGCTTCCAGCCTGGATAAAAATTCTTGTAATGCCGGTTTTAAGCATTTTGATGTTCGTGCTGCCTTTTTATGTGGCGGCGGGTGCTATCATTTTTCAGATTGGAGTGGGATTTTATCTGCATTTCAGTCTGAAAAACCAGCTGCAGGATTTGATTCCGGTTCTGTGGTATGCGCTGATTTTGTATGTGGTGAATTTTCTGGTTGGGTTTTTTACGGCAATCCCTTCGCTGAATCAAGATCAGATGGCTGGTTTTCTGCTGAAAGATTTCCAGTCAGTTTTCTTTGATTTTCAGACAGGAACATTTTTGCTGCAACTTTTTGCAGTTATACAATCCTGTTCGCTTTTGTTCAAAACTTCATCCCCGCTTCAGATTCGGCAAGGTTTTGAGGTACTGGAAGGCGCTGTTCGTAAGATTTTGCCGTTTTCAAAGAAAAAACACTTTTCTCAGGTTCTTTCAATGTTTGTTAATTTCATTCCATTGTGTGCAAGAAACTGGCAGGCGATCAAAAAGGCCTGGGTTGCACGGGGTGGCAAAACAAACTTGAGAATGTTCTTTGTTTTGCTTCCGGTATTTTTCTGCGTTGGAATGAACCAGGCCTATAAAAGCGCAAAAGCTTATGCCATAAGGGATGAGCTTTAGCTAAGCTTTTTTGCGTTCTGCAAGTTGTGACAAAACTATTGCTGTGAACATTACGGAACAGCCGATGATTTCTGGCACGGAAAGACGTTCATTTAATATGATGGCAGCGGAAAGAACCGCAAAAACCGATTCCATGCACATGATAAGCGAAGCGATTGTGGCTTCGCATTTTTGTTGACCTTCTACCTGCATTGTATAGGCTATGCCACAGCTCATTACTCCAGAATACAGAAGGGCCCATTTTGCTTCCAGTATTGAAGGAATCTGAGGTTTTTCAAAAA
The DNA here is from genome assembly GCA_016297405.1 of Treponema sp. GTDB lineage: Bacteria > Spirochaetota > Spirochaetia > Treponematales > Treponemataceae > Treponema_D. The sequence goes on from JAEDGP010000080.1 coordinate 5,558, forward strand.
TGAACATAAGAATCAGCGAAATGATTCCTGCCACAAAGAACTGAGCGCATGAAAGTTTTACGCCATCGCATTTTGCAGAGAATTTTTCAATAAGAAGAATCTGGAATGTAAAGAAGACTGCGCAGATAAGGGCCAACAAATCCCCGTTGTTCAATGCACTGATGCCTTGACCTTTAAAGCAAAGAAGGTAAAGCCCTGCGAATCCCAGTAGAATGCAAAGCCATGTGATGAGAGGAATCTTCTTTTTGAAGAGGAATAGGCCTAATAGCGGTACGAAAAACATGTACATGGCTGTTACAAAGGCGATTTTTCCAGCCGTTGAAAAATAGAATGCGAATTGCTGAAAATTTGTGGCAGCGCAGAGAAAAAGTCCTATGAAAGCACCGTATTTTATCGAATTTACAGTCTGCTTTTTCTTTGATTTCAGCTCTTTTTCTGAAAGGCCTGGTTTTTCCAGTTTGTCGCGAATTAAGATGAAAGGCAAAAGAACAAAAGAACCCATCAAGGTTCTGATTCCCATGAATGTGAAAGGTTGCACGGATTCCATTCCTACGCTTTGGGAAACGAACGAAATGCCCCAGATTATTGCTGTAAGGAAAAGCATTGCAACGCCTTTTCCCGATGTTTTGATAGATTTGTTTTCCATGATGGATAAAGATTATAGTACCAATATTGATTAGTGTTAAGGGAGCTTTTGGAAATTACAGTTTTTCCAGGTTCACTGATTTTCTATTTTGTAAAAGAATTTTGTGAATAAAGAAAAAATCTGAAAAACTTGCCCATTAATGTGGGAAAGTGTTAAAATATAGAAAATGATAAAAGAGGTTTTTTTATGACATTAGAAGAATCAATTCAGCTTGCAGTTCAGCTTATTCAGGAAGGTGAGCTTGCAGAAGATGAAATTGCAGAAAAAACAGGTCTTACTATAAGAACAGTGGATGAACTTCGTATTCAGTGCATTCAGGATGACATGAATTCGTAAAAGATTATGGATGATTCTGAATATTACCAGATGATGCGAAATCAATATTCCCATACCCATGACATCAAGAAGAACAAGCGGTTTGAATATACTTCGTGGAAAACACGTCAGGGAAGGGAAGATGCCCAGATGCTTTTGGAAAAAGATTCTGAGCATTTGAACCAGTCCAGTCTTGAGTCAAATGAAGAGGAATCGTAGTGTTTTGACACTATATGCAATTAATATTATTATTTAGCAATTAATTTTAGGGGACACGCAGGCTGAAACCGGATGCCGGGAGCAGACTCAAAGAAATCCCGGCGAGGTTTTATGATTAAAAATTATTTTTCCAGCAATGCGTTGTTCACAGATTTTTATGAACTTACAATGGCTCAGGGCTATTGGAAAGAGAATATGAATCAGGAAGTCGTTTTCGACATGTTCTTCAGAAGAAATCCCTTCAATGGCGGTTTTTCTGTATTGGCAGGTAATGAAACTCTTCTTGATGCCCTTACTCAGTTCAGTTTTGGTGATGATGACATTGATTATTTAAGGCAGCAGGGAATTTTTGAAGAAGGTTTTTTGGAATATCTTCGTAATTTCAAATTTACAGGCGACCTTTATACTATGGACGAAGGAACTGTGATTTTCCCACAGGAACCCCTTGTGCGCATTCATGCAAATCTTATCGAAGCTCAAATCATCGAAGGACTTGTTTTGAATATCATTAATTTCCAGAGTCTTATTGCAACAAAAACTGCACGTGTCTGGCTTGCTTCCAAAAAAGGAGCACTTATGGAGTTTGGTCTGCGTCGTGCTCAAGGTCCTGATGGTGCGATGAGTGCAACCCGTGCTGCATATATTGGTGGAGCTGCAGGAACTTCTAATACTCTTGCAGGAAAGCTTTATGGTATTCCTGTAATGGGAACAATGGCTCACTCATGGATCATGAGTCACTCAAGTGAGCTTGAAGCATTCCGCGCCTATGCAAAAATCTATCCTGAAAATTCAGTGTTCCTTATCGATACTTACGATACTTTGAAGTCAGGTATAAAGAATGCAATCATTGCTGGTGGTGAACTGGTTGAAAAAGGCTACAACTTTGGTGTTCGCCTTGATTCTGGGGATATTTCCTATCTGACAAGGGAAGTTCGCAAAGAACTTGACCGAGCAGGATTCCCTCAGGCGAAAATCAGCGTTTCCAATGAACTTACAGAAGAAATCATTTCTACTTTGGTAGCAGGTGGCGCTCCAATCAACAGCTGGGGGGTTGGTACTCACATGGTAACTGGTGGCAATGAATCTAGTTTTACAGGTGTTTACAAGCTTGCTGCCCGTCATGATAAAGAAAGCGACCAGATGATTGCTGCAATGAAGTTCAGCGATAATCCTGCAAAAACCACAAATCCTGGCATAAAAAATGTTTTCCGTCTTTATGATGAAAACGGCATGGCTGGTGCTGATATTCTTGCCCTTGATGGGGAAAAGCTTGAAGAAGGCTGCGAATATCGTTTTTATCATCCAATGGTTGATTATCGCCAGTTCACATTCAAGGCCAGCCGCATTGAGCCGCTTCTTAAAAAAAGGCTTGAAAAAGGCGTGCGGCTTGTAGAACGCAAAGATGATGCAGTGCAGCTTCGTATAAGCCGCGAAAACATGCAGAAGCAGCTGGCAAGTTTTGATGAATCTTACAAGCGCATCTTAAATCCGCATATTTATAAGGTTTCAATCACTGAAAAGCTTAAGGATTTAAAAGTTGAGTTCATCACTAAGAACATTAAATAAAGAAGCTGACTAATAAAAGGCTGCTGCACGTTCTGCATTTGTCCTGATGCATCTGTATGTGTGGCAGCCTTTTTTTATTGAGGGGGTAGTACAAACCCTCAAAACGGCGAAGTCAAGGCTTTAAG
>JAEDGP010000081.1 GCA_016297405.1 Treponema sp.
GGCGTCCTGCCGCTGAATAGTGCAATGAACCCTATTTAATAATAGGCTTCATTGCCGTCATGTATGCGCGGAGTTTGCGGCCTACAACTTCGATTGGGTGGTTGCGGATTTCAGCGTTTACAGCAACAAGTTCTGCGTTGTTTACACTGTTGTCCTTAACGTTAAGACCCTTACCAATAACTTCTGTTGTTACCTTTGGCATAAGCTCTTTTTCCATCTGAGGAGCAGCAACGTTAGCAAAGAGGTAACATCCGTATTCAGCAGTATCAGAAATTACACGGTTCATTTCGTACAAACGTTTGCGGTCAATAAGGTTAGCGATAAGTGGAACTTCGTGGAGTGATTCGTAGTAAGCAGATTCTTCCTTAATACCAGCATCAACCATAGTTTCAAAAGCAAGTTCACAACCAGCCTTAACCATTGCAACCATCAGGATACCCTTGTCAAAATATTCCTGTTCAGAAATTTCTGTAGCAGCTTCCTTCTGTGATTCGAATGGAAGCTTACCTGTAGCTTCACGCCAGGCCAAAAGATTAGCATCTTTGTTAGCCCAGTCCTTCATCATTGTTGATGAGAATTCACCAGAAATGATGTCGTCCATGTGCTTCTGGTAAAGTGGAGCAAGCAAAGCTTTGATTTCTTTAGAAAGAGCGTTAGCCTTGATTTTTGCAGGGTTTGAAAGACGGTCCATCATACCTGTAATACCACCGAATTTCAAAGCTTCACAAATTACGTTCCAGCCGTGCATAAGGAATTTTGTAACCCATTCAGGATCCATACCGTCAGCAACCATCTTGTTGTAACAGCAGATTGTACCAGCCTGGAGCATACCACAAAGAATTGTCTGTTCACCCATAAGGTCAGACTTAACTTCTGCAACGAAAGAAGATTCAAGAACACCAGCCTTTGAACCGCCCATACCTACAGCCAAAGCCTTAGCCATTGCCCAACCCTTTCCTTCCGGGTCGTTTACAGGATGAACAGCGATAAGATCAGGTACACCAAATCCACGGGCAAATTCGTGGTAAACTTCTGTACCAGGACCTTTTGGCGCACACATAATAACTGTGATGTCCTTACGAATCTGCATTCCTTCTTCAATCATGTTGAATCCATGTGAGTACCACAAAGCAGCGCCCTGTTTCATCAACTTCTGAACTTCGTTTATAACTGGAGTGTGCTGCTTATCTGGAGTAAGGTTACCAACAAGGTCAGCCGTTGGAATCATTTCCTGATATGTACCAACTTTAAATCCGTTTTCTGTAGCGTTCTTCCAAGACTGACGTTTTTCTGTGATAGCAGATTCGCGGAGTGCATAAGAAACATCAAGACCAGAGTCACGAAGACACATACCCTGGTTCAAACCCTGAGCACCACAACCAACGATTACGATTTTAAGACCTTTAAGAGCCTTTACGCCATCAGCAAATTCTTCTTTTGCCATAGAACGACAGTGACCAAGCTGCAAACGAGCTTCACGCCATGGAATTGAGTTAAAATAGTTGTTTCCCATTTTAGTTTCCTTTTTGCGGCAGTTGATTTTATCAAAACTACCTTTTTTAGATTTAGGGCGCATGTTTTCGTTTGTTCCGCTTCGCTGCACAAACGAAAACACCGGGCTATCCAGGGTTCCGGCTTTTGCCTTCATTGCTGCGCAACGCGCTTACGCGCGCCCTTCCTATCCCTTGCGCGATGTTGCCTTAATTATAGTTTAATCGGCATATTGCGTAAAGTGAAACAATCGCATTTTAATGATGATTTTTTTGCAATATTTTTTACACTAAGCAAGCACATCGTCAAAATAGCTGGAAATCAATTTTCTAAGAGTTTTTGTCTGCAATGGAGTTCCTGCAGCTTCCATTGAAATTATTAAATTTTTCCCCGGAATCCAGCCATTTTGAATATAAGCATTTAGTTTTGCAGTTGCGCTGGCTGCATATTCATCGTTATTCATCATGCCAAAATGTTCCCAGCAAAACTCTTTTCTGTTATTGATATTCAAACAATAAAAATCGGGGTGAACAGTTATGAATCCATTTTCAGTTTTTAGTTCTATAGGAAATTCATAACGATATGGCACATTGTTTTGCAAAAGAGCATTTGCAATTATAAGTTCAGATTTAGAACGAACCCGCTCGTTTTTAGACGTGTAGAATTCAGAGGAAGTTTCGTAAAATGGCTTTTTTACATAGGGAACATTTTGCCATTTTTCTGCATATTCGCTGTTTGAAAGTTGTACAGGTTCAATAAAAATGCGCTTGCTTTTTGTAAATTTATTATTTGCCGCATCCAGTGAGCTGTTCTTGTAAAATTTCGTAAGTTTTCTAAGAAAATGGAGTTCTTTTTTGCCTGCCTCAAGAATTTTTTTGTCGTATTCCTGCTGCAAAAGAGCTTTTGCAAAATCATCTTTCTTACGCGGCAAATAAGTTCCCTCTTTGTCATATTTTTTTGTAATAAGATAAAATTGAAATGTTTTATTTTTGCGTACAACTCTGATTTTTCCAGATAAATTGGCATTGTTAGAGTTTTCTTTTATTTTGATGAGCTGAATAAGCGATTTTTCGCTGTTTTCCAGCTGCGGAATAAGTGAAAATGGTGGAATATATTCAAACTTTTTTTTCATCATAGTTTAAATAGGTAAAAAATTGTAAATTCGGCAATAAAATGTAAAAAAAATTGAAAAATGCATAGATATTGTGCTTTTTTTAAAACCCTATGTACATTTTTAATGACGGAAAATTATTGATTTCAAAAAACTACATAGGGAATTTCGGTTTTTGCAAATCCCTATGTATGAAAAAATTCGAAAAGTTTAGTTTTTGAGAAAGATAAGTCGTAGAACGCATTCTTTTTGCGTGGTACATACATAGGGATTTGGAGTTTTATAAAATCGCTATGTACATTTTGTTTTTTTTTATTTTATCTGGCAAAAAAAATACATAGGCAATCGAAAAATCTGCAAATCCCTATGCATTTTAGACGACGATTTTTGCTAAATCGCCATATAGATGGACAAGTCAGCAAATAGCTGCATTATGTAAAGGATAGCTTTCCCCTTCTTGCGGATTTAATTTACCAATCTGCTGTTTTTTGCTATTATCTTCTATATGAAAACAATCATTCAGGATTTAAATGAAATCGTTCTCGCCGGCGTAAAAAAAGCCTTTGGCGAAGATTTGGATTCTTCAAAAGAATATGTGACACAGACAAACAATGAAATTTTTGGCGACTATCAGTCGAATGTATCTTTTGCGCTTTCAAAGATTTTGCACAAATCGCCAATGGACGTGGCTTTGGCATTGCAGCCGGCATTGGAAGCTGGAAGTTTGGTAGAAAAAATGGACGTTGTTAAGCCAGGGTTCATTAATTTCTTTATTTCTGCGGAATATCTTTGTAAAAAGATTTGTGAAGTTGATGCAGATCCGGAACTTGGCATTCAGAATGTAGGTAATGGCGAAAAAGTTATTGTTGACTATTCTTCTCCGAATATTGCAAAGGAAATGCATGTTGGCCATCTTCGCTCAACAGTAATTGGTGATTCAATCGTTCGCACTCTTACACAGGTGGGTTATGATGTTCTCAGGCAGAATCACATAGGTGACTGGGGAACTCAGTTTGGTATGCTCATAGAACATTTGATCGATCTTGGCTGGAAGGATTCTAACGAGCATACAATCAGCGATTTGAACGCCCTTTACAAAGAATCAAAAGTGAAGTTTGATGCTGACCCTGAATTCGCCACTCGTGCTCATCAGCGCGTTGTAAAAATTCAGAGCGGTGATGCAGAATCCATTGCACTTTGGAAAGCTCTTACAGCAGAATCAAAGAAGCATTTTGATGCAATGTATAAGCGCATGGGCGTTCTTCTGGAAGATGAAGATTATGTTGGCGAAAGCTTCTATAACGATAAGCTTAATGCAGTTGCCGATCGTCTTTTGAACGAAGGCAAAGCTCAGGTTAGTAACGGTGCAGTCTGCATTTTCCCAAAAGGATTTAAGGGAAAGGATGATGAACCGGTACCGCTTATCATCAGAAAAAGTGATGGTGGTTTTGGTTATGATGCCACTGACGTTACAGCACTTGAATATCGTGCCCGCACATTGAAAGCAAAGAAAATTATTTATGTAACTGACACTCGCCAGAAAATGCATTTCAGCATGCTTTTCCAGGCTGCCCGGGATGTTCAGCTTTGTGATGAAGATGTGGAACTTACGCATGTTTCTTTTGGTTCAGTTCTTGGACCAGATGGAAAGCCGTTCAAGACTCGCTCTGGTGAAACTGTAACTCTTTCAAGTCTTTACGATGAAGCTGAAGCAAAAGCAAAGGAAACAATCCTTGTAAAAAATCCAGGCCTTGCCGGAAAAGAACTGGAAGACCTTTCTCATGCGATTGGTTTTGGCGCCATCAAATATGCAGATCTGTCCGGGGCTCGCATAAAGGATTATGTTTTTAATCTTGATCTGATGCTTGCCTTTGAAGGAAATACAGCTCCTTATATTCAGAACGCTTATGTGCGCTGTAAGGCTTTGATCGCCAAGGCTGCTTCCCAGGGAAAAACTCCTGCTTTGGTGGTTCTTTCCAATGATGACGAAAAGCGCCTTGCAAAAAAATGCATGGAGCTTGGATCTGTTGTTCTTCAGGCTGCAAAAACTTACGAACCACACAGAATCTGCACATACCTTTATGAAGTGGCTTCCGGCTACCATTCTTTCTATGAAAAAAATCCAGTTCTTTCGGAAAGCAATCAGGATGTTTTGCAGACACGACTTGGACTTTCTTTGCTTGTAAGTAAAGTTCTGGCAAAAGGTTTGAGTCTGCTTGGTGTTAGAGCAATCGAAAAGATGTAGTCATAAATGGACGTTGTGCATTAAAAATTTTGCACATTGCAAAAAAAGGCTGGTCAATAAGTTCAATCGCCGTGATTTGAGCTTATTGACCAGCCTTTTTTAATGTATTTGCAATTGAAAGAACTGTTATTCGCGGTTCCAGTTTGCACGTTTTGGATAGTACGACCAGAGTCCTACATTAGAGTAGTTTGTGCCGGCGTTCGATTGAGTGTATCTGAACTGCATTGAACTATAAATTGTGGCATCGCTTTCATTTTTTGTTGGGTCCACAATGTAAAGCATACGGATGATGTATGGCTTTCCCATGATGTCATCACCATTAGTGGTAAAATCAGTAGTTTTTTCTTCAGGAACTCCTGCAGAGGTCAAGACTCTATATATACCATATTCGTATGTTCCCATCAAAATGCTTTCTGCGGTTTCAGCAATTGAAAGAATATTTCCTTCGCATCCAGAAGTTGATTTAATGTAAGCTGCTGGAATTTCTATATCTTTTATGGTGATAGCGCCCAGGGAAACGGTTTTCTTTATTTTCATGGAAGTGTCTTCCCAATATGATTTTCCCTGTTCAGATGCATTTATGCGAAGCATAGTTTTTTCTGAGCTTCCGTCAATAACATCAATTGTTTGATCGATGTTAGCAGTCTCGAAAGTGTAAAGTGTATTACCGATCCCAACGTATGTATAAGTTGGGTTGTTTACGCTTTTTCTGGCAACAAGATAATTCAGGAAAATGTCGTCAGATCCATTATTTACAGCTGAAAGAGTGTAAAGGCCTGCGCCGTTTGTATCTTCTGCAATTGGAGTAGGCGCAGAATTTCCGTTAAGCAACAGAATACCTGCATTTCCGTTTGCACCGTATTCCTTGTTAGGGGTTTCTCCAGTTTCGTATGGGCGGCCTCCACCAATCCTGATGTAAGCTCTTCTGTTTGAGCTTGTCTTCAAATGTTTTTCTTCACCACTTCCAGCGAATTCGGTTTCGTTGTTGTCAAAAAGATGAATGCTGGCATCCATCATGAAATTGTCTTTGTCCAGGCTTTCAATGTAAGTGTTGATCAATGCGTTGATTTCCGCATGTTTCTGCCATTTTTGTTCGGTTTTATTGTAACAGTAAAACTTTACGTCGGTTGGGACATTTCTGTTTTTGTCATCGTTGAATTCTGGTTTGTAGCAAAGGGCATAAAGATTTTCATTGTCAGAAGCAAGTTTCGAAAAATTGTAGCCCTTGAATTCGTTTTGGTAATATTCGTATGAAATGGAAGGAGGCAAACCTTCGGAATTGTCTTTTATCCAGGAACCGTGAGCCTTATTGGTTGAGTTTTTATAGTAGATTCTGCCGTTTTGCAGGAAAAGCAAATCCACTTCGTCTCCGTCTTTTTCAACAGTGAAAGGGACCATGGAGTTTATGAAGCCTGAAATGTCTGCGTCTTCCAAAGCGACTTCTGCACGGATGCTCTGGAAAATCGGGTCATAGCATCCGAAGAAAAGAAAAGCGCTTGCTAAAATTGCTGATGTAAAGGTAATAAGTTTTTTCATTTTGTGCACCGCCTTTTCTAAAAGTGATATCTTGCTGAAAGGAATCCAGTCAAGAACAAGCCGTAATCAAAAGAATCGTATTTTGTATTGCTGACTTTTGCCCATTGTGGAATTATGATAAAATCGCTTCCAAGACCAAAAGACCAGCTTTCATTCAATCGGTAGAATGCACCAGCTTCAGCTTTCAGAACCCAACCAGGGAACTGCTTTTTGTTTGCGCAAGTTTCAAAAGTAAAACCAGTAGAAAGGGTGATTGGGAATTCGAATCTCCATACAGAAGGCTGGAACAAAACTCCCATTGTAACTGGAACAAAAGTGAAGATGTTGCTGCCCTTTGTCGGGTTATAGCCGGCCATAAGCTCTCCACCTAACGCCAGCCATGGATTTAGGAATCTGTAATAGCCAAGAATTGCGCTGCCGCCAATGTAAAGCTGATCATCAAAATTCAGAGGGAAGTTTGGCATGATCGCAATCTTCAAGAACTGGTCGCCCTTGTCGTTTGTCCGATAAAAAACGTCTTCCACATATTGTGGATTTTCGTCATTGTCATTGTCGTTCTGATTGTCCTGGTCCTGAGCAAAAACATTGCCGGCCATAACAAAAAGAATTGCAAAAAGCGGTAATATCCGTTTCATGGTTCCTCGCACTTTTTTTTATACTCTGCTTTGAGAATAAGATTATAGATGGAATTTATATATAAAACAGAGTATATTGAATATACATTTTTTAGAGCCTTTTTACAATATAACCACAAAAGGCATGGAAGGTAACAGATGAGCGCAACAATTATTGACGGAAAAGCAATCGCTGCACAGGTTCGTGGCGAAGTAGCAGAGAAAGTTTCGGCACTTAAGGCAAAGGGAATAACTCCCTGTCTTGCAGTAATCCTTGTAGGCGAAAATCCAGCCAGCGTTTCATACGTTACAGGAAAGCAGAAGGCTCTTGCCGAAGTTGGAATGGCAGACCGCAGCCTTCATCTTCCTGAAAGCACAACAGAAGAAGAACTTCTTAAAATCATCGATGACTTGAACAAAGACACAACAGTTCACGGAATTCTTGTTCAGCTGCCACTACCAGAACATATCAACGAAGAAAAAGTTCTTCTTGCAATTGACCCTGAAAAAGACGTAGACGGCTTCCACCCAATGAACGTAGGAAACCTTGTAATAGGTAAAAAAGCATTCCTTCCATGTACACCACACGGAATCATCGTTCTTCTTGAAAAAATGGGAATCGAAACAAGGGGAAAGCATGCCGTTGTAATCGGCCGCTCAAACATCGTAGGTAAACCTGTTTCACTGCTGCTTGCCAGAAAAGAAACAAACTGTACAGTAACAATCTGCCACACAGGAACAAAAAACATGGCAGAAATGACACGCCAGGCAGACATCCTTATTGCAGCAACAGGCCGCCCACACACAGTAACAAAAGATATGGTTAAGCCAGGTGCCGTTGTAATCGACGTAGGCGTAAACCGCATCCCAGATGACACAAAAAAATCAGGCTTCCGCCTTACAGGAGACTGCGACTACGCTGACCTTCTGGAAACAGCCAGCTTCATCACCCCAGTTCCAGGCGGAGTAGGACCAATGACTATTGCGATGCTCATGTTTAACACACTGGAAAGTGCAGAAAACAGATTATAAGAATTTGGTAAGCTTCTGAACGAAGCTTGCTATTTTATCAAGCCATTTCAGACGCTCCGCACTGCTCGCCTCTGAAATGTGCGTCTTATGTTTAACACACTGGAAAGTGCAGAAAACAGATTGTAAGAATTTGGTAAGCTTCTGAACGAAGCTAGCTATTTTATCAAGCCATTTCAAACGCTCCGCACTGCTCGCCTCTGAAATGTGCGTCTTATGTTTAATACACTGGAAAGTGCAGAAAACAGATTGTAGAAATGAAAGAGGCTGTCCAATAAGGTAGCATTACGGTGGTTGAGTTTATCGAAACCACCA
>JAEDGP010000082.1 GCA_016297405.1 Treponema sp.
ATTTTCAACAAGCTCCATTTTTGTGACTTCATAGAGGGACTTGTTGTTGAGGAAAACTTCACCTGTATGTGCGACAAAGTTTACGTTGAACCAGTCTCCGGCTACCTTTACGACATAAGGATTGTAGTCACCGAAAATTCCGTTTGGAATGCGGGCAAGCCAAACATCGCCCTTGACATTCTTCCAGTTCTTAACTTCTTCGGCACCAGTAATGACAGCCTTTCTATATTCTGCCGAACGGTAAACAATGCGGTTTTCTTCAGTTCCACCGTTTACTGGATTTACATATTCACGATAGACACCAGGGGCTACGATTACTTCGTCTCCCGGTTTTGCAATTCTAGCAGCTTCATTAATCCTTTTGAACGGATTTTCCTTTGTTCCGCTCCCACATTTTTTTGCATTAATATCAACGTAATAAATCATATATCCACCTTGCTGAAACCAGCACTTCTATTATAATCCGTATTTTATGAATGGCAATTTAAATAGTAGTTATTATTCAATTTTTATTCCCTTTTCTTTGTTCAGTACGGCTTCCTCAAAATTTTTTGCCGTTTCCCTGATGGACTGTTCAAATCCTGTAAGGGCTGCAAATGGGGCAAACTGGGCCGCTCTTTTTTCAATGGGCATTCTCGGATGATTTGTGGATGTATGGTGTTCCATAAAGATAATGTCGTCGTAGTTTTTTTTCATGCCTTGTGGCCTCCTATCTGCCTGTTTCTTTCCATGGTCATGGCTCCTTCCTGCAGGCTTAATCCCCGTACTATTGAATTCTTTCCGAATTTGCTTTTCATGAGAAGGACTGCATTCTGAAGTTTTTTTGCCTTTTCGTCTTCAAGTTTTGCCGCCTGCCGTTTTTTTTCTTCATCCTCCGGTTCAAAGAGGCTTGGAGTCCAATAGGAATCACGTTTTTTGTATAGTTCTTCCGTTGTTATGTCCGATGCAATTAAAAAAAGCCGTCTTATTGAAAAGTCAGGATTGACCGCAAGCCTGTAAAGTTCTTCAAAGGAATCGCATATGGTGTTTATGTTTGACGTGTAGGATTTAAGGTTGAATCTTCCCTGGGCCGGAAAAGGCTGAATTCTTCCATGCTGGTCGGTGCACAGTCTTATCCCGGAGATTTCTTTCTGCGTCATGAATTTCAGCTTTTCTGAGTTTTCACTGTCGTATCCCACAAAAATGCAGATTTGCCTTACCAGCAGGCGTTTTTTGACAAGATCAAGGGATAAAAGTTCCGCCATCTCCCTTACTATTGTGATTCCGTCTTCAAAGGAATAGGCGCGAGGAAGAACCTGCCCGTTTGTAAGGCTGTGGTCCTTTGGCATGTATGCCTTGATGTGCTTTATGGTGCATGGTTCGTAGCCCCAGGCGTGGTCTATTAAAAGTTCGGCGTTGATTCCAAATTCCCTGTAGAGAATGCTTTCATTCAGGAATTCATTCTGTTTTCCAACGGAACATCTTGCAATGTCCCCCATGGTATGGATTCCATATTTTGCAAGGCGCATGGCAATTCCGTTTCCTATTCTCCAGAAATCGGTTATGGGTTCATGGTTCCATAGCCTTTGCCTGAAGGAAATTTCATCAAGGGTTGCAATTCTTACTCCGTCCCTGTTTGCCGGAATATGCTTGGCCTCTATGTCCATGGCGACTTTGCTTAGGAAAAGATTTGTACCTATTCCGGCTGTGGCGGTGATTCCGGTTTCCTTTATTATGTTCCTGATGATTCTTGTTGCAAGTTCCTCTGCCGTCGTATTGTAGAGTTTTAGGTAGGAAGTTGCATCTATGAAAACTTCATCTATGGAATAGACGTGGATGTCTTCTTCGGAAATGTATTTCAGATAAATGCCGTAAATTCTGCTGGAATATTCTATATATAATGCCATCCGGGGAACTGCCGCAATGTAGTCGATTTCATAGTCGGGGCACCGGTTCAGTATGTCTGCCTGGAATGTTTTTGCCAGGAATTTTTTCTGCGGAATCTTCCTGAGGCGCTCCATGTTTGCAATTCGTATTTTTTCAATGGCTTCAAAAAGCCTTGGCCGCCCGGGGACACCAAAGGATTTTAGGGAAGGGGAAACGGCAAGGCATATGGTTTTTTCGCTGCGGGACGTGTCTGCCACAAGGAGATTTGTGGTCAGGGGATTCAGCCCGCGTTCAACACATTCCACAGAGGCGTAGAAGGATTTTAAGTCTATTGCAATGTAGGTTTTCTGTTCCGCTTTCATATTCTACCCTTACATTCAGAAATTTCAGGCTGCTTCATGATTTGGCAGCGGCTTAATCTGCATTTTCATTATACACGGGGAGGTGTATCATTTTTTGATAGTGTGTTGAATTAAAAAAAATTTTTATGCTGAAAACTGAATTATATACATTACAATTAATATGCAGCAGTTCAAAAATTTTTGATGATGAATGCTGTTGTTGTGGCATTTTGGAACTGTTTTAGAAGGGTTGAATCTGCACCCAAGCATTGCCCTCATGAACAATCTGCAGGCAGTCTGATTTGAACTACTTGGACTGCCGGCAGTTTTTTTTACTTAAGCTTTTTTGCATCGTCAAGGGAAAGCGGTTTTCCCCAAACGTAGCCCTGAATGAAGTCAACATCCGCTTCTTTCAAAAGTTCAATCTGATTTGTTTCTTCAACACCTTCGCATATTACCTCGCAGCCAAGACCATGGCCGATGGTAACAACAGATTTTACGAATTCAAGGCTTCTTTCGTCGGCTTCTATTTCGTCAACAAGGCTTTTGTCGATTTTAAGAAGATCGACTGGAATTTTCGTAAGATAGCTTAAGGATGAATAGCCCGTACCAAAGTCGTCAAGGGCAATCTGAACACCGGCTGCATGTAGTTTTTCAATGTTTGAAAGGGTAACGTCAATGGAATTCATGAGGCAGTATTCGGTGATTTCAACTTCGAGATTTTTTGCAGGGAAATCATGTTTCTTCAAAAGGTCAAGGACGCGCTGGGAAAAATCATTCTTGCATATGTTTTTTGCGGAAATATTTACTGAAACCACGGCATCGGAATTTGCAAGGACATATCCACGAAGATCCTTCATCACCTGGTTCAGAACGTATTCGTCTATCAGCATGATGAGCTCGGTTTTTTCCGCAACGGGAATAAAATCTCCGGGACTTATGAATTTTCCTTCCGGAGTCTTCATTCTTATGAGGGATTCAAAACCACGGAGCTTCTTTTCCTTCAGCGTATATTGCGGCTGGTACATCATGTAGAACCAGTTGCCGTCAAGCCCCCTGTGGATTATCCTTTCCATTTCGATTCTCTTTTCAATGAATTCCTTCATGGATGGGTCGAAGAACTCATAGTGGATTCCAGGTTTCTTTGACGCATTGTATTTTGCAATGTCGACTGAAGAAAGTAGTTCCTCGCAGGTAATGTCTTCGCCAGAGTATTCAACGATACCGGCATTAAAATTCTGGTAGCATTCAATCTGGTCCTTGCCGGACATCACCGTGATTTTCTTGTTGTTCCAGTTGACGATGTATTCTGTAAGTTTTTCCCGCGAAAAATCCGGGCTGTTTGCAACCACGACAAATTCTGCGGAATTAATCCTTGCGATATTTCCACTTTTGCCGATTTCACCCCTTATCTGTGATCCTATGTGCATAAGCATCCTGTCTGCAATTTCATGACCGTAGTTTCCATGGAACAGGCTGAATTCCCTAAGTTCAAAATTTATGATGAAGAATTTTGCCTTTGAATCTATTTTATCCTGAATGTACTGGGACAAACCCCTGTTGTTTAAAAGTCCCGTAACCTCATCTGTGAAAGATTCCCTCTGTTTTCGCTGCAAAAGCCGAGATATATTGAAAAAAGAAATGGCAAATAAA
This sequence comes from Treponema sp., assembly GCA_016297405.1. Taxonomy (GTDB): domain Bacteria; phylum Spirochaetota; class Spirochaetia; order Treponematales; family Treponemataceae; genus Treponema_D. Next base: position 3,861 of record JAEDGP010000082.1, read on the forward strand.
ATGCAGTTGGCTATTCCGGGAAGTACGAATATTTTTTTCTGCAGAATGAACTGTAACGAAAGGTGGATGATGTCTATTACAAGAATGGTTTCTGTTACTGAACCACCTATGCGGGGTTCTATTCTGATCATGAGAAGGCATAGGGCTACCTGCAGTGCAAAAACTACGCCATTGAACTGCGTTAGTCCATGCTTTTGCAGCAATTCGATTGCATATTCAAGAATTATAATCAGCAGCAGGGATAAGGCTAATCCAAATAAAATTTTCGTTTTCCTGTGGATCTTTAACGGCATTATAACAATCCTCTATAACACAGATTATAATGCACAATTCTGCAGAATACCATAAAAATTCCCCCGCAATCTTTTTTATAAGACTGAAGGTCGTTTTTGCAAGGATTTATACTGTAAATCTAAAATAAAAAAAGGCACCAGTTTTACCTTGTGCCTTATGTCATATCTTTTTAAGTCTAGATTGATAAGAACGCATTTGTAATGTAAATCCCACCAGCAGCTTTTAAAACCTTCTTTCTTGAAGTATCTGAAAACAAAAGGAAGTTCTGCCCAATCTTCCAGAAGTACTCCATAGGGGAGAATTGTCTTTTCCTTTCCGTTTATTGTGGTTGTCCAAATGTCATAAACCATAGATTGCCTCCATGGTTGTTTTTTACTACTGAAGGTGTATCAAATTATGATAAAGGGTGTTTTTTTATCAATATAGCTATGTTTGTATGCTACAACATTTCTATAACATACGCTTATATTAGAGTTTCGACAGACAAACAGGATGGAGCAAACCAGAAATTGGGAATTGAAGACCTTTGCAGAAGAAAGGGTTTTAGCATCGATGAATACATTGATGATGAAGGAGTTTCCGGCACAAAGGAACCGGATAAAAGGCAGCTTGGTAAACTTCTTGATAAACTTCAAAAAGACGATATTTTGATTGCCAGCGAATTAAGCCGACTTGGACGTAGCTTATTCATGATAATGATAATTCTGGAACATTGTATGAATGTTGGGGTAAAGCTCTATACGGTCAAAGATGGATATGAATTGGGCGACAACATCCAAAGTAAGGTATTGGCTTTTGCATTTGGTCTGAGTGCTGAAATCGAAAGAAATCTTATCAGCCAACGAACTAAAGAGGCTTTGTCCAGGAAAAGAGCTGAAGGAATTCAAATTGGAAGAATAAAGGGGTCTCATAATTCATATACAAAATTGACTGGTAAAGAAGATTATATTCATTTACGATTATCTCAAAAATGTTCAAAAACTCAGCTCGCAAAAGAACTATATGTAGATCGAACAACATTGTACAGATTTCTGAAAACGTTGGAATAAATCGGAGGTCTGATTGCAACAAAAAACGTCATGCTGAACTTGATTCAGCATCTCAAAGCGGTTTTGATATTGTTATCGGCAATCCGCCGTATGTTGAATCAAGAAGTTCCAATTTTCCAGATTCTTTAAAAAATGCATTACAGAATAGTATTGCAAAGAGATACGATTCTGCAACTTCAAAGAATTTTCCACGTGGTGCTGATTTGCTTATTTTCTTTTATGAGCTGTCTTTTAGATTGATTAATTCAAAAGGAATTAATACTTTCATAACTGATAATGCATGGTTATCAACAGATTATGGAAAGTTATTTCAAGATTATTTATTAAAGAATATTGGTGTACAAGGTATTATAGATTCAGATTATAAATATTTTGAGACTGCGGATATTAATACTGTAATAACCTTTTTTAGAAAAGAAAAAAGAGATGATGTCGTATTCTTCCATTGTCATGATAATTTTTCTGATCATCATTATAATACAATAGACTCCAATGCTAGCAAAGGAAAAATCGATATATTAAGGTTTGAAACATCTTCTTCTTTGCTTCACAGTTATAAGTGGGGTTTTCTAAGTTCAACAAAGCCTGAACTAATTTCACTTTTGAACAAGATGTGTAAAATAAATGATATTGAATTTCAGGAAAAGATAGAAATCGGACAAGGACTGAATCTTACAAAAGATAAAGTTTTAACAGTTCAAACTAAAAATACTGTACCATTTTATATATCAGATAATGGATCAAAATATAATTGGGAAAGCAGTTTATTTTATGTAGATAAAGAAAACATCAGTGAAACTCGAAGAATTCCACTAATGTTTTTACCACGTGGTTTGGGAACACATTTTTGTTGTATGAATGAAATTGCTGGGTTTACATCCAGTTATGTTGAAATTTATGAAAAAGAAAAGCTTACTGATATTGAAAAGCTATGTATTTGGATTTTCTGTAATTCATCTTTACTATGGTTGCTAAGAGAATATACAGGAAGATGTAATTTAGGTGGAGGAATGCTAAAAGCAGAGGCAACAGACTTAAAATCATTACCGTTGTGCTTTAGGTTTGGAAATATCCAAGAGATGCAAGATATATATAATCTTGCTAAAGGTAAATCAAATCCTACGGATATTAATGATTCATTGAATACAGAGATTCATAAACGAATAAATAAACTTGTTTATGACTTTTTTCAACTTAAAGACAGTATTTTTTTTACTCAGATGCTTGCAGATCGGGTAAATTGGAGAAACAAAAAAAGTAAGTCAAAATAAAATTGGGACAAAAAGGAACTGTCCAATAAGTATTTATGCTAGGGCATGAGCAATGCCGAAATGCCCAACAACACTGTGTATTGTGGTTTTGACTAAACTCAACCACCCTGAGATTACTTTCGGGGCAGCACTTCTTTTGTATTAGTGATGTACCTAATTTTATCATTTGCAGTTAAAATATCAGCATCAGAATCAGAAAAATCAAAATCATGAGTAAGCAAAATTAAGTTATTTGCTATGCAAATATGCTCAATTAATCTATCATTAAAATCAAGTTCCGATACTTCCAAAAAAGAATCAATATCATCCTTAGAAAATGATTCACTAATTATATCAAAAGTTTTTAAGATTCTTGTTCTGATTATAGTATGGATATCTTCCTGAACTTATTTACTTGATATATATATAAATGTAAGATACTGTTAATATATATAACGGAGGTGAGTTTGAACATCTTACTTACGGTAGCTTACTTAGACGGCTGGCATGGATCTGCAATTCAGATACTTGAATATGCAGAAATATTATCAAAAACAAACCAAGTATCTATAGCCTGTCTCCGTTTTACGTCTGATTTCAAATCATTATTACAAGAAACTAATGTAAATGTTTTTGAGGTAAAAAATGAATCCATGCCTCTTGAATACGACCTGGTCTACTCCTTTCATTTTCCCGTTCTTTCTTTTCTTTTGAATAAAGGAATCAAAACAAAAAAGTGGGTTGCAGGTTCCCTTTCTCCCACAACTGCACTGGAAAGTTTTCCTTCATATTGGAAAGAAGAAAATTTCCTTACTGTACATTCTGGTCGCAGTATTGAACTTCATAATATGCATTACGGAATTCCACAAGACAAAATGAAACTTTTTGGAAATCCTATACCCGATTATTTTGCTGATTTTAAACATCACAAAGATGGATTTCCAAAATACCCCAAAAAGATTGGAATTGTTTCAAATCACACTCCAGATGAAATCCTGGGAATCAAAAAATATCTTCCTAAAAATATTAAACTTGAGTTTTATGGATATTCAAAGAAGTACGTCAGAATAACACCAGAAATTTTATCGCAATATGATCTTATAATCACTGTAGGAAAAACGGTAAACTATGCATTAGGTATGGGTATTCCGGTTTACGAATATGATATGTTTGGTGGTTGTGGATACATTACAGTTGATAACTACGCGCCAGAAAAATTCAGGAACTTCTGCGGACTTGCTACAGAGCGAAAACTTGATTCACAAGTCATAGTTTCAGAAATTCTACAAAATTATGAGGCTGCAGTCTGCAATATTAGTACTCTACAATCTTATGCTTTGGATGATTTTCTACTTTCGAAACTGATGAAAGATTTCATTGATTTCGTAAATGCATCCTCAGAAGTCAATCTGAGCAAAGAAAAGCTCTTGGACTATTCACTGGAGATAACTCATGATATCATAACAACTGTTTTACTAGCCGGCATTGACACCGCAAAAGATAAAAAATTTATTGACCGTCTGATAGGCTTCATTCGTAGAAGAATTTATAACTGGCATTAACATGAAAAAAAGTATCTTTCAAAGAAATAAATTTCTATTTGGAGTAATTTTTGAAAAAATTATTGTTCATATTTTTGTTCTGCATGCTTACAGTAGCAGCTG
>JAEDGP010000083.1 GCA_016297405.1 Treponema sp.
TTTTTATTCCATTGAATAATGCATGTTATAGTTTCCCCTTTTTAAAAACTGTGTTACAATTTAGTGGGGGGTTATTATTGTTTTAAGAGGTCAAAAATGGAGGAAAAGCACACTTTACTTGTAGCTTCAAAGACAAAACTTTTTCCATTATTCTCAAATCCAGTTTTTTTGAGTGTTTTTAACATTTCATTTGCAGAATCAGAAAAAGAAATAATACAGATTCTTGACGACGAAATATTCCCGGATGCAATTATTCTGGATCAGGAAATAGCGCTTAAAAACGATTCCTCCATTCTGAGCGAAATAGATGACATTCTTGTAATGAACAGTGCATTGAATGATTCCATAAACACTCGACTTCCGGTAATCGCCATAACCGAATCAGATGATACAGATCTTCAGCAAAAACTGTATGACAAACAGATTTTCGATATATACCCAAAGAACTTTCCTTTGAACCAGCTTTGCATCAGGCTTCATCACCATATCCACAGGTATATTGAAGAACAGAAAAGAATCACACTGATCAACAACCAGCAAAAAAGCGCCATCCGTCACCTGGTTCAGATTAACAAAAAAACAGGCGTTTTCAATAAACAGACTTTCATTTACAAAACCATCAATCTTTTGGCAAATAATCCGGAAAAGCGCTACAGCGTTCTTATTTGCGACTTGGACAGGTTCAAGGTTTTTAACGACATGTTCGGTTTTTCCGAAGGTGATAAAATCCTGGAAAAAATCGGTGCAAGACTACGAGGCACGATTTCAAAGGAATCAACCTATGGTCACATTTATGCCGACCGCTTTGTTGTTTGTGCCCCTACTTCAAAATTCCACATTCAGGAAGTCTATGACAGCGCAAATGCCTTTGCAAAAAAACTGTTCCCAAACTTCGATTTTGTAATTCGCTATGGAATATATAACCTTGAGCCAGGCGAACTGGATATTTCAAAAGCCTGCGACCATGCGGAAATGGCTCTGAACTCTATCAAGCAGGATTTCACAAAGCATTTTGCGCTTTATGACGCTTCAATGATTGAAAGCCTAAAGATTGAGCAGGAACTTATTACCGATATGGTAAATGGTCTAAAAAATGAAGAATTTGTGATCTATTTGCAGCCACAATATGACTACACCACAGAATCATTGATTGGTGCTGAAGCACTTGTGCGCTGGCAGCATCCCACAAAAGGTTTGATTTCGCCAAGCCTTTTTATTCCGGTTTTTGAAAAAAACGGATTCATTACACAGCTTGATAAGTACATCTGGGAAAAGACCTGCAAACTTTTACGAAAATGGATTGATGAAGGTTTGAATCCGGTTCCTGTCTCAGTGAATATTTCAAGGCAAGACATTTACCACACAGATTTACTTAAAACTTTTGATGAACTGTTAAAAAAACACAACCTTCAGGCAAAAGACCTTCGCCTGGAAATCACCGAATCCGCTTACATGGACAATCCTTCCCAGCTCATTCACGTAGCAGAATCCTTAAGAGATTACGGTTTTTGCCTTGAAATGGATGACTTTGGAAGCGGATATTCTTCATTGAATACACTGAAGGAAGTTCCAGTAGATCTACTCAAGCTGGACATGAAATTCATCAGCTCCAGCATAAATTCCTCTTCTTCAGAGGAAAACACAAGAGGCGGCAGCATTCTAAGTTCGGTTGTGCGCATGGCAAACTGGCTTCATCTGCCTGTAATTGCAGAAGGCATTGAATCAAAGGAACAAGCTGACTACCTTAAAAGCATTGGTTGTTTCAATATGCAAGGTTTTTATTTTGCAAAACCAATGCCAGTGGAAGATTACGAAAAACTTATGACTGAACTTCCTTCTGCTCATTTGAATGACCTGATTTCTTTGCCACAGGATGAAAAAAATATATCTCAGGCAGCAAAATTTCTGGATGCCACAACTCAAGCAACTTTGCTTTTCAACAGTTTTGTTGGCGGTGCCGCCATCATAGAATGGACTGGCGACAATGTGGAAGTTTTGCGAATGAATGACCAGTTCATTGAAGAATTAGGAACAACCCGTGAAAACTATGCCAAAGTGCAGAAGCAATTCATTAATACAATTGCTCCAGAATCCCGCAATACGTTTATGTCTACCTTAACTCAGGTTACAAAAACAGACAAATCTGCGTTCTGTGAAATCAACATGCTGCCTCTGTATCAAACGAACAGCCCGTTCTGGATTCGCCTGCACATGCGCCATATTGGAAAAACTGTAACCAGCAATATTTATTACATCTCCATAGAAAACATTGACTTTAGAATGCAGCTGCTTCAAATGAACACAAATCTGTCTGAGCAGCTTTCCACAATCATGGAATCAGTTCCATGTGGCATACTTACCTTGAACTATGGCGATAAAATTACAACTTCCTATTCAAACGAAACCGCATCGGCAATGCTTGGCTATCGGATGAATGCATTCAATATCCTTATCAGTAAAGATCCGTTCGCCTTCATCAGCGAAAAAGACAGGCACAAATTCATTGCCAGAATTGAACAATGCCTGATTCTGGATGCAAAAAATTTTTCCATGAAAGTAGTTGCAATAACTCAATCCGGGCTTTTAAAAAAGCTTCAGGTAAACGGCAACATCATGAAGCGAACGGACGGTTCTATCGTCATCAACATCATCTATGTAGATATCGATGAAGCTGAATCTGATACACTCAAAGCTTACGCATCTCAGCTTTGTTCAATTTATCAGGAAGTTTTTTCAGTGGATTACGAAAACGATACCACCCAGATCATAAAATCCCTGTTCAAAGAGGGCAAAAACTGGCCTGTCATTTCGCTCAAAAGAAACGTAACTGCATGGATTGATAATTTTGTTGTACCAGAATATCGCGAAATGGTTTCTAAAACCCTTTCAAAAGAAAATGTAATAGAACATTTTTCGAAAACCGCAGATTATCTATCCATAGAATACGAAATTCTGCTTAAAAACGGAAACAAATCGCGAATCCTTACAAGACTTATTCCTATTCCGATGGAAAAATACAGATTCCTTTGCTGCAGCATGTACATATAAAAAAAGCACCAAAAAATCAAACCTTTTCGCCTGATATCTCTGATGCCTGTTACAACTGATAATTCAACTTGCAAAGAAATTTTATTACCACTCAACAAAGATTCCGTCTTTAAAAGTGCCAATAGAAGCCTGATCGTCTTCTGATATTTGCGCATCATTTTCGCTTTCAGAAAACAAAGAAGAGCTTATATTATCATAAAGGTTGCGGGTAGAAAGATTCTGCTTTTTTTCCATCAATATCTGAAAATAACTGGCAAAAGAACCTTTTGCTCCGCTTGCTTCCAGTGTATCATAAATAAATCCATATAAATCATACAGATTTTTTATTGTCACATAATCCAGCGTCTTTATGTTATCGTCATCGTAGAATGAAACATTCAGATAAATCTGAAGAGGAATTCCAAGTTTATCAAACTGCTCTTTCGAATATTTGTTTCCTTTGAAAGCTTCAAAAATCCCTTGAGCAGAAAGTTTTGGAGCAGCCTTCTTTTTTGATTTTCCCTGCTGAACATTTCCACAAGCAATGATTTTTCCACCAGTTCCATTCTTCAACACAAACGAAAGACCTGCATTGAAATCAAAAGAGCCTTCTGAATAATAAAAATCAGTGGAATCCATAAGACCTTTGTCACCTGTTGGCAAAACTTCAAAAGCAACGGCAAACATTGCCTTTTTAATCATGGAATTTGATGTCACTTCTTTTGGATTTAATTCCATAAAGCTTGATCCGCTGATCTTCATGTCAGAGGAATCCTGCAGAATGCTGTTTTTTTCATTCACAGACATTTGATTCAATTCAATCTTAAATGAAGGAATATCCAGAATCAGGCCAGGAGTTCTTGTTTTTACAGAAATATCAAAATCGCCGTGAAGATCTGAGCGAACCGAATTGCTGCTGGAATTCATGTTAAAAGAAAATGTATTCAAATCCAGCGCCAAAAGGGGCGTTTTGAAAAAGGCACTTCCATTCATTTTTGCAGAAATGTCCTTATCAAATCCGTTCATTGAAAAATAGATACTTGGAACATTTGCCTCATACCCGGCAGAAGAAATTTTTGCGTTTCCCGGAGTTAGATATACTGTTTCATTAGTGTTTTCGCCCCGTTTGATTAATAGGGAAAAAATATTTTCCAATGAAGAGCGGAGGTTTACAAAATATTCTTTATCACCATATTTTCCACTGTTCAAACTCTGAAAATCAGTTAAAACTGCCGGGCCGCTGTTTTTCAATCCTACAAAATAGGAATCATCAGGCAGTTCTGATGCAAAATTCTTGAAAACAACTGAAGCACCAGCTTGTGTGGTCACGAAAGTATTTGCACCAGAAGAAGGAAGATCTGATGCACCCACAGTTTTTGCCCTGTGCTTAGAATCGTAGAAATATCCGCCGCCGCATCCAAAAAGGCAAAACAACAATGCCGATGAAATTGCAACGTTCAAAACTGCTTTTCCAATATTCTTTTTCATAGAACCTCTTTTTTCTAATTATGCACTCTACTAAAAACTGTGTCAAATAAGTAATTTCCGCCAGATTTAGCTGCGGCGCACTTTTCCTTTTACTTTTGCTAACAAGGCAACTGAAACAGAATCTTTTGAAAGCACAAGGAGCAAAATGCCAACTGCACCAAAAACAAAAGCCGTTGCCAGAACAGGCACTCCATAGGCAACAAGCCAATTATATTTTCCAAAGCAATCCACCAGAAAAAGACGCACAAAATATGCAGGAACTGCAGCAATCACACTAAAGACCATCATTTTCAGGATAAAAGCAATCATTTTAAAAGCAATCTGTTTTGCATTCATTCCATTCATCTTACGCATAAAAACAAACAGGAAAACTGTATTCACAAGACTTGCAGCAGTAAGGGCCAGAGCAATTCCACCGCCGCTCAATGGAAGAGAAAACAAAAATGCGAATCCAATATTAACCACAAAGCTTATGATTCCAGCTGCTGTTGGAAGTTTTGTATTTCCCTGTGCATAAAATGCAGGAGAAATTATCCTGTTCACAGCGATAAAATAAAGTCCGGCAATGTGAAAGCGGAAAACCTCAAGAGTTGAATGCAATGATTCATCATCAAAACTACCCCTTTTATAAACAAGGCTGATTAGCTCCTGCCCGGAAACAAGGGAATAGAATGTAACAGGTATTGTAATCAATGCAATTATTTTTATGGCCTGCAAAAGCATATCATTAAATTCCTGCCAGTTTTCCTTTTTTGCAAGACTTGAAAGATCTGGAAGAATAACAGTGCCAATGGACACAGCAAAAATCCCAAGAATTAATTCCTGAAGACGAAGAGAATATTGCAGACTTGAAACAGTGCCAGGTCCAATGTTTCCAGCTATTGCAGTAGAAACAACGTCATTCAACTGATATGCAGCCATACCGATTATAGTTGGCACGATAAGAGCACAGACCCTTCTTGTTCCAGGATTTGTAAAGGCGGCTTTCAGGCCTGTAAGTGTTGTTTTCCAGCCAACTTTCCTGACAAAAGGCCACTGAAAGATTGCCTGAAAACAGCCGCCGCAAAGCACACCAATTGCCATTGCCCTGGCCGCCATCGCTTCTTTAGGCAAACCTTGTGGATTTGGCAGAAACGGTGTAAGGGCAAAAGTAAAAACTATTACACAGAAATTGAATATTACTGGCGTGAATCCAGAAGGCGCAAAAACCCTTACCCCATTCAGAATACCTTGAAAAAATGCGGCAACGGAAATTACAATCAGATAAGGAAACATGAGCCTTGTGAGGAATGTGCCTTCCCCAATTACCCCATTTTGTGCATCCCCCAGGAAAAAGGGAATGATGAAAGGAGTCACTATAATTCCGATTACTGTAACCACCGCTGTCAAAAAAGATACCAGAGTTAAAGTTGAGCTGATGAATTTCTGGATTTTAAATTTATTTTCATCATTCTGCTCTTCTTCCAGATATCCACGAAAAGTTGGGATAAAAGCTACAGAAATCGCGTTTTCTGCAAAAAGCCTGCGGAAAAGATTTGGAATCATAAAGGCAATTGTGAACGCATCTGCATAGGAACTGGTTCCCATAAAATGAGCCTTGGTTCCTTCGCGAATCAAACCCATGATTCTGGAAAAAAGTGTCATAAGGGACAAGACCAGTCCCGATTTTAATAAAGATTTTTTCAATTCTATACCCTGATAATTCTTGAATGAGTGATAACTTCGTTTCCCTCTTCTGTAATGAGAACATCATTTTCAAGGCGAACACCACCAAGTTCGCTGTCATAAAGACCTGGTTCAAGAGTAATAATCATTCCCGGTTCAAAAACAACGTCCGCCGCCATTTTTGTGCTTACACGAGGAAATTCATGAATCTCAAGACCAATTCCATGCCCCAGCGTATGAGGCATTTTTCTTTGTGCTTCTGCAAACATGTTCTGTGCACATTCAGCAGCATCTTTTACCGGAACACCTTTCTTGTAAAGCTTCAGGCTTTCGGCGGCGGCCTTTTCCACAAGCTCCACAAGTTCAAGCTGCTGCTTTGATACTTTTCCTTTCACCACAGTCAGCGTCGTATCACTTGTGTAACCTTCATACACAACGCCAAAATCCAGAATCGAAAGCCCTTCTCCTGGCCATTGGCCGTCAGTATATCCTGGGAATGCATGAATTGCCCAGCTTCGCTCAGGACCTGCAGCAAGCGTATCAAAGCCAGTTCTTTCGCAGCCATGCAAACGGCATTCCCTTTCAATTAAAAGTGCCACATCCATTTCGGTTTTTATGGTTTCATTGCGAATGCCTTTTTCGATTTCATCGATAATCATGTCGCCAATCAAAGCCGCCTTTTTAGTGCATTCGATTTCATAATCATCTTTTATTGTACGAAGTTTTACAGAATATGCATGAACTCCATTTTCTTTACAGCGAACATCCCATCCTTCAAGGGCATCTATGAATTTCAAGAACGATGGATATGTAGTTGAAGGCGGCAATTCCACTGTATGAGAAATGGATTTTCCCACATTAAGATTTACCTTGACAGCCTCAATTGCACTATTGTTGTATTTTGTATACGGAATCATCTTATCACAATGGGAAATTTTTCTTGCAAGGATTTCATCCCACGGAATAAGAACAGAATATCCGGTATCAAAAATAATCAGCACGGCATCGCTTGTATGCCCCGTAAAATATCTAATTGCAGGTTCACGGTGCTCTTCGCTATCTATGAAAACCGCTGCACCTGCATCATTTTCCAAAAGATAAGCCACAATTTTATCTCGTCTTCTGGCATACATTGCATCCAAATCATGTATAACCATATTATTCCCCTTTTGCTACAGTTTCTTTTCCACTTCCTGAGCTTCCGTTATCAAAGCTTTTGCCAGATCCTGGTCGTCCAGTTTTGAAGCCATGATTTTCAGATCAAAGATTACTTTCTTTGCCAGTCTTCGTCCAGAAAGACTTTCAGAATCAGCGGTTACGTCAGAACTTACTGCGCCAATAGGCTGGGCTTTACGAAGGGATTTTGTCATCATCATAAGACCAGGTTTTCCAGAAAGTCTTGCAATAAGATAATCCAAAAGAAGTCTCATTCTTCCGCTCAGGAATTTCAATCGCAGATCTTCGGGCAAGTATTCTCCAAGTTCCTTGAGTTGGGAAAACAACTTTATTTCCTTTTCGAATTTATGGGCATCTTCCTTATTCTCAAGCATTTGTCCAAGAACTGGCAACATATCAGAAACTTTATCCACAATGTTGCCGCACACAATTTCCGGACTTGAATTGCCGAAATTCGGAAGGTTTTGGGCAGACAGATCCATATTCGCAAGCGGCTGGGAAACTGGCACAGATTGAGATGGAATCTGAACTACAGGAGTATTTTCGCCTTCCAAATGATCAATTTTCTTTTCTAC
>JAEDGP010000084.1 GCA_016297405.1 Treponema sp.
CACTCATTACTTTTGGGACAGCCCCTTTTTATTTCAATTCACAACAATAAGAAAATGCAAAATCAGCCAAAAGAAGCCTTTTTCTCAAGTTCTTCTTCCTTAAAGACCTTTTTCAAAGCTTCAATTTTATCTTTAAGAGAAATAACAACATCTGCAATTTCCGGGTCAAATTTTCTACCTTTCTCGTTTTCAAAATAATCCATCACCTCATTCACAGTCAAAGGCGTTTTGCTCATGCGCCAGTTCAAAAGACTATCCAGGTTTTCTGCAGCGCACATAATTCTGGCACATAGAGGAATTGATTTTCCAGAAATTCCCAAGGGATATCCTTCACCGTTATACATTTCATGATGATAAAATGCCATTTGCGAAACTATATCATTGTATTCACCACCCTTCACTTTCGGCAAACCTTCAAGAATCTTTCGACCTTCAATCGTGTGAGTCTTCATAAGCTCACTCTCCTCTGGAGTAAGAGCCTCGGTTTTATGCAGAATCTCAGAAGGAATATGTACTTTTCCCACATCATGTTGAATAGCAGCTTCCGCATAAAGATTTATAGTTTCATCCGTAAGAACATCTGTGTACAAACCAGCATTAAAAAGTCCCCGACAAATAAGTTCGCAATATTTTGATGCATGCAAGGCATGAATGTTTGTTATTCCATCATGAGATTCCATTACTTTAAGTGAAAATGCCGAAATACTTAGTCGTGCATTTTTCAATGCAATTGTTTTTGCATCAGAAATTCTTCGATCCAAAGAAACAATTATAGAAATGGAAAAAACAACAACAAAAATCAAAAAGAACTCAGAGGAAGTAATAATGAAATTCTTTAAGAAAATCATTTTAAGATTGACTTCTGCATCCAAATAAAACTCAAAAAAAAGTCGCCAGGTAGAACTTATGCAGGAGACCATATAGCTGATAAGCACAGCTCCAATGGAAAAACGAACGCTATAGTACAAACAGCTCAAGAAGCAAATCAATCCCCAAAGAAGGGAAAAATCATAATCAAAATAACACTGCAAATACCCGATTATGCACATAGCAGAAATAACACCAAAGTAGCGGGCAACATTCTGCTTTTTGATCTTAAACACCAAAAGATACTGTACAAATGAAAGTGGAAATACAATACATGCAAGAATAGTGGAAAAAAACACAGAAATTGTAAACTGATTATCAAAATACACAGAACCTGTGTTCAATAAGATGAATAGAGGGCTTAAAATATTCATGCACACCAAAACATAGGTAAACATCTTATTTACCCTGGATTTTGGATCTACATCAACATATTTCAAAGGAGCCGACATGGGAGCCTCCTTACTTATTTATATTCAATAAGCCACTATTGTACAACTCTTGGAATTGCTCCTGTCGAAGCTTATTTCGCCATTCAGATTCTCTTTCCAGTTCTTTAGTCATCTGTTCATCCATAAGGAATTCCTGAGACTTCATGAAAATAACCGGCTTCAACGCAATTACAGCATCTGCAATACAAGGCTCAAACTGTTTGTTTTTCTGTTTTTCAAATTCTTCAATGGCTCTATCAATATCCCATGGCTCCTTATAAGGGCGCCAACTCAACAAAGCATCCAAAACATCTGCTGCCGCCATAAGCCTGGCGCAAAGAGGAATTAAATTCCCCGAAAGTCCAGTAGGATAACCGCCTCCACCATATTTCTCATGATGATAATAGGCCATCTGTTCCGCAATTTCATTAAATCGACCGCCTCGAATTTTTGGCAGAGATTCCAGCAATATCTTTCCTTCCTGCGGATGTCTTTTCATCATTTCGAATTCAGCATCTGTAAATTTTCCAGGCTTATTTAAAATATGGTCTGGAATATGAATTTTTCCTATATCATGCAAGTTCGCTGCGGAACTATAAAGCTCAATTTCACTTTTTGTAAGGACATCAGTATAATTACCCTGTCTAACAACCTCGCGACAAATCATATCCATATACACAACAGTATGTTTGATATGATAACCTGTAAAAACTTCATGGCTTTTAAGCATATCTGGAATAAAGCCCATTATCTGAAGTTCAGTTCGCTTCAACTGCTCATTTTTTCCATTAGCTTCCTGTAGCGCCTGATAACAACGCTTGGAAATGTAATAGGAAATCATAAACACAAATACAAACTCAATTGTAAAACCGGCAATATATGCAACAGATGTATCAAAAACACCCCTTGCAACAATTTCCGGCATTCCTTCTTTCAGTTTATTCGTCGTCTTAAAATAAACTGATACAATCATTAAAAAATAATCAATGATACCTATCATACATGTAAGACGAACATTGAAATATAGACAACTTAAAAAAGTAACTAGACTATAGCCTATATAAATGCCTACATGTGCATGAGTACCCAAAAACGCAACAATTAGTGACAGACCTATCAAACCTGTGTATTGACCCAAAGTCTGCCAACCATTACAGATTTTTTCCCTTGAATCAAAATCTACTTTGTTGACGGGTGCCAACGAATCAAATCCAAAAGTAGCTGCATCATCAACTTTTTGATATGAATGAACACGTCTAAAACAATAAACAACAACTAATTGGATGATGGAAAATGGAATAACAATCGCTGAAACTATCCCGGCAAACACATCGTCAATGCCAAATATTCCAACCATCGTCAGCACTACAAAAAGAGGAGGTAAAATATTTGTAGCTAAGACAACTTTTGTTACAAGTTTATTGATACTCTCTTTATTGAACAAAAAGAAGTTTGTATCCATATCCATACTCACTACCCGCAAAAGCAGGTGATGACCTAAAAAGTCATCACCATATAATTCAATTATTTTGCAGGGAATAGCTTCTTGAATTCAGAAAGCAATTCTGAAGTCTGAGTTGCTCCATCAATATCAGTAATCTGAGACTTTTTTCTGTAGAAATCAATAAGCGGTTCTGTCTGTTCGCGATAAACTTCCATTCTGTGAAGAATAGATTCCTGCTTGTCGTCTTCGCGCTGGAAAAGTTCACCACCACACTTATCACAAACACCTTCCTTTTTAGGAGGCAGTGTAATGATATTGTAATTTTCCTTACATTCCTTACAAACACGACGTGTACTCAACCTTTTGATTACAACATCATCAGCAATCTCAAAATTTACAACAGAAACATCATTGCAAATTGAAGTAAACATTTCTGCCTGTGGAATTGTTCTTGGAAATCCATCAAGAATAAAGCCATTCTTACAGTCGGCTTCCTCCAAACGATTTTTCACCAATTCACATGTGATGTCGTCACTAACCAATCCACCTGATTTGATGATTGCATCAACTTTTTTTCCAAGTTCGGTCTGATTCTTGATATTCGCGCGGAAAATATCACCTGTAGAAATATGAGGGATTTTATACTCCTCCGCAACCTTAACAGCAAGAGATCCTTTTCCAGCTCCTGGTGGTCCAAGAAAAATGAAATTCATAATTAGTACTCCTAAAACAAATAATAGTAAAACACATAGATAAACAGTTTTTTAGTTTTTATCCACCTACGGCAATATATATAATACTCCCAAAAACATTAATCCGCAACAAATCAAATTTAAATTAATTGTTATCCATAATAAACAACCTATACACACAAATTGAATTTACATAAAATTTATGTTATACTAGATAGCATGAGTGATACTAAATTTCAGATTGATCAAAATGTCGTATACCCAAGCCAAGGTGTAGGAAAAATCATAGAAATCTTTGAAAAGGATTTCAAAGGCAATACACTTCTTTATTATAAGATTCACATCACCGCTTCTGACATGATTGTCATGGTTCCAGTTGAAAGAGCCGAAGAGTTGGGCATTCGCTCAATCGTTTCTGCTGAAGAAGCTCAAAAAGCTTTGGATTTGCTTTCTGACGACTTTGAACCAATTACCTCTGATTGGAAATTGCGTTATCAGCAAAACCTTGACCTTCTGAAAAAAGGAAGCGTTTCAGATATTGCAGAAATTGTCCGCTGTCTTTACAACCGCAGTAAAGTAAAAGAGTTACCTATTCTTGAAAGAAAGCTCTATGATTCAGCTAAAAAGCTTCTTGAAGATGAAGTTTGCTTTGCTATGGGACTTTCTGAAAAGGAAGTAGAATCCCTTATCCATACAAAACTGGAACCACTTGGAGCTGCGCCAAAAGTAAAGCACATCATTGAAGAAGATGATGACGATGACGATGACTTGATGGATGACGTAAATACTGATGAAAAAACTCGAAAATCAAGCCGCTCTGACGAAGATGATGAAGACGATGACGACGATTCACCAGGAGACGAATCTTCCGATGATGACTTCGACAGCGATGACTTCGACGAATAAAATAGCCATTATACTTGCAGCTGCAGGCTCTTCGACTAGAATGGGTCCGAGTTGCAAAAAAGAATTTCTTCCTCTTGAAAGCGGAACTGTGCTTTCTACTGCTGCAAAAGCTTTCCTGTCTTCTGGACGCTGTCAGATTATAAATGTAATCATTCCTCAGGGAATGGAAAATCAGGCAAAACAAGCCTTATTTTGTGATAACGATTTTAATCAACTACTTCAACAAACAAATGGGATTTTGATTTTTACCACAGGAGGAAAGAGCAGGCAGGAAAGCGTCTACAAGGGGCTTATAGCGCTACAGGATTACAAACCTGACATTGTTCTGATTCATGATGGCGCTCGTCCCTTCGTTACTGAAAGCATTATACAACAGACGGTAAATGCCGCAATACAATTCGGAGCGTCAGTCCCTGGAATTCAGCCTGTTGATACACAAAAACTCATAGACGAAAACGGATTTATCAGTCAACATTTACAACGAAAGATGATGACTGCCGTTCAAACCCCACAAGGCTTCGATTACATTCGCCTTCTAAAGGCGCACAAAAAAGCACTTTTAGACAACAGAGAATACACCGATGATACTGAAATTTGGGGAAACTATGCAGGAAAAATAAAAGTAGTTGACGGCGACGTTTCTAACATTAAAATCACTTACAAGGAAGACTATAAAAAGAATTCTCAGATGACTCAGATAAGAACAGGCTTAGGCTATGACATCCACAAATTACAGGAAGGAAGAAAGCTCATAATCGGTGGAATTGAAATTCCTTCTCAAAAAGGCGAGCTGGGACATTCAGACGGAGACGCACTGCTACACGCAATTACAGATGCATTACTTGGCGCTTCCTGCCTTGGTGATATCGGATCCTTTTTTCCTCCTGAAGAAATCAAATGGAAAGATGCTAATTCAGCAGAATTACTGAAAACTGTTTGGGAAAAAGTCAAATCTGCAGGATATCATCTTGGTAATCTGGATTGCGTTATAAAACTCGAACAACCGAAATTTCTTCCTTTCCGTGAGCTGGTCCGTAAAAACATTGCAGCCATTCTAGGCGTAACATTAGAACAGATTTTTGTGAAGGCAAAAACTGGTGAAAAAATGGATAGCGTGGGGCAAGGAAATGCAATAGAAACATGGGTTTCTTGCCTTCTTTTTAAATAAAATAAAAAAAATTTGAAACCTTTTCCATTTTTTATTACTTTTAAATATAGAGCAAAATAGAATGAATATTGATAACGAAACAGAAAAAAACATAACCTTACCCAAAATATTGCCTAAAGAAATTTCTGTAGATGACAACTTCTACAAAATGGCGTTCAAATTTCAAGAAATCATGATGATTTACGAAAGTGCGTCGAAGCAAATTGAAACAAAACTTGAAATCCTCAACAAAGAATACAATGTCACTGGCCGACGAAATCCAATCGAAACCATAAAATCAAGAATAAAATCCCCTGAAAGTATTGCAAATAAGTTAATAAAAAAGAACCTTCCAGTAACCTTTGAATCAATGACTGAAAATCTATATGACATTGCAGGAGTTCGTGTAATTAGTCCATATATTTCTGATATATACACCGTCAAAGATTTGCTTTTAAAACAACCGGACATAAAATTAATTGAAGAAAAGGATTATATTGCCAATCCTAAAGAATCCGGATACAGAAGCCTTCATTTAGTAGTTGAAATACCCGTTTTTCTTTCAAATGCTCAACATTTTGTGAAAGTCGAAATACAGCTCAGAACCATCGCCATGGATTTTTGGGCAAGCCTTGAACATGAACTAAGATATAAAACCTCCACAAAAATTCCATTAAGCATTCGCCGCGAATTAAGAAAATGTGCAGACACCATTGCCATGACCGATCGAGAAATGGAAGAAATCGCCATTGAATTACAGGCGCTGGACTAAATGAATTGAATAAAAACCTAAATTCCATGATAATAGAGTCATGGAAACACGTAATATTTTTGAAAATCTTTCTTGTATCGATCATCGATATTCTGCGTCGGAAGAAGCTGAACAGTTTGCAGCTCTTTCATCTTATATTTCAGAACAGGCTTCTATCCGCTCAATGGCAAAATGTGAAGCTGCTCTGGTAAAAGCTCACCTTAAGGTTCGCGGCAAGCTTACAGACGATATTGCAAAAACACTTGATGATGTTGCCGCAAATATTGACCCTGTAGAAGTTTATGCTGAAGAAGAAAAAACTCGTCATAACGTTCGCGCTCTTGTAAATGTAATGAAGACTAAGGTAAACGCTGAAATTGGTCCTTACATTCACCTTGGAGCAACTTCGGTTGATATCCTTGATACAGCTTTAAGTTGCCGTATGCGTGATGTTACACAAAATGTTGTTCTTCCTGAACTTAAAAAACTTGAAAAACACCTTTGCGACATTGCAGAACGGGATTGCGATACACCTCAGGTTGGTCGTACTCACGGACAGCACGCAGTTCCTATTACATTCGGCTGGTCAATCGCTGAATTTGTTAGCCGCCTTGGAAAATCTATTATCCGTATTGAAGAACTTTCCAACCAACTTGTTGGAAAACTCGCAGGTCCAGTTGGTTCTTACAATGGTCCTTCCATGATTGTAAAAGATCCAGAAGAACTTGAAGCAATCTACACAGGATTCCTTGGACTTAAGCCATCAGAATATTCAAATCAGCTTGTTGAACCTGAATATCTTCTTCGCCTTCTTCTTGAAATGAACGTTGCGTTCGGCATTGTCGCAAATCTTGCTGACGATCTTCGTAATCTTCAGCGTTCTGAAATCGGTGAAGTTTTTGAATACTTCTCATCTACTCAGGTTGGTTCTTCAACAATGCCTCAAAAACGTAATCCATGGAACAGCGAACACGTTAAATCTTTGTGGAAAGCTATGTGTCCTCGTGTAATCACTTTCTATATGGATCAGATTTCTGAACATCAGCGTGACCTTACAAACTCTGCTTCACAGCGCTTTATTGCTGATTATGTATCAGGTTTTGTAATGGCTGTTGCCCGCATGAACCGTGTAATTTCAGGTCTTCAGGCAGACAAAGAAGGTATGGCTAGAAATCTTCAGGGTGCAGGCGGAAAAGTAAAAGGTGGCGTTCTTGCTGAACCTGCTTACATTCTTCTTGGCGAAGCAGGATACAACGACGGTCACGAAATTATCCGTACAATTACTCTTGAAGCTGAAAAGTCCGGAAAAACATTCTTTGAAGTCCTTAAAACACACGAAAAAGAATTTACAGACATTACAAAACAGCTTGAAAAGCTTGGAATTGAAAATCCTGCTCAGTTCTTTGAAAACCCTGCAAATTATTGTGGTTTAGCAGCAAAAAAATCTAAGCGACTTGCACAGAAGTATAAGGAAATCTGTAAATAGTTCAAATTTTAGATTACACAAAGGTCTGGGTAATAGCCAGACCTTTTTTTATGGACATATCCATCACGCACTTTGCCCATGGACATTCTGTTACTTCACAGCTTTACACCTTTTTGACCAGACCGCTTAAGAACAAGTCTTACATCAAATCCATAGTCGTAAAGTTCCACACA
>JAEDGP010000085.1 GCA_016297405.1 Treponema sp.
CAAAAGGTTCATTTTCTTCAGGAATATCAACAAGAACTTGTTCAGATGGAACTTCTTCAGATGGAACTTCCTCCACTTCTTCCACAAAGCTTTCAGTAGGCTCAACCTCTACATCTTCCTCTACAAGCTCTTCTTCTGTTGGCTCAATTATTTCTGCTTCATCATCATCAAACATAGAAGATGAATATACAGGAGTTGTCTCTACAGATGTTTTTTCAATATCTTCACCTTCAATTTTTTCTGCTTCATCAGGTGTAGCTTCACCTTCTTCCATTTCGGTTTCGATTTCATCTGCAGTCTGTTCATTCTCATTATTTGAAGCAGAATCCCCATTATTTTTTTCTTCAACAGAGCTTTCTTCAACAGAGCTTTCTTCAATCGATGGGGCTGTCGGTGCAAGGTCGTCAGTACCAATTGCTTCATTTTCCTGTGCAATTTCTGCTTCTTCTACATGTTCAGAATCTTCTGTAACTTCCGATGTAACTTCACCAATAACCGCCGTTCCAGCAACAGCTTCATCAAGTTGACCAGAACGTTTAGTGATCTTCACTACAACATTAGATCCTTTAGTCATTCCCAAAAGCTCTGCAGCCTCAGGAGAAAGAAGAATGGCAATTCCCTCAGAAGGATCCAAAGCACCAATGACAAGAATATCCACATTTGATTTGTTAGCAATATTTGTAACGCTAATGCTGTCTCCAGGCAAATATCCCACGGTCTTTGCGAAAGCTCCCTGTGGCAAAACACCTTTTTCAGCAACTACTGCCCTACCATCAAGAGAAGGACTAAACGCAAACGCCCCTGTAGCTGCCAAAATCAAACTAGCAATAATAGTAAACAATCTTTTCATTTTGATCCTTCCTTATTTTTTCTTCAAAACTTCTTTCAAATGACTTGCAAACTGTCCTGCAAAAAGTCTTACATTCTGTTCTGTATCGATTCCTATAGGCTTTTTTACCTTCATTGATGATTCTTCAAGGATTCTGCCAGATTTTATTGCCTGCGCTTTCCATGAAATCTTATCAATCAGGCCAAGTGAAACTTTTGAACTTTCGCCAGCATTTTCGTTGAAGTAAAGGTGCACCTGAACAAAAACATCGGCAGACCCACCGGCTGCTTCATTTACTGCAACCTTCCAAAGTTTGTCATCCATTTCAATCGACGAAGAAACTGATGCTGGAGCATTTGTAACGATGTAACCAGAGTTAAAAAAATAATTGAGCATCTCATCCTCAATCACCATTGCCGACTCGCAAACTTCATTTAAACTATCGTTATGTTGAATTATTTGAAAAGTAAGGCCAGAGGCAAAACAGCAGTTTGCAGTAGCAAGCAAAGCCGAAATTACCATAAAAAGCTTTTTCCCCATAAAATTCCCCCACAAGAATACGTTTTATCACTTTATTTTCGGACTGCATTTACTCACTGATTAGCATTTTTTTCCTTTCTGATAAAACTGCTGTTTCCCATTTAATTGAAGATTATTCATTGTTGTGGTAAAATATATATCGGTGGGAAAATGGATAAATCAATCAAACATCTATATATAATCGGTGCCGGTTTTGCCGGTCAGACAATTGCAGATGACATCAAAAGAAAAAAAGTTTTTGGCTCAGTAGCAGCCTTCCTTGACGATGACGAAAAAGTAATCGGTACACAAATCGATGGAATTCCTGTCCTCGGTCCGATTGCTAATGTTGCATCCTTACTAAGATGCCAGCGCCAGGATGAAGCAATCATTGCCATCCCTTCCGCCCCAACTGAACGAATTGGAAAAATCTATGAAACTCTCAAAGCCTGCGGATTCACACAGATAAAGATTCTTCCAGGCATTTCTCAGGTTGTAAATGGCAGTGCTCATCTTGTGCAGACACGTCAAATCGATCCTCTAGATATTCTGGGGCGCACTCCTGTGACCATCTCACTGAAGGAAAGCCTTTCCTACTTGAGGGGAAAAAGAGTACTGATTACAGGTGCTGGAGGTTCCATAGGATCTGAACTTGCCCGACAGCTTCTTTCTGGCGGTGCAGAAAGGCTTTACCTCTTTGGACATGGAGAAAACTCAATATACCAAATCGACAGGGAACTGCGACTGCTCCAATCAGAAGGAGTTGGTGAAAAAGCTACCATCGTGCCAATAATTGGCGATATGGCAGACCGTCAATATACCTCATACATCATTTCCCACACAAAATGTGATGTGGTTTTTCATTGCGCAGCATACAAGCATGTTCCAATGATGGAAGAAAATCCAGTTGCTTCCATAGCAAACAACGTTTTTGGCACTAAAAACCTTTTGGATGCATGTCTTGAAAACAATGTACAACGTTTTGTCCTGATTTCCACAGACAAAGCCGTAGAACCAGTTTCCACTTATGGAGTTTCCAAAATGCTTTGCGAAAAACTTGTCCTTCAGGCAAGCAAAAAAGCCGGAGAAAACCAGAAATTCATGTTCGTACGATTTGGAAACGTTTTAGGGTCTCGTGGATCAATTCTTCCTCTCTTTATGGAGCAGATTAAAAACGGAGGACCGGTTACAGTAACTTCAGAAGATATGGAACGCTATTTCATGACGATTCCTGAAGCCTGCTCACTTGTGCTTCAAGCCGGTGGAGTGGGAAATAATAGCGAATCGTATCTGCTGGACATGGGCGAACCCATCAAAATAATCGACCTTGCAAAGCAGATAATCAAATTTTCCGGTCTTGAACCATATAAGGATATCGACATAAAGATTATTGGAAAAAGAAAGGGCGAACGTTCCATTGAACCTCTTTGGCTTAAGGAAGAAGAACCCACAAAAACCAGTTATTCAAAAATACTGATTCTGCGAAATCTGGAATATACAGACAGCCACTTGAATCAGCTGCTTGAAAAACTACACAAAATCTGTTTTTGCGATCAAGCCAGTATTCCAGACTATAGTGTATACAGAAACAAAGAGCTTCTGATCCAGATTCTTTGTGAAGAAGTTCCGTCTCTAAAAGAATTCTATAAAAACAAGGAAGCATAACATGAGCGATGCTGATTCCCTCAAGGTGCCATTTTCCAGGCCATCAATATCAAAAGAAGACGAAGATGCCGTTTTGCAGGTTCTACGTTCGGGCTGGCTTACAACAGGCAAATATGCTCTTCAATTTGAAAAAGATTTTTCCACATTTATGAGTAAGGGCATTGATTTTGCGATTTTGCAAAACCGCGAAAAAATGGGACTTTCAAACGACGAAATCCTAAGCCTTGCAGTAAATTCAAATACAAGTGGCATGATTCTAGCAATGGAAGCCTTTGGAGTAAAAAGCGGTACAGCAATCATCACTACGCCATACACTTTTGTATCAACTGCAGCCTGCGCAAAGCATCTTGGCGCAGATGTTTATTTTGCAGACCTGGAATCAGACAGCTATAACATCGATCCTGCAAAAGTAAAGGAAATTCTTGAAAAAGACAGAAAATCAGGAAACAACAAAGTAGTTGCCATCGTTCCTGTCCACATTGCAGGAAACCCTTGCAACATGCGTGAAATCTGCGCCCTCGCAAAACAATACAATGTAAAAGTCATCGAAGACGCAGCACATTCCTTTCCATCAAAGACCTCATTAGGTTTTGCAGGAACCATTGCAGACGCTGGAGTCTTTTCGTTCTATGCAACAAAAACAATGACAACTGCTGAAGGCGGCATGGTCTGTACAAGAAATCCCGATGCCTACAAAAGAATGGTCACAATGCGTCTTCATGGTATGGATCGTACTACATGGGATCGCTACACTTCTCCAAAAGCTTCCTGGGAATACGATATAGTGGCTCCAGGCTACAAATTCAATCTGCCAGATCTATTGGCCTGTCTTGGAATCACGCAGCTTGCCAAAGCAAACAACTTTTTCGAAAAACGTGTAAAGATTGTAGAAAAATACAATCGAGCTTTCGGAAAATCCGATTTTCTGGAATTACCTCCTGACGCTCAAGGCAATGCATGGCATCTATACCTTTTAAGAATAAAACCGCAAATGCTTAAAATCACCAGAGAAGAGTTTGCAAAGGAACTTCAGCTTGCAGGCATTGGAATTTCTGTTCATTTCATCCCGCTATTCAATTTTACATATTGGAAAGAACTGGACAAAAACTTCAGGTCAGAAAACTACCCGAACGCCCAACAACAATATTCCAGAACAATCACCATTCCATTGTGGCCGGATATGAGTGACCAGATGGTCAATCAAGTAATTGAAGCTGTGCTGACTATAGGAAAAGAAAATCATGTCTGAACCAAAGAGCAAAAAGACTGCAAAACGGATCTCTACTAAAATCCTCAGGGAATTCTTTTGTGATTGCACAAAGCCAGAAATGATTTACGGTTCTCTCATAAGAAGCCCTGTAGCCAGCGGAAAAATCACAAACATTACCATCAAGGACTTTCCCGAAGGATACTACCTTTACACAGCCCGTGATATCCCAGGCGAAAACAGAATTCAAACTTTCAACGCAAAAAACCGCGTATTCTGCAATGAAACCGTTCATTATCTTGGAGAACCAGCTGGAATTGTTGTTGGGCCAGATCAGGAATTAACAAGAAAACTTGCATCCCAGGTTCAGATTACATTCGACATCACCACCATTGACTCAGCTTTGCATGAAATTTCTGAACAATTCAACAGACCTGTCATAGATTTTCCAAAACGCAAAGATCAGGAAAACGAAATTACAGCTTTAGCTGAAAAACTCACCATTTCACCATCCTTAGATTCCTTACCTAAAACTAATGAAAATTCAAGCTATACTAAACCTGAGCAAATCTCAAAAATTCTTTCGCCTAAAAACAGGGCTAAAAAAACAAAGACAATTCTCGCAAAGCGAATTCTACAGACAGGCGCATTCAATACAAAACTTTCTAAAAACCAGTTGAATGCCATTTTTCGCAATTCTTTCCACGAATTCTATAGTGAGTGGACGTTTTCGGAAACCAGCGACGATTTTTCCGAAAATCTTGGAGCTTTAGCAAAATACGAGAATGGAAAAATCTCTGTTGTATGCCCTACCAGATGGCAAAACCATTTGCAGAAAAGCTTGAGCTCCATACTGGATATCCCCCAGGATAAAATCGATGTCAAATCATCCAAACTCCATGATGTAAATCAAAATGGACTTCATCAATGCACAATCATTGCTGCAGCTGCGGCCATCGCTTCAATGCATTCGGGTTTACCAGTCAAGCTAGAACTAACAAAAGAAGAACAGAAACTATACTATGATAACGCCCTGCAAACAAAGCTTTCATACAGAACAGGACTCAGTCAGGATGGAAAGATTGAATCCATGATGGTTCACATAGAAACTGATGCAGGTTATACAAACCCATTCGCTCAAGAAATCGCAGACAGACTGACGATAGCCGCATCATCATTATACTCACAGCCAAACCTATACATCGAATCTGTAGTAGTAAGTTCCAACAAAGCACCAACCACGATGAATCCAAAACAAATCGATAGCGCAGCTTTTTTCGGAATCGAAAACCACTTGAATTACATCGCAAAAAAAACCGGTCTTTTGCCATTCGACCTTCGAATCTTAAACTTCGACAGCGTCGATTCCGTATTTAACTTTCCTATCGACAAAAAACTGGAGCTCATAAATAAAATGACAATGGAAAGCGGGTTTTCGCGCAAATTCGCTTCCTACAGACAAAACATACAAAACCACACTCAATCAGAATCAATCGCAGTAGATTACATTCCAAAACGAGGAATCGGAATGTCAGTCGCTTTCCAGGGAAATGTTTTTTATGGAACTAACTTTCCAAATGAAAACATCTGCATGGAATTGATATTGAACATGGACGGAAGCGCAACCATCATATCGCCAATCGCTCCAGCAACGATTGTAGATTCCTGGAAAAAAATCGTTTCCGACATGCTTGAATTCGAAAACCAGACTGTGAAAATTGAAACTACAATCGATGATCAGGAAGACTCTTATCCTGTCGCACTTATAAAATCAAGCGGACTTCTTACAATGCTTTTAAAAAAATGCTGCCTTGACATACAGAAAAAAAGATTCAGATCCCCTCTTCCTTTGACAGCCAAAAAGACTCTTTCATCATCGTTAAAAAAGAATTGGCATAAAGATTCTTTTACCGGTACTCCATACTTTGCACCTTCTTTCGTATCTGTAACAACAGAAATCGAAATAAACCCTTTAAAATACAATTTTGAACTCAAAAAATTATACGTATTTTTCAACTGCGGTGAAATAATTTCTCCGTCTGGAATAAACTCATCAATGCAGCTGTCAGTACAAAAGGAACTCGCAAAACTTGGCATTACCATGCCATTGGACAAAGAACACTTCCTTTTGCGATACGCCCCTTCAAATCAAAATTCAGGACAAATTAATTCATTGATTCACAACTCTTTGCCAGCAGCTTTAACATCTGCATTATCCATGGCTTTATCAAAAGACATCACTGAATTTCCAATTGATCAGAAAATCATTTTTGATTTGCTAAAACCACAGGGAACTCTTCAGAATTCCTTCAATGAAGGAGAATTAAAGTGAATATAACCGTAACCATTAATGGCGAAAAAATGATTTTGCAGATTTCAAACAACGAAAGTCTTGCCCAGGCATTAAGGAATCAGTCCCTGTTATCTGTAAAAATCGGATGTGGAAAAGGCCATTGCGGCGCATGCACAGTGCTGTTGGATGAAAAACCTGTTCCATCATGCAAACTACCTGCAGCATTGGCCAACGGAAAATCCATACAGACCCTTGAGCATTTTTCCAAAACAAAAATCTATTCAGACATCACAAAAGGATTTTCGAAAGCAGGCATAAAACTATGCGATTTCTGTGCTTCGGGAAAATATTTTGCCGCCCGTCAGATTCTATTGAACAAAGAACGCCCCACCAGACAAAACGTTCAGGAATACATCAAACATCTGAGCCCTTGTTGCATTGACAACAACACGCTCATTGACGGAATCATGTATGCCTACGAAAACCACAATTTCGTAAAGGAAAAATAATGGAAATACAATCAACAACTTTTTTTCACGCCAAAAACCTTCAGCAATTTCTCTATTACAGAAAGACAGTGAACCAAATACAAGTTGTAGGAAACTGCACCCAAATAAAGGAAATGCCATCAAATGTAGTATCCACATCATCTATTCCTGAACTGAGACTCATAAACAAACACGAAAGGTTCATTGATATCGGACCTGCCGTTACCCTTTCAGAAATTCTTGATTTGGGGAAAAACCATATTCCCGAAGTTCTTTTCAAATCAATTCTTACAATCGGAACACCCTACGTAAGAAACCTGGCAACCATAGGTGGCAATCTTTTCAACAAAGATTACAAATCCACACTATATTCCACTCTTCTTGCAATGAATGCCATAATTGAATTGAAGTCAGAAGACTCCACAAAACTAATAAAACTTACGAATTTTGAAAAAATACCAGAAAAATTTGTCGTAACAAAAATTCGCCTTCCGATTGAAGAATGGGATTCTCAATTTTTTCTGCGTTACGGCAAAGACTACACTCTTGATGATCACAGCGCAAGCTACACATCCCTGATAAAAACAGAAAAAAACGTAATTTCCGACATTCGTATCGTATTTGCAGGTCCTATTGCATACCGTTTCAACACAATAGAAAACAATCTGTTAGGCGTAAAACTCCCCTTATCAAAAGGACAGATATTTCCATTAGTTGAAGAAAACATCAGCGTATTCTCTGAACAGCTGAACGGCATCCGAAACAAAGAAGAATTCCAGGTAATCACAAAAAATGCACTTCTGCAAACTCTACTAAACATATGCTAAAGAATTACAATATCATACCTCATGAAAATCAAAATTCCGGATCACCTGCCAATTCAAAAAATC
>JAEDGP010000021.1 GCA_016297405.1 Treponema sp.
ACCGAGTACCTGCGCGTTACGAGGGCGCTGCTCTACCAGGTGAGCTAAGTTGGCAGAAATTAAAGATTAGCGATGGTTGTCAGCCTGGGTTCTTGTGTCCAGGATGCGCTTCATATCTGAAATATTGTTTACAACCATGTATGTATCATACACATCTATCTTGCGTTTTTCAACAAATTTGTTGATTTCGTCTCTTGTTTCTTCCTGAGAAAGACCAGCCCAATG
Organism: Treponema sp.; assembly: GCA_016297405.1. GTDB lineage: Bacteria > Spirochaetota > Spirochaetia > Treponematales > Treponemataceae > Treponema_D. Next base: position 226 of record JAEDGP010000021.1, read on the forward strand.
AGCAATGTCTGCAACAGTTACGTTAAAACGACGAATACGAGTGTCTTTGTTCTTTGAAGGATTCATTTCGTCGAGCATAAGGAATACATCAGCAAGTTTTGCCTGAAGATCCTTGATTACAAGAATCTTGAATCTGCGCTTTTGGTCATATATGCGCTTACAGAAAAGCTTAAGAAGCTTCAATGCAAGCATTGGATTGCCTGTTATGAGTGCTTCAAAGTTTTCTTTACTGAATTCAAGGCATTTTACCTGAGTTTTTGCCATGCATGTTGCAGATCTTGGTGAATTGTCAAGGATTGCCATTTCGCCAAAGAATTCGCCTGCTTTCAGAATATCCAGATTCTTTTTGTGGCCATTTACGCTTTTTACAAGCTGAACAATACCGCTTTGAATCAAATAGAAAGTGTCGCCTGGTTCAAATTCGGAAATGATTACCTTTCCAGGAGCATAGTTTTTTGCAAATCTTTCAAAAGCAGGAAGGTCAAACTGCTTCATTGAGCTGTCTGATTCTGACGGAACTTCGTCAAATTCCGCTCTGGACTGCTTCTTTTTTTCGCGAATGTTTGCATCCTTATAAAGGTTTGCAATTTCGTTCTTGAGAGCAGAAGTCGGGAATCGCTTGAGGAATTTTATGCAGATATCACAGCATGAAGAAAATTCATCATCTTCGTAGAAACTTTTTGCTACGCTGAGCATTCCTGACTGGGGATCTTCTGGAACATTATTCAGAATGGATTCTGTTTTTCGGTGTATTTGTCGAAGCTGGTTTGAAAATACACGCAACATTTTCATTATGATTTGCTTGTTATTGCTGAAAAGCTGCTCAAATTCTGCAATAGAAAGCACAACAGTTACACTTTCTGCAAGAACAGTTGCCGTTTCTTCCCGAGGAAAATGACCTAAAGCAGATTTTACGCCAAAAAATTCACCGGGGCGAACCTGTTCAGTATTTGTTTTGCCTGTTTCTGGATCTACACTTGTAAGAATTACTAAACCTTGCTGAAGAATGAAAATTCGTTCGTCCTGATCCCCTGCAAAATATGGAATAGATCCTTTTGTATATTGCTTGACTGTTGGCATATCTTTTCCTCAAGTAAATTTTCATAATTATATCATAAATGAATGATTTGTGCTATTCTTTGAACATGATTGATTTGCATATGCATACAACAGCTTCTGATGGTCAGTATACTCCTTGTCAGCTGGTAAGGAAGGTAGCCGAAAAAAATATCACTGTGATGGCCATTACAGATCATGATACTTATGATGGTCTTGAAGAAGGTAAAAAGGAAGCAGCGAAAGCAGGTATTACTTTTGTACCTGGCATTGAATTGAATATTGAGCGGCCCGGCTGTGAATTTCATTTGCTTGGATTAGGTTTAAAAAGTATTTCAAAAGAGCTTAAGGAAGTGGTGAACAGTCTTCAGAAATCCAGGGACGACCGAAATCAATACATTGTGGATAAAATGAGAGAAGAAGGCATTCAGGTAACATTGGAAGATATTCAGAATGAATTTCCTTGTCAGGTAATCGGTCGCCCGCATTTTGCAGCTTGGCTTGAAAATCATGGAATTGTAAAACATAGACAGCAAGCTTTCGACAAATATCTTGCAAGAGGCCGTCCCTGGCATGTAGATAGGGTTGGAGCTAATCTTGATGAAGCTGTTCAGGCTATTTATGAATGTGGCGGCATTCCGGTTGTAGCCCATCCTTTAAGTCTGTATCTTTCATGGACAAAGCTTGAAGTTGTGCTGAACGATTTTCATGAGCGTGGGGTGGCCGGTCTTGAAGCATATCATCCGGGGGCAAGGGTGGTAGAATGCAAGCGTCTTGAAGAGATGGCGCATAGACTTGGGATGTTTGTTACCGGCGGAAGTGATTTTCATGGAGAAGCGGTCAGGCATGACAGAAAGCCAGGGCACGCTGCCGGGGAAAAAGAGATAGAGGACAGGCTTTGGTTTGAAGAGCTTGAGCCTGCATTAAAAAAATTGTAAAAAATAGCTTTGTTGCATATTGAACTTCCGGTTTTTGAAAAAAAATTGCGATATTAATCTTGAACGCAGATTCTTAAGTATTTTGATATCTTAAGAATCTGCTTTTTTTTAAGGGAGTTGGATTAATATGCAGATTTATTCGTTTTCGCCATTTGGTTACGAAGGAGCCTTGGTAAGCGTGGAAGTGGACCTTCGCCGGGGAATTCCAGCTGTTGACCTGGTCGGTCTTGCGGACAGTGCAGTCAAGGAAGCAAGGGAAAGAATGCAGGCTGCCGTGCGAAACAGTGGTTTTGAGTTCCCGCCGGAACGGGTTTTGATAAGTCTTTCACCGGCAGACATGAAAAAAGAAGGTGCCGGCTTTGATCTGCCGATTGCCTTGGGCGTGTTGTGTGCGAAGAAAGTAATGGACAGTCAGAATTATGATGGGGAGCTGAAAGATGGCAGCCCGGTTCTGGTCATGGGAGAGCTTGAACTAAGCGGGAAAGTCCATGGTGTTCGGGCAGTTCATGCAGCGGTTTCAACTGCATTGGCAAGCGGGATTACCAGATGTATTGTTCCATTGGAGAATGCGCAGGAAGCCAGGGAAGTGTGCGGCATGAAAGTGTTTGGAGCTTCTTGTCTGGAAGATGCATTTGCTGCAATGGAAAATCCTGAAGCTTTTACATTAAGATCGGAGGAAGACAAAAAAGAAGGAAAAATTCCTGAAGATTGCGAAGAGGTAGATTCCGTCTTGTTTCAGAAAATATTGCCAGGTTTTGAATTTGGTGAAATATATGGACAGAAGAAGCTGGTAAGGGCATTGCAGATAGCCGCCGCAGGAGGTCACAATATTATGGCAGTGGGTGCACCCGGCTGCGGAAAAACCATGTCCATGCAGAAGTTTCCCTCGCTTTTGCCTTCCCTTACCCTGGATGAAGCACAAAGTGTAACCAGAATTTATTCACTTGCGGGACTGCTTCCATCAAGCAAGGCCAGCATAAGGCAGCCGGGGTTCAGAATGCCGCACCAGACAGCTTCCATAGAAGGCATGTGCGGCGGTGGACCTCATTGCCGCCCCGGAGAAATTTCACTGGCCCATAATGGGGTGCTTTTTCTTGATGAAGCGGCAGAGTTCAGGACCAGCGTGCTGCAGATGCTCCGGGTTCCATTGGAAAGCGGAAGAATCACTTTGGCCCGTGCAGGGCGCAGTACAGTGTTTCCTGCAGATTTTCAGCTTTTACTTGCGGCAAATCCCTGTCCATGCGGGAATTACGGGTCAAAATCAAAGCTTTGCCTTTGCAGCGCAAGATCAATCGAAATGTATTGGAAAAAGTTTTCTGCTCCATTATTGGATCGAGTTGATCTTAGGGTTTGCGTGGAAAACGAAAGCGGCAATGAAGATCGTTCAAGTGTAAAAACCTCTGAGCTTAGGAAAGGAATTGCAAAAGCTGTAAAGATTCAGCGTTCCCGTCAGGGAAAAAAGAACAGCAGGCTTTCTCCTTCTGAGATTCAGACATTCTGTGTAATGGATGAACAGGCACAAAAGGCTTTGTTGTCTGGGGAAGAAAAATATGGCTTTTCCCCAAGAGCGGTAGCTTCCTGCATGAAGGTGGCAAGAACGATTGCCGACATGGAAGGTGAAAAAATCATAGGTTTGAGCCACATGCAGGAAGCCATTGATCTGCGAAAAAACTGGAACAACTTCATTGATGGGCAAATGACTTAAGGTTGAAAATCGATTCTGCGCCGACCTGGAACAGTGCGAAGCAGGATGTGCCTGCCCAATGGGCAGGCACAGACCGAGCCTTAGGCGGGCTGTGAAAGGGCGGTTTGAAAGAATGTTTGCGCCTGAAAAAAACAGAAAAAAAATCATTGCTATGATATAATCGGTTTTATGGCAAATGATGAGCTTTTTGATAGAATTGGGATGAGGGAGCCTCTGGCTGCCCGTATGCGCCCTAGAAATCTGGATGAATATATTGGACAAGATCATATTGTGGGAGCGGGCAGGCTTTTGCGTCGTGCGATTGCTGCCGATCAGCTTTCTTCTGTGATTTTTTATGGACCTCCTGGTAGTGGAAAAACCACTTTGGCCAGAGTTATTGCAAATCATACAAAATCCAATTTCATAACGCTGAATGCGGTTCTGACGGGAGTGGCGGATATCCGCAGCTCCATTGCCCAGGCCGAGGAGTACTATAAGCTTTACAGCAGAAGAACCATCTTGTTTGTGGATGAAGTTCACAGATGGAACAAAAGCCAGCAGGATGCTCTTTTGCCTTGGGTAGAAAACGGCACAATCATTTTGATTGGTGCAACAACAGAAAACCCTTTTTTTGAAGTGAACAAGGCTTTGGTCAGCCGTTCCCGGGTTTTTCAGTTAAAGCCATTGACAGAAGAAGATTTGAAGAAGGCTGCAAAACAGGCGCTGAATGACAAGGAACGTGGATATGGCAGATGGGTCGTTGAATTTGAAAGCGGCGCCCTGGAGCATCTTATTGAAACAGCTAATGGTGATGCCCGCTCTTTGCTTAATGCGCTGGAACTTGCCATTGAAACGACTCCAGAAAAATGGGATCCAAACGGAAATCCAAGCGTGCCGTCAGACGGTTCCACAATCTACATTTCAAAGGAAACGGCTGAGGAATCGATTCAAAAGAAAGTTGTGCTTTATGACAGAGATGGGGACTATCATTACGATATAATCAGCGCGTTCATAAAATCTCTTCGTGGGCGCGATCCAGATGCAGCCTGCTACTGGCTTGCAAGAATGGTTTGTGCTGGCGAAGATCCTCATTTTATTTTCAGGCGAATGCTGATAAGTGCGTGTGAAGATACAGGGCTTGCAGATCCTGGCGCAATCAGCGTTGTGGAAAGCTGTGCCAGAGCTTTTGACCGGGTTGGAATGCCAGAAGGCAGATATTTTCTGGCTCATGCAGCCCTTTATCTGGCCACTGCCCCTAAATCTAACAGCAGTATGGCTTTTTTTGATGCCCTGGCAGCGGTTGAAAAAGAAGATGCTGAAGTCCCTAATCATTTGCGGGATGCAAGCCGGGATGCGGAAGGTTTTGGTCATGGTTTCGGATATCTTTATCCACATGCATACAGGGATCATTGGGTTGCCCAGCAGTATCTGCCTGATACGCTTATGGGAAGGGTTTTCTATACTCCAAGCACCCAAGGCTACGAAAATCAGATTCGTGACGGTGTTTTGAGCAGGCGGGAACTTCAGATTGCATCTCTCCTTGAACATACCCAGGCAACTGAAGATGAAACTTATGAAACTGGAAGCAAGAGTGAAGTGCCGATTATTGGAAGGGAAATCAACCAGGTGGACAGACAGAATTCTGCAACAGCTGAAAAAAGCGTATTGAAAGATGATGGTCAGAATGGTTATTCAGAATTTGGTTCAAATCCAATCAATCGCTGGTGGATTTCCCAGCACTTCAAGACAGGGGATGGAAAATATGGAGAATCGCTGACTTTCAGTCCAGTTGATAAGGCAAAGGAATCTGCTTTGGACAGGGCCGACAAGCAGTGGAGAAGCAGGCTTGATACGAACAAGGCTGAGCTTTTACTTGGTGTTCGGGATACAATGATTTCCATGGCAAATCTTGTGCGCCATCACAGAAGCCTTGTCTGGAATGCGGATGATGGCCTTTTGCTTTGGGAAGTAGCTCGCAAAACTCCAGAAGGCGTTACTTGCGGGGTATGCAAAACCCAGAAAGGCAGGGAGGTTCTTGAGCAGTATTGCCGCACTTTAGGGGACCTGGATAAGCCTGTGCTGCAGTTCAGACCAGAAACTTCGAATCCGCTTTTCCTGACTCCTGAAAACTTCCGGAATCTTTTGACTCGCTTTCAGTATAACGGTGCCGTATTTGACAGACTTTTCTTCCGAGATCCATTTGCATCAAAAGCATCTGTAGATGCCCTTGTGAATTCTTTTAAAGGAATTGTTTTTCCTGGAGAAAAGAAGCGGGGATTTGCGTTTACGGATCAGGAGGATGATGAAAACCTTATAGACATTACATCATCTTCTGGAGATGCAGAAGATGAAGCGCAGAAACGATGGGAAATGGAAGGGCAAAGCAACGATCTTCCGCTTGCTGAAGGTTGGAACCTGATTATTGCGCAAAAAATTCCGTCTAGTGGCCAGCATATTTCTGCTTTGATCAGGGAGCAGATTTTGACGCCTGGGACCAGTGATGCTTATAACGAAGCATTGGATAAAATGGAACGAGCTGAAAAGGCATTCTTTGGCGATAAAGAAAATCCGCTTTTCGCCTGGGACAAGAATTACATTTCCCAGGCTTTCCGGGATGCAGGTTTTTCTGTTCAGTGTGCATCACAAATCGTCAAGGAAAAGCGGCGCATTACAGACATGGAAATACGCAGATGGTTTGATGCAGGTTCTTCTGCATATGCCCAGGCAGTGGTAGGCGCTGTGGGCGGAGCTGAAATGCAGAAACTTGTGACTTTGCTTGAAAGTGCAGCTTCAAAAATGATTTTTACATGGCAAAGCGAGACTGCATTTTTCAAGGTTGAAACAAAAAAACAATAGGAATATAATCGAAAGACAATTTAATGTATTACCACGCCGTCGGGTGATGCATTGCTTTAAAAAGCTTTTGCTGCCAGGACGTGGATGTAAGGAAATATTATGGTAATTTTAACATTGAACTGTGGTTCATCATCTGCTAAATATCAGGTTTACGATTGGGATAACAAAGAAGTTATGGCTAATGGTGTTGTGGAGCGCATCGGAATCGATGGTTCATGCATTACACACAAGGCAAAGGGAAAGAAGACTGAAATCGAATCTCCTTGTCCTACTCACAAAGAAGCTATTGAATTGATCATCAAGGAAATAAGTGATCCAACTGTTGGCGTTATCAAATCAATGGATGAAATTGGAGCTGTAGGTCATCGCGTACTTCATGGTGGTGAAAAATTCACAAAATCAGTTCTTATTACACCAGAAGTTTTGGACGGATTCCGTGAAGTAATTGATCTGGGTCCACTTCATATGCCTGCAAATATCATGGGTATTGAAGCTGCTCAGAAAGTTATGCCAAACGTTCCTCATGCAGCAATCATGGATACTGCCTGGCATCAGACAATGCCTGAAGAAACATTCATGTATGCTATTCCTCGTGAATGGTACGAAAAATATGCTGCACGCCGCTATGGTTTCCATGGAACATCGTTCCTTTATACAGCAAAACGTGCTGCTGTTCTTCTTGGAAAAAAGCCTGAAGAAACAAATATAATCATTTGTCATATCGGAAATGGTGCTTCTATGTGCGCTGTTAAGAATGGTGTCTGCTACGATACAACAATGGGTATTACTCCTCTTGAAGGTCTTGTAATGGGTACCCGTTGTGGTGATCTGGACCCGGCTCTTCCATTTTATATCATGCGCAAAACTGGCATGAGCGCCGATGAAATGGATTCTGCATTGAACAAAAAGTCTGGTTGTCTTGGTATTACTACAAAATATTCTGACCGTCGCGATGTGGAAATCGGTGCGAAAGAAGGGGATAAGCTGTGTCAGCTTTCCATCAATATGGAATCACTTCGTATAAAAAAATACATCGGCGCTTTTGCGGCAGAACTTGGTCGCGTAGATGCAATCGTATTCACAGCTGGTGTTGGTGAACGTGGTCCTGTAATTCGCGAAAAGGCTCTTGAAGGCCTTGAAAACTATGGAATCAAGATGGATCCTCAGCGTAACAAGTGGTCATTTACCGGTAATGCAGAAACTTACATCCATGCAGATGACTCTGCTACAAAGATTTTCGTCATTCCAACAGATGAAGAGCTTGTAATGACAGAGGACGCTTATGCTTTGATGAAAGGCACTTACGATGTTCATACAAAATTCACTTACTCTTTCCAGAGTCCAGATTATGTAAATAAGGCTCGTGAAGAAGGGCTCAAAGGTGACATCGAAAAGCGTCCTGATATAGCAAAGATTCTTGCAAGAGATTTGCTTAAATAAAAAGCATCTTTAATTGAGCTTTTTTTTGTGAAAGAACTTTCGGCATTTTGTTTTGCGTTGTGCAGATGAATTGCCGGAAGTTTTTTTATTTTTTAATAAAAAACTTATAAAACCTATTGATTTAGTAGGTAATTATAGCTATTATAAAATCATCACGTGATGAATGTGATATTTCTTTGGAGGTACATTATGGGAAAAATTTATACTTCTGCTGATCAGCTTATTGGTCATACGCCGCTTCTGGAACTTACAAATATCGAAAAGGAATTCAACCTTGAAGCAAAAATTCTTGCAAAGCTTGAATATTTTAATCCTGCAGGATCTGTAAAAGACCGCATTGCCAAAGCAATGCTTGATGATGCTGAAAAAAGCGGAAAGCTTACCTCAAATTCAACAATCATCGAACCAACTTCTGGTAACACTGGAATTGGACTTGCTTCAGTAGCTGCAGCAAGAGGTTATAGAATCATTATCGTAATGCCAGATACAATGTCTGTGGAACGCCGTCAGTTGATGAAAGCTTATGGCGCAGAACTTGTGCTTACTGAAGGGGCAAAAGGAATGAAAGGTGCCATTGCAAAGGCAGAAGAGCTTACAAAGGAAATACCAGACAGTTTTGTTGCAGGGCAGTTCGTAAATCCTGCAAATCCAAAGGCTCATGTTGAAACAACTGGCCCTGAAATCTGGGAAGATACTGACGGAAAGGTTGACTGGTTCGTTGCTGGTGTAGGTACTGGAGGAACTGTAACTGGGGTTGGAAAATACCTGAAATCAAAAAACGCAAATATCAAGGTTTGCGCAGTTGAGCCTTCTTCATCGCCGGTTCTTTCAAAAGGTGTTGCCGGAGCCCATAAGATTCAGGGAATTGGTGCTGGCTTTGTTCCTGAAGTTTTGGACACAAAGATTTATGATGAGATTATTCCTGTAGAAAACGAAGATGCGTTTGCCACAGGAAAACTTGTTGGCAGAAAAGAAGGTGTTCTGGTTGGCATTTCTTCCGGGGCCGCTTTGTGGGCTGCAATTCAGATTGCAAAACGCCCTGAAAGCAAAGGCAAGAATATTGTAGTTCTTTTGCCGGATACTGGTGACCGCTATCTTTCTACAGCTTTGTTTGCCGACTAGTTTGCTTCATATATAAAACATAACGGCGGGAACTGGATGTGAAGTGCCTTTTGTTTCTGCCGAAAGAAAGGCGGTGTGGATTTGCATACATTTCCTCCCGCCTTTTTTGCTTTAACACAATTGATTTTCGTGATATATTTTCATCTATGAGCGATGACAAACTTTTAATTGATTCTTTGAAAACTTATATACAGGAGCTATCTGAAAACCTTATTCATCTGAAGAATACTCATTTTGACTGGACAGATGAGATTGTTCAAGAATGTGCTGATACAAAAGAAATCCTTTGCGATATTTTGCAGGAAGTGAATTGTGTGGAGGATTTAAAAAATCTTGATGAAGAGGATTATGCGTTCGTTTATGAATGTTTGAATGAATATGCAGAAATTTTTATAGTTGACGGAACAGACGAAAGAATGCGGTTGCAAGGCGAGCAGCGCTTTGAGCAGCTTGTTGATCTGCTTACTGTGTTAGAGGCGGATTATGTTCCTCAGAATTGGGATGATGAAGATTCTGAGGAAAGCTTTGATGACGATTGATACAATGATGAATAAAATTTGTGCAGAAATAAGTAATCAAAAGAAAAGGCAGAGATTTTGCGAAAAAGATTCACAAAGACCTCTGCCTTGTTTTATGTGATTATAGTTCGTAGTTTTCTACCTGTTCCGTAAGTAGAGGAACAAGCTGCTTTTTGCGACTTACTACATCTTTAAGGAAGTAGACATTTTTTTCAATTTTTGGAAATGTTATGAATGGCTCGAATTTTGGATCTGAAGCCAAAAGCAAAGTGCTTGAAAGGCTTGTGATGTCTGTAACCAGAAGAGCTGCAAATAGAGCCTTATTTCCTCTGCGTTCCAGTTCAAGTTCAGTCATAAATTCTTCTTTTCTATCCAAAACTTCACGATTGTTGCTTACTTCGATCTGGCTTACAGTGTATGAAACCTTTTCTTCGTGATATTCCTTCATGTCCTGGTGAATAACTTCTGATGGAGCGCGGCCTTTGATTCCGCTTCCTGCAGTAAGGATTTCCTTTCCAAGGGAATTGATTTCAAGGTCTGTGATGTTTGAAAGATATGCGGCTGTCTGGCGGTCTATTTCTGTAGTTGTTGTTGACTGCAGAATCAATGTGTCGCTTAAAATTCCGCAAAGCAGAAGGCATGCGATATCCTTTGGAATTGGAACTTTTGCTTCCTGATACAGGTTTGCAATTATTGTGGAGGTAGAACCTAAAGGCTTATTGATGAATGTGATTGGATAGGCCGTGTTAACTGTTCCGATTCTATGGTGGTCGATGATTTCGTTGATTTTGTAGTGTTCGATTCCATCTACGGCCTGGCTCATTTCATTGTGGTCCACCAAAACAAGCTCGATGTTCGGCTCATTTGTAAGGTCATGTTCAGATATGATTCCTATAACTTTGTTTTCTTCGTCAACAACAGGCAGACGGCGAATTGGTGAATTGAGCAGGGTGCTGCGAATCTTTGAAATGGTGTCTTCAGGACGAACAGCTGGAACCTCAGGGTCTGCCATAAGGATGACAGGTGTGGAATAGGCAATCATCATTACAGTGTCGCTTGTAGAATATGGCGACATGATGACGCTTACGCCATTCTTCTGCGCTTTTTCTTTTAATTCTTTGCTGAGGATATATCCGGAAGTGAGGATAAGGAGCTTGATTTTTCTGTCGATACAGTCTTCGTAGATTTTTTCCCGGTCGCTGGTAATTACGATTACATTTTCGCTTGCGTGTTCATCAAGCATCTGTGCAAATCGTTCGTCACTGGCAGCTCCAACAAGAATTGTGGAGCGGAAAATTTCTTCCTGGTTATGCACGATCAATGGCTGAGCATTCATAGTGCGGATGATAAGCCCAATGCTTGTGGAAATATTAACCTTTGTTTCAGGATTCAATGTGGAGAGAATCTGCTGGGCAAAAGCCGAGTAATGAAGCAGCGCTTTGTATTTTCCGTCCTTGTCGATTACAGGGACAGCGCGAAGGTGTGCCTGATCCATGTGCCCAATGGCATCCCATACAGATTTGTCTTCTGTGACAGTCATGCACTCCCTTTCCATGTAATATTGTACTTTTGGAGCAAGATTTGAAATGTATTTTGGTGACTGTACTTTAAATTTTTTGAAAATGTAGTCGGTCTGGGGATTGAAATGTCCAGCTCTGGCTGCCTTGTAGTTTTCAAAGCCCTGAAGTTGCTTGAGTTTTGCGTACGCAGTTGCTGCTACGGCAGAATCTGTGTCTGGATTTTTGTGGCCGAAAATATAAATCGTTTTATTCATGTGCTCATAATACTGGAAATTCCTTTTTGTGAAAACACATTGCTTTGCACAAGTTTGCTCCAGGTCCAGTTCAAATAGTGACACCGTGAATTTGCAAGAACTGTGGCAGTGTTGTAAAATATGTTGTACTCAGGAAGATTTTTTAATGAAAAAAACTCTAGCTTTTATATTTATTTTTTGCTATGGATTTATTTCTTTTGCTCAAAACGGAAAGTCCCTTCGGGCAATTGGTTTTGGGCCTTCAAAAGATAAAGCCAGATCTGAGGCTCTGGATAGTCTTGTTCAGAATCTTTGGACTGATGTCCGTTCTGAATCGAATATTTCGATTTTAGATGAAGTTTCTTCGAAAAAATCAAAAGGAAAATCAAAAACAACTTTTCTGGAATCTGTAAAAGTTTCATCTTCTCTGCCTGTAATAGGTGCAAAATATGATTATGAAGAGGTAAAAGACAGCAAAGGACACTCTGAATGGAAGGCAACAGTTACCCTTTCCTCGAAAACTTCTCTGGAATCATATAAGGATGAGATAAGCAAAAAAGCTGAACTGATAAATGGACTTTGGCAGTCTGAATCAAAGCTTTCTGAAAGCAAAAAAGATCAGATTTTTTCATCTCTGGCAAAGGCTTACTCCGAATATGAAAAATTTGTGTATGTGGCAAAACTTCTGGGAGCTTTGGATTTTGCGCTTCCTGTAAAGACTCCTGTTGAATTTCATGTGATTGAACAGGAAAGGGCAAAGCGCACAACTTCTCTGGATAAGGCTGCGTCAGACATAGTGGAATCCATAAAATCCAGCTTGGGCAATACCTATGTAAGTCCAGCTTTTTATGAAGATTCAAAATCCACAACGCCGTTTTCTGTTGCGTTAGCTTCCAGAATTAAATCTGCTGTAGGAAACAAACTTTCCATTTCCAAAGCGGCAGCAAAGACATTCCTGCAAGGTTCCTATTATTTTGAGGAAGGTGGCGCTGATGGAGACGACATTTGTGTAAGTTATTACCTTTGCGATGGAGAAGGAAATGTTTTAGGTGCGGCTTCAATAGTGCGAATTCCGTTTTCTGTTTATGGAACGATGAAGTTCATTCCATCAAATTACGATTTGGCCAAAGAAATTCAATCGGGCCGAGTCTCTTCCCCAGACTTCAACGTGTCGGTTCGTATAAACGGAAGCCGCACGCCGGCGGACTTCAAGCGTGGAGATTCCCTTGAAATTGAGGTACGGGCCACTCAAAGCTGCTATATTTATATCGTTGGTTATGTATACAATGAACTTGGTGAAGAATTTGCATATCTTTTTCCTTTGGATATTACGGAAAGCGGCAAAGAAATGTTTGTCCGCCGTATTTCTTCTTCAGAAGTCAATAAATGGGTGATCGTAAATCCTGTTGGAGAAGGAGGAGAAATCATGAATATTGATGTGATCGCTCCGTTTGGAGAAGAAACATTACAGGTGTATGCGGTTACTGCCGCTGATCCATCATCAGTTTATGAGCAGATTCCTGACTACAGGGAAACTGATGACTATTATCTTCTTGCCGGGAACCCGTTGGAAGCTTCTTCAAAAACCCGTGCCCTTGCGGTTAAAAAAGCGGCTCAAAATGCCGCAAAAAAACATTTGTTTGCAGATTCGTCGGTTTCCTATACATCCCACGAATAGTTTGGAGACAGTTATGAAGTTTAGGATATATAGAATTATCTTTGCGTTTTGCTTTTGCGTCTGTTCTTTTGGAGCCGCTTTTTCTCAGGCAGTTACTACCAGAAATCGATATGCACTTGTAATTGCAAATCAGAATTATGACGACTACAAGATTTCCACTGCCATTGAGGATGGCAAACTTATAAAAAGCAGTCTTGAAGCCAGGGGATTTACCGTAAGTTTTTATAAAGACCTTGATTCAAATGGAATGAAAAGCGCTGTGTCAAAATATGCGGAAAAAGTGAATGGTGACAAACAGGCTGTTTCCCTTTTCTATTACACAGGTCATGGTTTTTCAGAAAATGAAATGAATTATCTGGTTCCGGTAAACAATGGTGGCTGCGATTCCCTTGACGAGGCAAAAAATCTTTCATTCAGACTTTATGATGTTACGGATAAAATCGTCTGCAATACACAGATTGTGGTTATAGATGCAAGCCATGGCGTTTTTTTTAAGCAGAAAGGAACTCGAGCCCTTGGTATAAAAGGTGTGCTTTCTGAAGTGAAGACAAAAAGACAATCATCGGAGTGTTACCTTTTTTCCGCTCAGCCTGGAGAATCGGTTGTGGATTCTAAAGGAAAAACAAAAACATCGGTTTTTGCCCAGGCTTTCAGTGATGGAGTCATGAAAAGCGAAAAAACGATGAATTCGCTTTTTGCAGATATCAAAGCGAATGTTTTGCAAAAAACCAATAACCTTCAATCACCGTATTCAAGTGCTACAAGCGTAGATTTTGCTTTTAATGGGGCGGAATTCATTTCGTTGAAAAAACGGCTTAATGCTTATGACATGGAACTGGTTACAGCTGATTTTGAAGCAGGTCAGGAAAAGCTTTTGGATTATCAGAATCGGATGAACAGTCAGCATTCAGAAATCCAGTCAAAAATGGAAAGTTCCAATCAGCGTGTTCTAGATGCCTTTGATGAAGAGCAGGATATCAGGCGCAAAGCCCATGAAAGAAAACTTATGGCAGAAAAAGAACAGGAAGCTTTCTTGTATGAAAACCAGAAAACTCACGTTCAGGACATGAAAGATTCCTATGCCCAGGTAAATTTTAGTGGCAGCCAGGAACTTTCAAAGCAGCCAAATCCATACGCGCTTTTCAAACGGATCTGTATGATAAAGGAACAGGTTTATAAAACCCGCCAGTCAATCAGCCAGGAAGAATCTGTGTTCAATACGAATATTGATGATATGGCCAGAAAAAAAGCAGAAGACGTCCAGAAGCGTCCGCTGACAATTACAGAAAGGGATAAAAACGGATTTATTACAGCTGATGCAAAAAAGGTTCGTGAAAAAGAGATTGAAGAAATTTATAAAGATGCTGCAATCCAGAAATCAATGAATTCCATAACCCTTTATGAACAGTTTGCCAGTGAGGAATCCGTTGCTTTAAAAAATCTGAAAGAAACTTACCGGAGACTTGAATCAAAAACTTTTATAGCTTCTTCCCTCGCAGAAGAGCTTTCATATACGGTTTCTCCTTATGACGAGTATTATCAGGGATGGCCTGTACAGGTTAGCGGAAGTTTGTTTGGAAACGATGATTTCATAAATTTTTCGTTTTTGCTTTCGTATAAACAATTGACCGGAAAGAACGCAAAACCGCTTTACAAAATGACTTCAAAGCAGCGAATCCGTTATGAGCATGAAGTGGAACTTTACAATAACTATTTTGCATCTAATACGCCTGTTTTTTATTTGAACTTGAAATACAAAATTCAGCGATGGGGAGGGCCAGACGAATATCGTTTTATTCCACTGAAATTTCAGGCAAGAAAATATCAGAAAAACAAAACCGTATTTGTACGAGGCAAAAAGGATTTTACTCCATGGATTTTCAATATGGTTCCATCTTATGAAATTCGTACTGCAAAGGAAATCAAATCTGCTGAATCGAAGGTGAGCAGGCAGGCAAAAAAGGAAGTTGCTAAAGTTCAGAAGGCGCTGCCGGTTGAACAAATTGGGCGAAGCGGACTTTATGTGGCTTTTTCTACAGATCCTAATGATGGATTGGATGGCAGGCTTGAAAATCTGGATGTATTCCTTCTTTGGGCTTCTGGAAAGTATGGATTTATGGGATTTGTGTTTAATTACGATTTCCACCCTGCAGGAATTGACGGAAGCGGAGATTATGGGTTTGGTGGAGTGATGGGTGTTAACTACATGCTTGGAAGAGATTTGCGGCCATATCTTGGGCTTACGTTCATGGGAAATAACGATTATCACTTTATCGCAAAAGCAGGCGGGGGACTTGATATTATGGTAAGACCATTCCTCCTTAATTTTGCTTATGATGCTGTGTTTGATTACGACTGCACTTCCACAGAAGGTAGTTTTTATTCAAGACTCATAAATCCGCTTTTTGGCCATGAATTGAAAGTGGGCATTGGATTTGCATGGTAGAAAAATTGGTGCCATAATATCTGTTACAATACATTTGGGGTGTTTATGATGAAGAAGATTATTCTGAAAATTGCTGCATTTATTTCTTGTGTTTTTTGTTTTGCTTCTCCTGATTCAAATACGATTCCAAGATTTGCATTTGTTCTTGGAAACCAGAAATATAAAGAAAGTCCCTTGAAGAACACTGTTTCTGATGCAAGGCTTATCAGTGAAAAACTAAAGGAAAGCGGATTTGATGTCACGTTCAAAACGGATCTGGATACTAATATGCTCCGGGAAGAAATCGGGTTATATGCAGAAAAGGTTGGTGAGGCTGGCAGGGATTCCATTTCTCTTTTTTATTATGCAGGACATGGGGTTCAAGTTGGCGGTGTGAATTATCTTGTTCCCATTGATGACGAAAAAATCACTACACAAAGTATGGTTAAGGCAAAATGCTATTCTATCAAGGAATTTCTTAGTCTTATTCCGTCAAAAACGCAGGTTGTCATCATGGATGCCTGCAGGAACAATCCTTTTAAGACAGCGAAAGAAAGCTTTTCTAAAGGGTTGACTTCAATTGAAGCTCCTGCCAACGTTGACTTCTGCTATCTTTTTTCTACTGCCCAGGGACAGACAGCTAGCGACGGAAACGGTAAAAATTCCTTGTTTACCAAGGTTCTGGCCGATCGCATGGGGCAGTACAATGTTGACGTGACGGTTGTGTTTAATCAGGTCTGTAATGACGTTAAGGAAATGACAGGTGGGCAGCAGGTTCCAAATTTTTCCGGAAATTCCGTCCGCTTTGAATTTATGAATTCGCAGATTGCAAAATCTCGAATCGATCGTTTGAATAAGCAGTTGAAGGAAAATCTGACTGTTTCAAAAAGTTCCTCAGCAGAGCAGAAAAAGCAGTTTGATACTGATAAATCCCTGATGGAAGCAGAAATTGCGCTGATGAAAGAAAAGGAGCGCAAAGCAAAGGAAGATAAAGCCAAAAGAGATGAGATCGCTGCAAAAAATGATCGGGAAGTGAAAAGAAGACAGGAAGAACTGGCAAGGGCTCAGGAGAATGTGGCCAATAAGAAAAAAGAAAATCAGGCGCTTAAAGCCCAGAATCAGTCCTCCATCAGCTTTATAAAAGCAATTGAGGAAGATAAAAGAAAACTTCAGCAGCTTCGCAGTGCTACAGCCGCAAAAATCAATGCTGCAAATGATGAAACGCGCAATGAAGAACGTCGCAAAATAAAAGCTGTCATAAACAGACCTGGAGGAATTACAGAGACCGATGCAAATGGCAATCTTACTTCTGCGGCGAAGAAAGGGCGCAAGGCTGAAATTGCGCAAATCAATGCTCAGTCTCGTCTTGAAGAACAGCATAATTTTGAAACTTTCTATTCAAAGATTCAGCAAGCTGATCTTACCAAGATGCAGGATATCCAGAATGATCTTGTTACGTTGAAAAATGCCGTATACGAAGCAAGTTCCATTACTGATGAAGTAAAATTCAAAGTCATGAATTATGATGGTGCAAAATTTGAATGGACTGTTGTGTATGATGTCTATATGGATTTTCAAAAAGTGATGCATGGTTCTGTTACAATACCGTATGTGGCGCTTGCAAAAGCTTATGGTTTTGAGGTTCCTTCAGGAAAGCTTACCAGTGCCGATTCTGAATATAATTACAATTGTGAATTGCTGGATACTCTTTTGCATAAAGAAAAAATGGTTCCAATAATTTTACAGATTGAGTATAAGGTTAAAAATTTAATGCCTGGATCGACCTATGCTTTTAAGGCACAAAAAGCTAAAATCTATTATGTATCTGGAAACAGTTACGATGAATTTGTTTGTGAAAAGAAAGTTTCAGACAAAGGACTTTTGAATCTTGGGTCGCCAGTAATACTGGAAGAAGTTTCATCGATTGTTAAGAAGTGGACAAAAGCCAGAATGAAAGCTGTAAAAGAAGTTTCAAAATATTAAAAAGGTTTAGCGCATAAAAACGGCTGTCCAAAAAGTATTTTTCGCTCTGCTTTTGCCTGTGGTCATATAATATACAGAAAAACCGCAGATTCTATGACTGCGATCGTAAATACTTGATGAACAGCCCTTTTTTTTAAGCGTTCTGTAATACTTCCTTAAGAATTGCAAGACCTTCGTCAATTTCTTTATATGTAATATTCAAAGGTGGCACAAATCGAAGCACGTCGCTTCCTGCTGTAGAGAACATAAGTCCTTTTGCAAGACAGGCTTTTTCGATTTCAACAGGATTTTTTTCTACCTGAACGCCAACTACAAGACCGCGGCCGCGGATATCTTTTACAAAAGGAATGTTCCAGCTGGCGATTGTCTTTTTCATGTATTCGCCTTTTTCTGTAACAGATTCAAAGAAGCCAGGTCTGGTAATTGTTTCAAGGACGGTAAGACCTGCGGCACATGCAAGAGGATTTCCTGCAAAAGTTGACTGATGGTCTCCAGCTTTAAAAACATTGGCCTTACCGCGGTAAAGACATGCGCCCATTGGAACGCCGCCTGCAATTGCCTTGGCAAAAGTTACAACCTCAGGATTGATGTCTAAAGCTGTGTTTCCCATAAGATCACCACAGCGGCCCATGCCAGTTTGAACTTCATCGCACATTACAATGGCACCTGCGTCTCTGGCAGCCTTTGCTGCGGCCTTTGCCCATTCTGGATCCAAAGGAATTACACCGCCTTCGCACTGAACAGGTTCCATCAAAAGAGCAGCAGTTGTTTCGTCAAAAGCACCGTTTAAAGCATCGAAATTATTGGCTTCAAGGTATTTGAATCCTTCAACGTAAGGAGCAAAGTCTGCCGGATGGAATTTATCCTGACCGGTTGCTGTTAAAGTGGCCATTGTGCGACCGTGAAAAGACTGTTTTAATGTAACGATGGTTTTGCGTTTTTCGCCGCCATTCAGGTAGCCGTACTTTCTGGCAAGCTTAATGGCAGCTTCATTTGCTTCAGCTCCAGAGTTTCCCCAGTAAACACCTTCAAAACCTGTAGCTTCCAGAAGTTTGTCTGCGAACTTAATGCCTGTATCGCTTGTAAAATAGTTACAAACGTGAATCTGCTTTTTTGCCTGGGCAGAGACAGCTTTTACAAGTGGCTTAAAGTTATGTCCCAAAACGTTTACTGCTATTCCTGCAAGAAAATCGATATATTTTTTTCCGTTCACATCGTAGCAGGTTGCACCTTTTCCTTTTACAAAAGTAACATCAAAACTTCCGTAATTATTTAATACTTTTGGATTTCCCATAAAGGTCTCCTTTTTTTAATCTCAACTTGAGCCTTAAGACAAATAATACTGGCAACAGGATGTTGCCAAAATGCTCCTGCAATTTTCCGAAAAGAAAATTGCAATCTAAAGGGGTTGTCCAATAAGTTTTCATTACGGTGGTTGAGTTTATCGAAACCACCACATTTAGTGTGATGGTCATTTCGACAGGCTCAATGACCACTGCAATTTATACTTTTGGGACATCCCCTTTAGTATATCATTGTACCGATACCCCGGTCGCTGAACATTTCTATAAGAAGAGAGTGAGGAACACGACCGTCAATGATGTGGGTTCTTGGAACACCACCTTTCAAGGCAATCATACAGCATTCGATTTTTGGAATCATGCCGCCGGCAATAATTCCATTTTCCATAAGCTGAGGAACTGTTGGCATTGGAATTCTTGTAATCAGTGATGATGGATCGTTTACATCTTTTAGAACGCCGGCAACATTTGTAAGCTGTACAAACTTTTCTGCCTTTAAAGCAACTGCGATTTTTGCGGCGGCTGTGTCGGCATTGATGTTGTAGCGGCTCTGATCGCCAGTTTCTCCAAGGGCAACAGTGGAAATTACTGGAATGAATCCCTGGTCAAGCAGCGAATCAACGATTTCAGGATGAACTTCTGTTACTTCGCCAACATATCCAAGATCAGATCCATCTTTGTCGATTTTCTTTGCTCTAAGCAATCCCGAATCTACACCCGAAAGACCTACTGCCCGTCCGCCTTCCTGCAAAAGAATGCCTACAATATCCTTGTTCAGTTTTCCAGTAAGAACCATTTGAACAATTTCCATGGTTTCTGCATCCGTATAACGAAGTCCGTTTACGAATTTTGATTCTTTTCCCACTTTTTCAAGCATTTTGTTGATTTCAGGACCGCCGCCATGAACAAGCACAACCTTTACACCGATTGTATGAAGCAAAACAATGTCTTTCATAACAGCCTGCTTAAGGTCTTCGTTGAGCATTGCGTTACCGCCGTATTTTACAACGACGGTTTTTCCAACCCACTGCTTAAAGTAGGGCATTGCCTGAATAAGAACATCAGACCAATGTTCGTTGTCCAGCAGTCTGCCACGATTTTCATCTTTCTGTATTTCCAATTCTGCCATAAATTTCTCCTGAAAAAAAGAATTTGGGGTTGTCCAATAAGGTAGCATTACGGTGGTTGAGTTTATCGAAACCACCACATTTAGTGTAGCAGTCATTTCGAAGGGTGGTTCCTGAGCCTGTCGAAGGGTGGTTCCTGAGCCTGTCGAAGGGTGGTTCCTGAGCCTGTCGAAGGACTCAATGAGCGCTACACTCATTACTTTTGGGGCAGCCCCATATAATCAAGTAACTGAAATTGCTACGCACTGCTCGCAATTTCAGTATACGTCTTATGTCCGGTAATCTCCGTTGATTTTTACGTAATCGTAAGTCAAATCGCAGCCCCATGCTTTTCCTTCAGCCTGGCCGTCTTCCAAAGTTACAAGAATTTCTACAGCTTCTTCGCTTAAGATTTTCTTTGCTTTATCTTCATCAAAATTCAAAGGTACACCGTTGTGGAATACTTCGATTTTGCCACCGCACTTGTCGCAGCCGGCAATTTCTGGTTTAACACCAGAAGTTGAATCAAAGTATCGTTTTGCACCTGTGCGGCTAGAGAAGTATACGCAGGTTTTTTCTGGTGTGAATTCGTAACCAGAATAACCCATTGCGCAAAGAATACGTCCCCAGTTTGCGTCTTTTCCGAACATTGCGGCTTTTACAAGGTTTGAACCGATGACTTCTTTTGCAAGACCGCGTGCTGTATCAACATCTTTTGCACCCTGAACAGTACATTCAATAAGACGAGTAGCACCTTCGCCATCGGCAGCAATCTTCATGGCCATAACTTCGCACATGGAATAAAGAGCAGCCTGGAAAGCTTTGTAGTCGTCGTTTTCAGAGGTGATTTCTGCGTTTCCTGCCATACCGTTTGCAAGAATTACAAGAGTGTCGTTTGTAGAAGTATCACCATCTACAGAAACGCAGTTGTAAGTGCCGGCAACAGTATCGCGCAAAGCTTTTTCCAGCATTGCAGGGCTGATTGCACAGTCCGTTGTGATGAAAGAAAGCATTGTTCCAAGATTGATGTGAATCATTCCTGAACCCTTGCACATTGCGCCAATTTTTACAGTTTTGCCGCCAATCGTTGTTTCCACGGCAACTTCCTTGTATTGAGTGTCAGTAGTCATGATTGCAATGCGGGCTTCTTTGTGGCCTTCTTTTGAAAGTCCCTTTGCCAGTTCACAGATATGTTCTTCGATTTTTTCTACTGGAAGCTGCTGACCGATAACACCTGTGGAACATACGATTACGTCATCTGGAGAAACTCCAAGCTCTTTTCCTGCCAGTTCTGCCATGTGATAGGCTACTTTTGCTCCCTGTTCACCAGTACAGCAGTTTGCGTTTCCTGAATTAGCGATTACAGCCTGAATTCGTCCGTTGGCGATATTCTTTTTTGTGAGCTTTACAGGTTCTGCCTTTACCCGGTTCTGGGTGAAAACCCCTGCTGCGCTGCACATTTTTTCTGAATAAATCAAAGCTGTGTCGTTTGTCTTGCGGCTTGCTTTGATATGACTTAATACGCCATTGGCAGTGAATCCTTCTGCGGCACAAACACCACCATCAATAAATTTGATTTCAGACTGCATATTTATACGCTCCAATTGAATATTTTTACAAATTATAGCGAGTTGACATGCAGTATGCAATAATTTTCTTCCTTAATAATTTCTTCTGCCTCTATGTAATCTAGAAGTCGTTTATGAGAATTTTCTCAGAATCCTCTCAGATAAATGGAATGGTTTTTGAAAGAAAAAACTGTATTCTGTTAATGTAAGTTGCGTGAAAGCAACTTGCATCAAATCAAGTGTTAGACAAATTGTAAGGTTTGCAGGAGTTGTATATGAAAAAGATTTTTTTAGCTTTGTTTGCTGTGTTTTGCATGTTCGGATTTTCTTCTTGTGTGATCATCAGTGATGAACCCACCGGTGGTGTTAAGATTCTCAATGATTCAGGATTTTCCTCTGGTTATGTGATTACAGATGTGTATGTTTCAAAAGATAACACTGACCGTGGTGAAAAGGTTTTTACAGGATGTATTGAAGATTTGGAATACTGTTATGTGAATCTTGAACCAGGTGATTATTTTGTTACTGTGGACTTTCACGACGGCAATTATATTTATAAATCAAATTGGGCTGGAAGGTGCCAGGTGTCTGACTGGGGTTATGTAACAGTGGCTCTTGATTCAAACGGAAATCTCTATCTATATTAAAAAACAAGCCTTGTGCTACGGTCACAAGACTTGTTTTTGCAAGTTTTCATTCAAAGTGGTCTTTTGCATTTTCTGTGATATAATAAAAATGTGCAGATGGTAGAAATCAATCAAAGAGTAAGTTATCTTCCGGCAACGGAAAATCCCATTTCTTCTGATGTAGTTATGGTCAAAATTCTTGATTCGACGGTTTTTTTTGATGTGGGGTGCAATAAGGTTTCTGCAGAACTGATTAATGGGATTCCTGGCAGAAAAATAGCAGTTCTTTCTCATTTTCATCCGGATCATATTGCAAATCTTTTGCGCTGCAGATTTGATTCAGTGTATTGTGGCGCGAATACGGCAAAATATCTGAAATTTCAAAAATCTCCTGTTGTGGTGGTGAAAGAAATGATTTCGCTGTTTGACGGCCTTAAAATCTTGCCGGTTCCTTCAAGCCACGCAAAAGGAAGTCTTGCCATGTGTGTGGATGGAATCTGCTTTTTAGGAGATGCAGCATATCCTGGCTACAAACTTGGAAAAAAATACCATAATGCAAATTTTCTCCGTTCCCTTGTGGACTTTTTGAAGATGATTGATTCAGAAGAAGTTTTTTATAGCCATGAAAAAAATCCTGTCAAAACTAAAGAAGTTATATTAGGTGTGCTCGAATCGATTCAAGCAAATTGGCGGGAAGAAAAAGGTCTTTTGTTCAAAAAATAGTTTTTAGCCAGAAAATCCTGGCATCTTTCATTAAAAAAGCTTCCTGCAAACTTCCCGTTGATAAGTGAAGAAAATCCTTGTATACTATACACTTATGGGTGAGGAAACAAAAAAGTCAACTAAGTCGCTTTTGGAAGCGGCTTCAAAAGCTGCGTCATCTTCTGCAGCAAAAAAAACAACTGAAACAAAAACAACGGCAAAATCTAAGCCAAAAGCTTCTGTGTCAGAATCTTCAGGAAAAACTGTGTCAGAATCTTCAGGAAAAGCTGTGTCAGAAGCTTCAGGAAAAATTGTGGCAGCCAAAAATGATTCAAAAATCGTTGCAGAGACCAAGGTTGCTTCAAAATCTTCGTCTTCCGCTTCAAAAACCGCAGTCAAAGGGACGCAGGCTGCAGCGGCCAAATCGACTGCTTCCACAAAGACTGCTTCCACAAAGGCTGCATCAGCAAAATCGGCTGCTTCTGCGGCATACGATGAAGATTCCATCCTCCATCTTGAAGGGCTGGAACATATTCGCCTTCGTCCAGGAATGTACATCGGCTCTTTAGGAGACGGTTCGAACGAAAATGATGGTATTTATATTCTTCTCAAGGAAGGAATCGATAACTCTGTAGATGAATTTTCACAAGGTTTTGGGGATCGTATAGATATAGAAATAAAAGATGGTCGTGTGAAAATCAGGGACTATGGCCGAGGTATTCCCCTTGGAAAACTTGAAGATTGTGTTTCGAATGTAAATACAGGTGCAAAATACAACAATTCCGTTTTCAAACAGGCTATCGGAATGAACGGAGTTGGTATTAAGGCCACTAATGCGCTTTCTTCGTATTTCCGTGCCGCTTCAATTCGTGACGGAAAAATGGCAGTCGTTGAATTTGAAAGAGGAAATAAAATTTCTTCAAAGACTGGACCTGCAAAACCTGGCGTAAAAAACGGAACCTACCTTGAATTCGTTCCTGATACCCAGTTGTTTGGAAAATATAATTTCAATATGGAAATGGTAGAAAAACGCCTTTGGAATTATGCTTATCTTAATCCTGGTCTGAAAATCCATTGCAATGAAAACGTATATGTAAGCCAAAATGGTCTTCAGGATCTTCTTCTTCATGAAATGGGAAAAGAAAATGCGTCCATGTATCCGTTTTTCAGCTATAAGGCAGACAATATAGAGTTCGTTCTGACACATACGGCAAGCCTTGATAAATTTGTCTATTCCTTCGTAAACGGCCAAAGTACTGATGATGGTGGTACTCATGTTACCTCATTCCTTGACGGTTTTACAAAAGGAATCAATTCCTTCTTTAAAAAAGAATATGATGAAAAGGATGCAACCGGTGGTCTGCTTGTTGCACTTAAAATTGGACTTGATAATCCTATGTTTACAAGTCAGACCAAAAATAAACTTGGAAATGTGGAAATTCGAGGTCCAATCATTCAGACTGTTCAGGCTGCGGTTGACGATTGGCTTCGTCATAATCCTACTCTTGCAGGAACAATAGAAGAAAAAATCATCCGCAATATGAAGGCTCGGTCTGAAATCAATAATGTTACCGAAAAACAGATTCGTGAAGCCGCAAAATCAGTAACGCTGCGCATTCCAAAACTCAAAGATTGTCAGTATCACCTTCAGGATGGTGAAAAAGGCGCAGACTCAATGATTTTCATTACCGAAGGAGATTCGGCTACCGGGCCAATGGTATCTGCCAGAGATGTAAGGACTCAGGCTATCTTCAGTTTGCGTGGTAAGCCAGAGAACATGTATGGCCACAAGAAAACTGCGCTTTTTGCCAATGAAGAGCTAAAAAATCTTACGTTCAGTCTTGGTGTTCAAAATGATGTAAGTGATCTTCGCTACAGCAAAATCGTCATAGCCACCGATGCTGATAACGACGGATTCCATATTAGAAATCTTGTGATGACATACCTTTTGCTTTATTACGAGGAGCTTGTTCTCTCTGGACATGTCTATATCCTTGAAACACCGCTTTTCCGTGTACGAAACAAAAAGACTACTGTCTATTGTTATTCCGAAGAAAGCCGTGATAAAGAAAAAGCGCGGTTAGGTGCAAATGTGGAAGTTACCCGATTCAAAGGACTTGGTGAAATAAATCCGGATGAATTCGGGAAATTCATTCATCCAAGAAAAGAAGGGGAAAGTGAGGATGTTGGAATCCATTTGACTCCAGTTACAATCCAAACCCTTTCCAATGTTCCAAACGTATTGGAATTCTATATGGGCAAGAATACGCCTTCAAGACGAGAATTTATTGTTCACCATCTTGCGGAAGATATCGACGCATAGGTGGTGTGTGAATTTTCATTTTTTTGCATCTTGGGAATAAAGGCGAAGCTGCACTTCATCAGGAAGTGCAGCTTTTGCAGCTTCTGCAAACTCTGATGCACTGGCATTCAGAATCGTTTCGTAATCGTCCAGATAGTTTTCACTACCGCTCTTGCTTTGAGAAAGCAAAAGTGCGGTTCCTCTGTTTGTTCCAGTTCCTTTCAGATTGTTCAGTATCCATGCATTTTTGATAAGCTTAATTTCTTCCTTTTGTTTTTCTTCGGAAAATAAGTTTTTTAGAAATGACGATTTTGCTTTTGCAAAAAAATCCTCGAAAGGTCCGTAGTGATCCACGTTCAAAAATGTGAGTGATGTTGCCGGAAAGTCATCTGTTGCGGCTGTGATTTTTATTTCCTTGAAAAACCCGCTGTTTTCTTCTTCCAGAAAATCCTTGAACCTGTACATTACGGCGTTAAAGAGAACGGCTTTTCTATGGTTTTCGCCAACATTCTTGTAGTTAGGCGGGCAAAACCAGTATTGGACCGGATCCGAAAAATTCTTTGTTGGAACAAGTACAGCCGGCATTGGGCCTGCATCTTCTGCAGCAATGTCGGTGTAAAAAAGATGACGCAGGGCAACTGAAAGCCTTTTGCTTTTTGGAAAATCGGGTGCACTGGATTTTTTTGCCACTGATTTCGTTGAATCTATCTTTTTCAAAAGACCTAAGGAATTTTCCAGTTGTTCCTTCAGCATTATTTCATCCGTATTACCTACCACTGTTATTGAGTACAAGCTTGAATTTAGAAATTTAGGATAAGCATCCAGTATGTCCGTGTAGTTTATGTTTTCAAGAATCTCTTTGTCCGAATCGAAAGCGTCCCGGTAGGCAGCTGAATCGTAGAAATATTTTACAGCCCTGAACGTCAGCTGGTTTACAGGACTTGCGTCCCACATCCGTTTCTGGGTTTTTACCGAATAAACGTAACTGTCTGCACTTGCTGGACTGATCTCTCCAAAAATAAGCGCGTCGCAGATGGCTTTGATGCAAAGCCCAATATCATCTTTTTCGCATTCTACGGATATTTTGCTGGAGGTCAAAAAAGTCTGAGCCAAAACTTCCGGATCTGATTCCAGAAGATTTTGTGCCATCAGTTTGTTCAGTTCTTCCTGAATGTTTGAAGCAAAAGCATCGGCCATCACGTTCTCAAAACCTGGGTTTCCGCTGTCCCCAAGTTTTCCTCCTGCAATATCAATCATAACCAGGACTTTTGTTGTAGACTTATTGTTTTTTACGGTTACAGGAATCCCATTTGCCAGCTCAAAATGGGTCAGGGAGATTCGACTTTCCCTTATGAACCGGCTTAGTGCTTCCATGGAGTCGGATTCACTGTAGCTTCCATAGTTGTTTTCCTGCTGAATGTCAGCAGATGCGTTTTGAAATAACTTTTGCGTGTACCAGGAACCGTTTTTTCTATTTATTGGCGTATATCCAGCCTTTTTGAATTCCTTCTGATATTTATTGTAGTCTTTTGTATGAACCAGCACAAAAACGAAAGGTTGCTCATGCTTTATGCTGTCGGCAATCTTTTCGCTGGATAATTCCAGAATGTTCTGATTATGCATGAGCATTCTGTCAAGCAGTGAGGAATCGGCGTTTTCTTCATCCCTCAAATCTTTCGTTATGTTTTCCACTGCCCAATACTGACTAAGATAGTCGGCAATGACTTGTGGATTTGATTTAATCTGGTTGAATGATCTGCAGATTGTGTTTTTTGCGCTTTCGTATTCGCCAGAATCAGGGCTGGAGCAAGCTTTTTTTACTGTGGAAAGAAATTTTTCGGCTTGAGCGCAGCTGGAATTCTTGTTTTTTTCCAGCAAAGCCTGAATGATTACCCTGGAAGAGCCGTTTTTGTGCGCTGCCGAAGCGTTGATGTATTCGGCATCCCGAATGTTCAGCATTTTTTCCCCAAGCAGATTTGTCTTGAGCTTTGATTTTGAAAAATTGCAGACCTGGGCGAATACGTCGCTTTGGTACATAGAAAGGCTTGTGTATTCAACTACAATCTGGGTTATATCCTGGGAAAACTCTGAATCATAAAGAACAAATTTTCTTTGCTGGCCGCCGCAAGGGACCGGACTTATTGTCTGATAAGAAGAAGAAGCGCCATATCTGCCGAAAGTCTTTTTCACAAGTTCCAGAGCCGCTTCCTTTTTTATGCATCCGCTTATAAAAACTGCGCTGTTCTGGGGAACGTACCAGTTTTTTGAAATCGCTGCCAAAATTGTTCTGGCTTTTGAAGGAGTCGTTCCATTGAAAAGAGCAGGGTAAATCCCCGAATCCTGTTTCCATGGAGCGGCAGAAAATACCCTTGCATCTATGCTTGCATTTATGAAAGCTGCCGGACTATTTGCGTATTCCATGACATTTGTCTTGAGTTCTGAAAGCTCTTTTGCAATGTTCATGTCTGTCCATACAGGGGCAAACGCATGACTTGAAAGCTGATCCATGACCTTTTCTATGGAAGCAGGTGTTGTGGTGATTCTGTATCTGGAAGAATCCGAATTGCATTCGTAAATCAAATCCTTGATTTCGTTCTTTTTGGTAGAACCGTATTTAAAAAGGTTTGTATATAATGGAAAATATCCTGTATTTGTTGTGCTTTGTGAGCTGATTCCAGCTTTTACAGCATATTCCACATTGATTGTTGCGCTGGAAAAATCCTCCAGAACGTAGACTTCAAGGCCGTTTTCGATGGTCCATTGAGAATAGAAATCCTGTGAAAAAAAACTGGAATTCAAACCGAAAATTGCCAGAAAAACAGTAAAAAATTTTCTTATCATGAATCTATTTTATCAAAAATCATTATTTTTTTCTTGTCTCATGTGACAATTTGACATTATATTAATGTTATATTGATTGAAGCGAAGAGACATTATTATGCCAACCGCTTTTAAGAAGGAGGAAAAATGTCATACATTGCACCTGAAAGGTCTGTTGCAAACGAACGCGCTAGCTTCATGACACGCGTATATGTATGGATGGGGCTTGCCCTGATTGTCAGTGGAATTACTGCTTTTATTGCAGCCTGTGCCACATTTGAACAGTTTGTGTCTTTGGCAGAAACGAATGCGCTGGCAGAAATCTGCGTAGATATGTCAGTACAATTCATAACCTGGTTTTATCTGTCTGGAAATGGTTATACATTCTGGATACTGGCAATTGTGGAAATTGCGCTGGTCTGGTGGATTTCTGCTGGAATCAGGAAAATGTCCACAACTGTTGCGGCTGTAAGTTTTGTAGCATATTCTGTAGTTAATGGTCTCACTCTGTCTGCGGTTTTCATGGTTTATTCACCTAAATCAATCGTAGGTGTATTTGGAGTAAGTGCAGCGCTTTTCTTTGCAATGTCGCTCTATGGTGCCACAACAAAATCGGATGTGCTTTCCTATGGCCGCTATTTTATGATGGCTCTCATCGGTTTGATTGTTGTGAGTGTTGTAAATATGTTTATGCATAGCAATATGCTTGACTGGATCATTTCTGTGGCAACTGTGATAATTTTTACAGGTATCACAGCATACGATACCAGAAAAATGCTTATCATAAGCGAACAGGCAACTGATGACGATTGTTTTAAGAAAGCATCAATCATTGGTGCACTGGAACTTTATATCGACTTTATAAATATTTTCCTTGCCTTGCTCCGACTTTTTGGAAGAGACCGCGACTAAAATCTAAATCCATCAATACTTATCGGGCGCAAATTCAATTCGTAACCGGTGTTTC
>JAEDGP010000086.1 GCA_016297405.1 Treponema sp.
ATCTGATTTAAAACGCTTACTATAGACTACTTCACTGCTGAAAGAATCATTTTTACATGCTCTCATCATCCAAAAAAAATCATCACAAAAACAGGATTCCAAGAATTCCTGCAGGAATCAGATAGCAGGCAAACCATTCAAGTCGGCCTTTTTTAATCAGCTTCATCAAGAAAGCAAGGGAAAGATACCCCCATGCGAATGCAGCTGCACACCCCGCAATCAATGGAGCGGCTCCAATAGACGCACCAGATCCAGCTGCCTGGCCCGCTTCCATATACTTTTTTAATTCAAGCACAAAGGCGCCCAAAATCGCAGGTATAGAAATTATGAAAGAATATTCGCCAGCCGCCTGTCGATTTACTTTTGAAAGCTGGGCGCCCGCAATAGTTGAACCGCTGCGGCTGATGCCAGGCAAAGTGCCAACGCCCTGCATCAATCCTATGAACAAAGCCTGAAGGGGACTAATGCCTTTCAGCTGAACAGATTTGGAATCAGCACTAGCCTCATTCTTCTTTTCAATAACCGACGAAATCACCAGCAAGATTGCAGTCACAATAAAACCGGCACAAGTCAACTTTATGGAAATAACAGAATCATCAATAAGTTTTGAAGTGCCAAGCCCAATCACAGCAGTTACCAAAGTCGAAAGAATTACAGCTACAATCGTTCTGCGACCAAGTGCATCAGTACCGCAAAGCAAGTCCATTCCATCACAAGCATTTGAACAATCAGCACCATCTGGCTGCACAGCTTCTGCTGCCTTTGGATCTGGGCGGCCAGTTATCCATCTGCCAAAAACTTTAAGCAGCTGCCAGATTTTTCTTCTAAAATACAGCACCACCGCAAGAAGAGTTGCCAAATGCAGCATTACATCAAAAAGCAACGGCACATCATTCAATCCAAAAAGCTTTTGTACCACAGCCAAATGGCCAGATGAAGAAATCGGAAGGAATTCGGCAATTCCCTGCAAAACTCCCATAATAATTCCCTGAATAACAGACATATTTTCTCCTAAAAAACGTGTGCAACGCAAAATTTATAAAAAGATAAAAACTGCGCCATCAAATTATTTTAAGCAACTTGTATCCAGCTGATCAAAGCCAGCCACCAATTCCTGTGCAATTTTCACAAGCTTTGCAAGGTCACCTTTTCTGGCTCCTTCAATATTCATTGGCATTACAGGATCGTGCAAACTCATGCGCAAAAGAATCCATCCCTGAGCATCTCCTTCTTTGAAAGAAAGACGAATACCTTCAAAGCTTTCAGGCATTACATAACCTTTTGCCTTTGCCCGATCTTCAAAAGTTCTAAGAACATTTTTTCCATAAGATTTAAAATCTTCTGCGCCAATCTTAAAGCGATATTCACCTTCCTCCACAAGAGCAGGAAGCTTTTCAATCAGGCTTTCAAGTTTTTTGCCTTCTTTCTTTGCCAAAGCTAATGCGATAATCAGCTTTACAGCAAGATAGGCACCGTCATCCAAAAAGTAGTTTTCCTTTAATGCACCATGACCGCTTGTTTCCATTGCCAAAGGCGCATTGATCCCCTTGTCTGTAAGCTCTTTCTGCTTGTTGATTACATTTTTGTAACCACGCATATATCGCAGATGCTTCAACTTCAAAACATCTTCAAGAAAATATGTAAGACGATCAGAAGTAACGCTATCTGTAATAATTGTGCTGCCAGGATTAGATGGTGCCAGGATTGCGGCAACCATAGCAATTATTGCATCTCTGTTCACTTCTTCACCATTAGAAAGAACCGCACTCATTCGATCCACATCAGTATCAAAAATCAAACCAAGATCTGCTTTGTTGTCAACAGTTGCAGTTTTTATTGCCTGCATTGCAGCTTTATTTTCCGGATTTGGAATATGATTTGGGAAAGATCCGTCTGGCTCCAGGAACTGACTGCCAGTTGTATCTGCACCAAGTGGATTCAAAATCTTATCCACAAAAAAGCCGCTGGCACCGTTTCCCGAATCCACAACAATCTTCAAACCGGACAAAGGTTTATCAGACTCAGAAGAAGAAAGCCCCTTTACAATGCTTTTACGGATATGCGCGGCATAAGTTTCAATCAGATCATAGATTCCATTCTTTGAAATATCAGCAGCCTTATTTTTTTCTGCATCCTGGGCATCGCTCAGTTCAAGAACCGCAGTAATATCTTCGTGTTCCAGGCCACCGTCTTTATCAAAAAATTTAAGCCCGTTTCTATTAAATGGAAGATGGCTGGCAGTTATCATTACCGAACCATCATATTTTGTCTGTGGGAAAACAATAGACATGAACATGGCTGGAGTTGTAGCCATTCCGCAACGTACAACATTTACACCGTTTGCAGTAAGACCTTTTGCAACTGCCAGTTCAAGAAACGGGCCAGAAAGTCTGGAATCACGCCCAATTCCAACAGTAAGCTGATCAACAGGTTTACCTGTTTTTTTGGAAAGCCAAAGTGCAAATGCACCACCAATTTTCAGACAGGCTTCTTCTGTAAGATTAACAGCTTCGCCTTCAACGCCTTCAAGGGCAACGCCACGAATGTCGCTGCCGTTCTGTAATTTCATCAGATCTTTCAATGTCATGGCAAAATTATAACGATTCGCCAAAAACTTTACTACTCGCCAGAAGTTTCTGTCTTAGGCGCACTTTCAGACTCAGCAGTTCCAGCAGAAGCTGCATCAGGCGTTGCAGCCGCAGAAGCTGCATCCATGGCAGGTTTTTCAACTGCTGCAGTGTTATAAACAAGCCTGATGACTTCATTAGCAGACCTGTGCCTTGATTTAAGCAAAAGCACATCGTTATCTTTCTGATGAACATAACCAGAAGAATTGTAAGTTTCAAAGCGAGGATCTGTACGGAATGCCATATCATAAATGAAAATCTTGTTGAACGATTTTATTCCGCTGACCATCAGATAATGTGTATATGACTGCTGAAAGGCGATCCCCAAAGCAATATTTCCAAGGGAATCCTTTTCAAATGAAACAGATTCTGCCGAAGTCCAAACCCACACAGCTTTTCCATTATCATAACCAATAACTTTTACATGTGGATAATAATGGTTGTCATGAACCGTAATTGCATAAAGATCGCTCAAAGTTCCAAGTTCAAATGAATCGCAGTTTCCAGCATAGGAATTAATGATCAGTTCACCACCTGCCATGTATTCCGCATTGTTTCTGATTATACCATACTGCATTACTGCATCGCCGGCACGAACCGCCTGGATTACAGAAAGCAATGATCCGTTATCAGAAATAATTATATTTTTGCCGTCAAGACTACATGCACTTTCGATTTTTGCTACACATTTATTTGCCGCCGGTGCAAGCATTGCGGCAAGATCCTTGTTTGTTTCAAAAAGCTTATTGTAGGCAGCCAAAACATTTGATGCCTGAATTACAGAAACATTAGAAAAAGAGCCATCTGCAACTTTTTTCAGATAAGACTGAACGGTTGAGGAACCAGGATGAATCATCATGTAATCGGTTATACCAGCTAATCCAAACGCTTCAAGAGATCCGCTGACAGCACAAGACTTTATTGAATTTTCACAATTCAGTAACTGTTTTTCCAAAGATTTGTTTGAATTTACGAGGTTACCTAAGAAAGTTGTAGCAATATACGAGCCAGATGGATTCTTCTTCATCGAAGCAGGTATTGCATCCAGTGCTGCTGAATAATTTCCCTTTTCAGCCATGGCAGCAACATAAGAAACCGCTTCCTGCTCTGAAATTGCGGAATTTTTAGAAACAGCGGATGCAAAAGCCTTTATCAGGCTTCCACTGATTTTGCTCTTTGTTGAACGGTAGGCATCAAGTGTTGCACCAGGCATAGAAGAAGCAACAGCAAAACTGAAGTCTTTTGAATCATCAAAGAAGGTATATGTTGCTCCAGGATTTGCTTTTGTAAGCACCAGGTTGTTTGCACCAATATTGACTGCATTCAATTCCCAAGAAGCTTGCGAATAGTCGATCTGCACTTTTCGATCATTCTGGAATGAGATTGAAGCCCCTCCAGAAAGCCCATAAGGAAGCTTCAGGTATTCAACATTTTTTGGAAGATCAGCCTTAAGGGCGAACGTCGAACGATTAGTGTCATCTGTCAAAATCATGTTGACGCTAATATCGTCGCTGAATTTGAATGTACATGTAAGAGGAGACGTTTTTTCCCAAGAGATCAGAGTAATAGGTTTTTCCGTTCCTCTAATCTTGGCAACAGCAGGGCTATCATCATCTGCAGAAAAGGAAAGTCCATTGAACACTGCAGAAAACTTATTCTTAAGCCCAACGGAATTATCTTCTGCAATAGATTCCAACAGGGTAATATGGAGGCTACCTAATTTTTCTGATATGATAGAATCATTCTTAAATTGAAGCACAAATATGCCGATAATAACTACAGCATAAATTGCAATCAATATTAAAGACTTTTTTAATATATTTGCAACCATTGTAAAATGTAGTTTATATAATGACGGGACTAATTTCAACCGTCTTGCAACCTGGAGATTACACAATGACAATTAAAAAATTCAACATCTCTTGTATTACTGTCTGCATGGTAACAGCCTTTATGGCCGCAAATCTTTTTGCAGCAGCCCCAACATCAAGTGAATCAGAACTTTCTGCCGCACCATCAGCAGCCAGTTCTGAAAAGAGCCCAAACGTTATTTTTGTAGAAAAACTGCAGGATGCGCTTTCTTCAAATGACATTCAATCTGCCATCGCTCTTTTTGAGAATCTGCCAGCATCCCTCGAATCAGACACAGATCTAAAGCTTCTTCATGCATCGATTTTGCTTTCTGCCGGAGATTATTCAAAAGCAAAAACACTCAACAATGAATTACTTGCATCGAACAGCGATAACATAGAAGCCCTGGAACTTGCGGCTCAGATTGCAATTGCAAGTAAAAACAAAACAGACGAAAAAACTGCGTTAAATGCGCTTCTGGCCAAAAACCCAAACAATCCTACTGCAAACATCATCAAAGGAAATCAGCAGGCGCTTAAAAAGAAATACAAACTTGCAAAAAACTACTATTTAAAGGCACTTACCGGAGACTCAACAAATCTGGAAGCTATATTCGGATATGCACAAATGAGCTATTACACAGATAATCTGGACGAAGCAAAGCGATACTTTCAGCGCCTGCTTGAACTAGATCCATACAATGCCCAGGCATACGCATATATGGGAAAATTGGCTGCAGATGACGAAAACTATTACGAAGCGATAATTCAAATTAACAAAGCTTTGGAACTGGATCCAAACAACTACGATTACTACATCGATTTGGGACAATACAAACGATACACTGGAAAATTCAAGGAAGCGGAAGTTGCCTGGTCAAAAGCTATTTCCATTGATCCAAACTATTTTTTGGCATACACCTATCGCGCCGGCCTTTACGATGAGCAGAACATGTTCAAAGAAGCTTTGGCAGATTACCATAAAATAATAGAAACAAATCCTAAATATTATTATTCATGGGAAGAAATCGGAATCCTTGAATTCCACCTGGGAAACTGGGCCGGCGCACGAAACGCGTTCCTTAAGGCTAATTCCATTTTTAATTCAACCGCATATCAGCTTATGGTAATTTTGACTTACCTGAAAGAAAACAATCTTTTCAAAGCAAAGGAATATGCACAACTTGCAATGAAGCCATTGGACAGAAACTCACTGGATTACAAAATCATTCGTCTTTTTCACGATCAGGGTGGTGTAAACGCAGAAAACGCCATCATGAAAGATCTAGACAAGGAAACCGATAAAAACAAGCGCGGCAAAATGATGTACTACTTTGCAATGTACTTTGATTTAAAGGGAATGAATCAGATTGCCAGAGAATATTTCGTAAAAATTCAGAAAATGCAGTCACCTATGTTTTTTGAATACAGACTTGCAGAATGGGGAATGGAACAATGAGCCAGACACAGGAAATCCTGAATTTTAACGGCAAAACTATAACGCTGGTTGGCACTGCGCATATTTCAGAAGAAAGCGTTCAGGAAGTAAAAGCCACCATCCTTGAAAAAAAGCCTGATTGCGTGGCCATTGAATTGGATGAAAAACGCTGTGAATCAATAAAGAACCCAAATTCCTGGCGAGAGCTGGACATCGTCAAAGTCCTTAAGAAAAAGCAGGGATTTTTGCTTTTGGCAAATTTGA
The DNA here is from genome assembly GCA_016297405.1 of Treponema sp. Classification (GTDB taxonomy): domain Bacteria; phylum Spirochaetota; class Spirochaetia; order Treponematales; family Treponemataceae; genus Treponema_D. Next base: position 6,180 of record JAEDGP010000086.1, read on the forward strand.
TTCTGGCCTCTTTCCAGAAAAAAATGGGCAGCAACGTTGGTGTAAAGCCTGGGGACGAAATGATTGCTGCAATGAATACTGCAGAAGAAATCAATGTGCCTGTTGTAATGGTTGACCGGCCAATTCAGGTAACTTTGCGAAGAGCCTGGGCTTTGAACAACTTTTCTGGAAAGATGAAGCTACTGACCCTTTTATTAGGAAGCGCATTCAGCAAAGAGGAAGTTTCCCACGATGAAATCGAAGGATTAAAAAATCGCTCCGAAATGGACACCATGATGCAAGACCTTTCCCAGTATCTGCCTAAAGTAAAGCAGGTGCTTATTGATGAACGTGACCAGTACCTTGCAAGCCACATTTGGCAGGCACAGGGAAATAACATAGTTGCCATTCTTGGCGCAGGACATTTGCCAGGAGTAAAGGCCTGGCTTGAAAAATTCGCAAATCAAAACGAAAGCACAGATACCACCGAAATTTCGCAGATTCCAGCTACTAAACCTGCCGCAAAAATTACAGGCTGGATTATCCCTGCTATTATCATTGCAATGATTGGGGTGGGATTTTATTTTGGCGGCAAAGATGCCGGCTCAAAAATGGCCCTAAGCTGGATAATCTGGAACAGCGCTTTAGCAGGAATTGGTGCGCTCATTGCAGCAGCTCATCCAATTACAATTCTTGTTTCTGCAGTTGGCTCTCCAATTACTTCATTGTGTCCTTTGATAGGTGTGGGCTTTGTTGCCGGCATCGTTCAGGCCATGATCTGCAAACCTAAAGTCAAGGATATGGAAACACTTACCGAAGATGCCTCAAGCGTAAAAGGCTTTTACAAAAATCGCATTCTTCGCGTTCTTCTGGTTTTTCTTTTTTCTTCAATCGGAAGTTCCCTTGGTGCAGTAATTTCTGGTGCCGACATAATAGCTAAAATTTCATCCTTATTCTAAAATTAAAATATTCAGATGGAGAATTTTATGAGCGTAAAAAAACTTTACAAATCAAAAGAAAAGAAAATCTTTGGCGTATGCGGAGGCATTGCCGAATACTTCAATATTGATCCTACAATTATAAGAATAATCGCTTTAATCTGCGTTTTCATAGGATTTGGCAGTCCAATCATCGCTTATTTGATTGCTGCATTCTGTATGCCTGATTCTCCACAAATATAAATTTTAGTTTTATTTACTATTCTGCATGCACTTTTTAAAAAAATAAGTATTATCTGCCAAAATAAAGGCCTTGGTAAAGGATCAAATCCATTGCCAAGGCTTTTTTTCCGGCTGCGCCGTCGCTAAAGAGGCTGTCCAATAAGTTTGCATTACGGTGGTTGAGTTTATCGAAACCACCAC
>JAEDGP010000022.1 GCA_016297405.1 Treponema sp.
AAATGAGGCACTAAAAAATGCTGCCGTTCTAAAGATTGGAACTCCGTATCCGTTCCCGTCTCTGCTGGCGGCAGAATTTATGGCAGGTTGCGATGAAATTACTGTTTTTGAAGAGCTAGATCCTGTAATTGAAGATGCATTGATTCATATAAACGGCAGTTTTGCCGAAGAACTTGGTCACAGCGTAGAAATTCACGGAAAGCATGATGGCATAGTTCCAGAAGCCGGCGAATTGACAGTAGAAATCATTAAGGAAATTGTTGCGGAACTTGCAGGTTTAACAAATTCTGCTGCTGAAAATTCCGCAGCAGCAAAACCAGAACTTCCTGTGCGCCCGCCTGTTTTGTGTGCTGGTTGTCCGCACCGCGGTTCTTTTTATGCCGTAAAACAGGCAATGAAAGGCAAAAAGACAGCATATTGCGGCGATATCGGCTGTTATACATTGGGTAACGCAAAGCCTTTGGATATGTGCGATACATGTTTGTGTATGGGCGCAGATATTACAATGGCGCAAGGATTTTATCACAACGAGCCAGACCGTCACTGCTTTAGTTTTATTGGCGATTCTACGTTTTTTGCCAGCGGAATTACAGGCGTTGTAAATGCTGTTTACAATCAGTCCAAGCAGACAATCTGTATTCTTGATAATTCTACAACTGCCATGACAGGGCATCAGCCTCATCCTGGTACTGGCGTTACAATGATGGGCGAAATTGTAGAAAAGGTAAGCATTCCAAAAATTCTAGAAGCCGTTGGCGTAAAGCCAATCATTGAAGTTGATCCTTTTGATTATGAAAAAGCTGTTGAAGCTGTAAAAACTGCATCAGAAAGCGAAGGCGTAAGCGCAATTATTTTCAAATCGCCTTGTATTGCGGTTGCTTCAAAACTGGGGTACAAGTTTAATGGCGCAAAAAAGGTTGATGCAGAAAAGTGCATTGGCTGCAAAAAATGCATAAACGAGCTTGGTTGCCCTGCATTGAGTCTGAGCATGGAAAAAAATGAAAAGAGCAAACAGATTGTAGAAATCGATAAATCCTTATGTACAGGCTGTGGCTTGTGTTCAGGGGTTTGTCCTGTTAAGGCAATAAATTAACCCGGGGTTTTAGGGGCAGCGCCCCTAGGCGAAGGGGTAGGAACAAACGGCTTTGCCGGTTGTGACGAGGGGAAGGCTTTCCCCTCCTTCTTAAAATTGAGGTTTTTATGGCTAAAAATATATTGATTTGTGGTGTTGGTGGACAGGGAACTGTTCTTGCGGCAAAGGTTCTTTCCCAGGCAGCTGTGAGCAGTGGAAAGCGAGTTCTTTCGGCAGAAACAATTGGGATGGCTCAGAGGGGTGGCTCCGTTGTAAGTCATGTACGAATTGGGGAAAATCTGTTCAGCCCGCTTATTCCAAAAGGGCAGGCAGACGTAATTATTGCGTTTGAAGCTACCGAAGCGGTGCGCAACATTGAATATTTAAAAAAAGACGGAATGGTAATCGTCAATAAAAAGGTTGTGCAGCCTACAACGGCAAGTTTAACTGGAAAAACTTTTGAAGAAGGCGCAATGATTGAATACCTTGAAAGCGTTGCAAAAACTGTGGCGGTAGATACAGAACAGGCTTGCGAAGATTTGAAAAGTTCAAAGGTTGTAAATATGGTGCTTTTGGGCGCAGCCTGCAAAACCGGCGTAATTGAACGGGATGAATTGAAGGCTGCCGTAAAGCTTTTGGTAAAACCTGATTTTTACGAGCTAAACTGCAAGGCTATTGATTACTGCAATTAATCAATGGGTTTTTTCGTAGAATGCGTTTTTTCGTAGATTGATGGAATGTTGTGTTTAAGTTGAATTTATAAGATCTGGCAGATCTTATCCCCTTGATGTATTTATGGAGATTAAATGTTTTATTTTGTTTGGCCAATTGCGCTGGTCGTTTTATCGAATGTTATATATCACATTTGTGCAAAATCTTTGCCACAGGATATGGATCCGTTAGCATCAATGTCCATTACATATTTAATCAGCGCCGTTTCTTCGTTTTTCCTTTATTTTGTGCTGAACAGAAATGTACAGATTGTTCAGGAATGGAGAAAAACCAACTGGTCGCCAATAGTTCTTGGGCTTGTGATTGTGGGACTGGAAGTGGGCATGCTATACGCTTACCGTGCGGGTTGGGAAGTAAGTAAAGCATCGATTGTGCAAAGTTCAGCACTTGCATTGATTTTGCTTATAGTCGGATTTTTTCTTTATGGAGAGCCGCTTTCCTGGAATAAGATTGTTGGTATGGTTGTCTGTTTGGCCGGTCTTTTTTTGATGAATCTGAAGCAGTAGTTTAGATGTAATTTCTTAGTACACCATAAGTTTGACACCTACCCAAGCCATTTGTTATAATTGCAAGGTTATGGAAGTTTTTTTCGGTATATCTGCTGCAGATGGCGCAGGAATTGGACCTGCATTTGTTATTCCTGACAGAGTAAAAAGAGTAATTCCTCAAAAAAAGATAACTCCTTATGAAATTGATGAGGGGTGGACGCGTTTTGAAGATGCCATTTCTGTGGTTGTTAAGGATGTTAAAGAAAAGCTTTCTAAATTGCCAAAAGATGATAAATCTTGTGATCTTCAGAAAGAGATTTTTGAAACCTATGTTCTGATGCTTGGTGATCCGGTGTTCCTGAAGGAAGTAAAAAGCGAATACGAAAAATCGCTTTTCAATATTGAATGGACAATTGATTACAAAGCCGAAGAATACGCTTCGCGTTTAAGAAATGCAGGAAACGAGTATTTGGCAGAGCGGGCTCAGGATATTACCGATATTTTTGGCAAGGTAATAGATGAGATGCTGAATATTCATCCTTTTGATATCAATCAGGTACCAGATGGATGTGTCATTATTGCCGAATCATTGAGTCCTACAGATACTATAATTCTTTCGAAGAGAAAGATTGAAGGACTTGCTTTAACGGAAGGCGGCGTTTCAAGCCATGTTGTAATTTTGGCAAGAAATTACGGGATTCCAACAGTTGTGGGATTGAATGGTTCAAGTCTGAAAAAGTCGCTGAAAAATAATCAGACGGTCATTGTTGATGCGGATGGTGGCGAAATCCTTATTGATCCGGATGATGTTACTTTAACTGAATATAAAAGCAAGATTGCAGATAATCAGGAGCAGGCTGAGCAGCTTAAGCTTTTTCTGGATAAAAAGGCTGCGACTAAAGATGGCGTCGAATTTTCGCTTTATGCAAATATCGGTACACCGGAAGAAGCTGAAATTGCAGCAAAAGAAGGCGCTGACGGCATTGGCTTGTTCAGAACAGAGTTTTTGTATATGAGCCGGTCTGAAGTGGTTGGTGGTGCTAGTGCAAAAAACTTTGACGAAGAGCAGCAGTTTGAGGCATATAAGAAAGTTCTGGAAATAATGGGTGGTAAGCCGGTAACGATTCGTACATTGGATGCTGGTGGCGATAAGCTCATAAAGTCGGCAAATATGCCGATGCTGGCAGAGAAAAATCCGTTGATGGGAATGCGTGCCATTCGCTTGAGTTTGGCTTATCCTCAGATTCTGAAAACCCAGCTTCGTGCCCTTTACAGGGCAAGTGTTTACGGAAATCTAAGGATAATGTTGCCACTGATTACATCTGCAGATCAGGTTAATCAGTGTCTTGCGATTGCGGCGGAAGTGAGAGAAAGCCTTGCATCAGAAAATATTCCGTTTAATCCAGATGTTCCAATTGGTATCATGATTGAGACAGCCGCAGCTGCTTTAACTTCCGATTGTCTGGCGAAGACATGTTCGTTTTTTTCTTTGGGAACAAACGATTTGACCCAATATACTTTGGCAATCGACCGTGAAAACTCCAATGTTTCAGAACTTTACGATGAATTTAATCTTGCTGTTTTAAGATTGATTTCAATGACAATAACTAATGCAAAAAAAGAGAACATTCCGCTTTCTGTTTGTGGAGAAATGGCAAGCAGAAAAGACAGCGTTATTGTTCTTGGTGGCCTTGGAATCAGAAGTCTGAGTATGAGTCCAAAAATCATTTCCAAGGTAAAGCAGGTTATTTCACAATTTACACTTGCCGAAATGCAGGCAATATCTTCCAAACGTCTTAACAGACTTTAATGGCGGTAAAAATGGCAAAAAAAACAAAGCCGGATTTTTCAAAACCAAAGGAAAGTCCAGAAGAAATTCAGATTATTGAAAAAGAAAAACAGAATGGTATTACAAATAAATTCTATGAGGGGCTTCCTTTAGTTGTAATTGCCGGTCGTCCAAATGTAGGAAAATCGACTCTGTTCAATAGATTCATGCAGCGGCGTCTGGCAATTGTTGATCCAACACCAGGCGTAACTCGCGATCCTGTTGAAGGAACAGCTTTGATAAATGGAAATCCTGTTCATCTTATGGATACAGGTGGTTATAAGCTTCAGCGTGATGAAGGAACTATGGAAGCCGTTCTTGATGAACTGGTTGCAGAGCGTTCTTTGGAAATGATTGCCAAAGCGGATGTAATTCTTTTGTTGCTGGAAGCAAGTCAGATTACTGGGGAAGATGAGGAATTTATAAAGCAGTTGCGCCCGTACTGGAATAAGGTCATTGCGGCTGTAAACAAAACGGAAGGCGGAAAAAACGAAAACGAGGCGTGGAATTTTGCTCGCTTTGGCTTTGATGAAATGTTCTTTATTTCTGCGGAACATGGAGACAATATTTCTGAGCTTTCAAAGGCGCTTGTTTCTAAGTGTGATTTTTCGAATGTTCGCGAAATTGAAGGAGATCGTCCTATTCGCATAGCGATTATGGGAAAGCCAAACACTGGCAAGTCAACCTTGTCCAACAGGCTTACTCATTCAGACGCATCGATTGTCAGCAATTATGCCGGCACTACTCGAGACACTGTTGAAGGTAAGTTTGATTACAATGGAACGAAATTTGAAGTTCTGGATACTGCCGGCATCAGAAGGCGTGCAAAAGTTCACGAAAATGTCGAATATTATTCGGTAAATCGTGCAATCAAAACACTGGATCGATGTGATATTGTGTTTTTGATGATTGATGCTCAGGAAGGACTTGCCGAACAGGATAAGAAGATCTGTAATCTTGCCTACGAACGCGGCCGCGGCATTGTCTTTGTTTTGAACAAATGGGATACACAAAATCAGGACAAGAAAACTTTCAAGGATACAAAAAAGTGGATCAACATCATGTTTGGTCAGATGGAATATGCTCCAATCGTTCCGCTTTCGGCTCTTGAAGGAACTGGCATTAAGGATCTTTTGAACACAGCCATTGAGTTGAATGAACAATTGCATCACAAAGTGGATACTTCTGGTTTGAATATGGCCTTGAAAGATTGGCTTTTCAAATATCCGCCTCCGGCAAGCAAAACTGCGCATTTTAAAATCCGCTATATGATTCAGAAGAGTACGAATCCGGTTAGTTTTCTTATTTTTGCAACCAGGCCGGAAGTTGTTCCTGAAACATATATTACTTTCCTGAAAAACAGAATTCGCGAGGATCTTGGATTCGACAAGATTCCTGTTCAGCTGGAAATGAAGGCTAGCCGTCAAAAGTGGGAAAATAGGTTTGATTCGTAATGCGAACAATCGGTGAAGTTGAAGAAATCACAGGTGTAAAAGCTCATGTCTTGCGCTATTGGGAAACGGTCATTCCTGGTTTTGCGCCGCAGAAGGATATTGGCGGTAAGCGAATTTATTCTGATCGTGAAATTGAATTAGTTATGCGCCTTAAGTTTTTAATCGAAGAGAAGAAATTTACGATTGAAGGGGCACGGGATCAGATTATCTGTGATTCGGATGCTGTGAATGATAATGCGGATATAATCAAAATGATTCAGGATTTGCGCAAAGATTTGACCGAATTGTATTTTTGTGTAAAGAAATACGGGAATTAACATGAAAAAAGACGAGAATGCTGGTGGTAAGTGGTACGATCAGTTCAGCAAAAAGAGAACTGTAGAGAAGGGCGGAAAAAAAACTGAATTTAAGCCTGGCCCAAAGAAGAGTTTTGATACACCACAGAAAGTGAGATTGGAAACTGTGCCTTTTGAAAAAGATGCCAGGTTCGTGGGTAAATCTGCGCTTTTTGATTTTGAAAAGCTTCCGGAAGATTCCGTAAAGGCTTTGGAAAATTTTGATTCTATAGTGCAGGGTGTTTGTCCAATGAATACCCGCCAGATAAACAAGCTTCCAAAAGATATTCTTGAGCTTTCCCACCAGTTGACTGATCAGCGAGAAAACAGGCGAATGGGTTACATGAATGCAAAGGAAGAGTTTTCTGCATATTTGCGCTATTTTACCTGGTGGAATCTGGTTCGCCTTACGCGAGTTTTTTCTAATTTGCCGGAAAACGCCTTTGATTTGCAAGATGGTGATGTATGCATTGATTTGGGAACAGGGCCGCTTACAGTTGTTACTGCCCTGTGGCTTTCTCGCCCTGAACTTCGCAACAAAAAGCTTACCTGGTATTGTGTGGATCTTTCTCCAAATTCCATGTCGGTTGGCGAAGAAATATATCTTTCAGTAGCAGCAAAAGTTCGGCCTTCAGACCAAAATGCTCCTTCAAACTGGAATATTATTCGCATTAAGGGCGAACCGGGTGTATCAATAAAAGAAAAGGCCGCTTTTATTTCCAGTGCAAACATGTTTAATGAATTGGCTCAAAAAAGCAATCTGAAGCCGGATGAACTGGCAAAAAAACAGTTTCAGATTTTTAAATCATATTCCTGTGAGAGAACCGGGTATTTTATTGCTGAACCAGGCATGCCAACCGCGGCGCATTTTGTTAGCTTGATGCGCGATCAAATGATTCAAGATGGTTTTCATATTGTTTCGCCTTGTCCTCATATGGAAAAGTGTCCGATGAGCGGCCTGCATGCAAGATATGGTGGAACTGCAAAATGGTGTAATTTTTCGTTTACCACAGAGAAAGCGCCTGCAAAGCTTTTGAAACTTTCGGTAGCAGCAAAACTCCCAAAAGATCGTGCTGTAATAAGTTTTGTTTATGGAAGATTGGGATTTGTGCAGAATGCGTCTGAAAGGGCAGATAAGAAAACAGACCTTTCTTTGCGCATTGCCTCGGATGGATTAAAATTGCCTGGATATAGAACTGGATTTTATGCTTGTAGCAATATGGGGCTTGTTCTGGCTGTTGGTAAGGATGCTGGAGCAATGGCATCTGGCGATTGCATCCAGCTGAATCTTACTAAAAAAAGTGAAAATTTGCAGAAAGATAAAAAATCTGGCGCAAAAATCGTCCGGTTCTAGTTTTTTTAGCCAAGACAATTTTTGCGCAGCAGATTATTTTTCTTCTGCAAACAAACCGTTGATTTCAGTTTTGTAGATTTCGTTCAAACGGTAACGCATGATTTCCTGCTTTGCAGAAAGTTCCACGCCTACTTCAAACGGCTTTGTAATGAGAGCAAACTTATTGATGCGTTCGAACATCTTGAAACCTGTTTTTGAACTTACCAGCGAGTTTATTTCTGTATCGTAAAGCTTCTGGATATCTTCTGATTTCAAAAGATTTTCGTAAGTGTCATATTGAATGCCGTTTTCAGCGGCAAAGTTCTTAACTTCATCTTCATCAACAAGAATAAGGGCTGCAAGATATCGCTGGTCCTGACCAACTACTACAGCAGATTTTATGAACTTGGATTCTGTCAATTTGCATTCGATTGGGAGCGGTTCAACGTTTTCTCCACCGCGAAGAACGATAGTATCCTTTTTGCGGCCTTTGATTACGATTTCATCATGAATGGTCATGAATCCAAGGTCACCTGTATCAAGCCAACCGTCAGAAGTCATTACTTTTGCGGTAAGGTCTGGACGTTTGTAATAACCACGCATTACGGTTCCGCCTGAAATTTGGATGGCGCCGAATTTGCCGCGACCAAGCACGAAACCATCTTCTGGATCAACGATTCGGGCTTTTACGCCACGGATTGGAGACCCTACGTTTCCAAAAACAGGAGCTGCAATCGGACGAACAGAAATAACTGGTGCAGTTTCTGTAAGTCCATATCCTTCTACGATCTTTATGCCGATTGCCCAGAAAAATTCGTCAATATATTTTGGGTATGCACCGCCGCCGGCTACACCTGCGCGGAAATTTTTTCCAAGCATCGCTTTGATTTTTCTGAACACAAGGATGTTTCCTAAAAGCTTAAGAGGCCACATCAAACACCATGGGATCAGGAACAAAAACCACCAGGCAACGGTGTAGTATCTGGTAAGACAAATGTCCTGGTTGAACATTTTGCGATGCATCCGGCTGTGAATGATTGCAACCTTTACAAAGAAGTTGAACATGGCATTTACAATGCCACCAGTTGTCCGCATCTTTCTGGTAATTCCATCATAGACGGCTTCAAAAACTCGTGGAACAGCAGGTAAAAGATGGGGGTTCAGTTTTGCAAGATCGGCAAGAAGTATGCTTCCGATAGGCTTTGAGTAGCAAAGCCCACAAGCCTGAATCATGATAACATATTCGCAGGCTCGTTCAAAAACGTGCCAGATTGGCAAAACGAGCAATGCCCTGTCGCCAGGGTTGAGCATGATTCGTTCCTGCAACTCAGCAAGTTGTGTAAGGAAATTTCCATGGGTAAGCTCTACGCCTTTTGGAGTGCCAGTGGTTCCTGATGTAAAGATGATGCAGGCAAGGTCATCCCAATTACCTTTTTCCAATTCTTCTTCCACAGCGTTTTTGTGATCAATTCTATATGTCTGGCCAAGTTTAATTAGTTCTTCGAAAGTGTAAACCTTAACATTCAAAGATTCTGCTTCTTTCAGCACTTCTTCAGTTGCAGGATCGAAACAAATAATCTGAGCCAGTGCAGGAAGTTTTTCTTTAAGGGAAATGATTTTCTTTACTTGTGAAGAATTTTCTGCAATGACAATAGAACACTCTGTAATTGAAAGAATTGCTTCAAGATCGATTAGAGTGGCATCGCATCCGCGAGGGACATCCACAGCCCCAATAGCCATGATACCCATATCAATCTGTTGCCATTCTTTTCGGTTGTCGGAAATGAGTCCGACAGGCTGACCACGTTGTACTCCTAGATGCAGAAGTCCGGCAGCTGCATCAAGACTGAGCTGATACAATTCCCGGTAGGAGATTTGTTCAAAAGAGCCGTCCTTGAGTTTTGAAAACTGAGCCGGGATTTCCGGATACTCAGTAGCTGTTCTTTGCAGCATTTTAGGTAAAGTTTTAGGTAAAGATTGTTCCATAAATGAAGGACTCCATTACTTGATATAGGTTTAAAGTATATAGCCAAATTGGGTGTAAATCAATTCGTTGAAGTTTTGGTGGGTCGATGTTATAATTTTTTTATGAGCTCTTCTGATATTTATTCGTCATTTACAGAAAGTTTTTTCGAAAGCTATCATGAGCATGTTTGTTATGTTTCTCTGCCAGGTAATTCTGTAAAACAGCTCATTGGTTCTCTTAAAAAAGATGCGACTGTCATCGATATGGAAAAGGATTTTTCTCCCCTAAAGCCTTTTTTGGAAATCCTTTCGATGTACAGACCTTCGGAATTTCTAATTGAAGAAAAATCCTACATTTTGCAAAAAAATACTTTTAAATCATATTTAAAATATGGCTTTGCAACAGAAAGGACAGATATTTTAGTACCAATCGAAATTTATTACGAAAAGTTGCGCTTCCGAAAAACCATATTGGAATTGTTAAAATCTGTTCCAGATGCCAAGTTTGTTATTTTGAATGCCCAATTTATTTGTGAAGAAGCGATTGATATCATACGGGAATTGGAAAAAATCGAAACTCAGGCAAAATTCGTATTTTGCTTTGATACTGAACGAATGGACAATTGCACGGAAGTCATGACGAAGTTTTTTGATTCCATAAGCAACAATAAAAATTTCTTTACCATTTCAGAGTTGGACAGCGATGAGAAGCAGGAAGATTCTAAACTTGTATCGAAAACCAATGTAACGGATTTTGATGTAATTTATAATTCCCTCAGAAACAACAGAATGTTTGTTTCGCTGGATCAGGGTTGTCAGATTTCAGATTGGATTGCAAAGGATATTGGCCGCTTTGGCTTTAATAAACTTCAAAACAGATCGCTTTTTATGGAAATGGCACTTTGCTATTTTTATGCCGGCCGATATGATACGGCTTCCCTTTATTTGAACAATGTTATTAAAGAGCAGCGAGATGATGAGCTTGATATAGAAGCGCTTTTCTTTTCCTGCCAGGTTTTCAATATGAAGAATGCAAATGCATCTGCTTTGAAATATGCGAATCTGGTAATTGAAAAACTGCGAAATAACAAAGGTTCACAATATTACGCTTATGGCCGAATGATGGAATACATCATTATGGAGCAGGTTGCCACAAAATCATCTCTAGATAAATACAATGAATCCTTGAATCTGCTTATGGATCATGGATTTGTCAACAACTGTCTTACTACCATGCTCACAATGCCTTGGGCTTATGTAGACGATTCCACGAAATATGTGCAGATGATTTCCAAACTTGATGAAGCTGAAAAACTGGCTCGAAAACTGAACAATAACTTTGGACTTTCAACCGCATGCCATTGGAAAGGAATTATCTGCTCTAAAATGGGAAAGATGGATGAAGCCAACCGACTGTATCTTGAATGCAATGATATTCGAACTGAAATCGGGGAAATGTCTGCTATAATAAAAATTAGAAACGGTCTTTCCTATGAATACTTAATGACGGCCCAATTCAGAAAATCCTTTGAGCTGATCAACGGTTTTGTGGAACGATTGAATGAATTGTCCGACTATCCGGAAATAATCATCACTTTGCAGAATGTTGCCCGCTCTTTGTTTTTTTCCAGGCATTTTGATGAAGCATATCCGCTTTATGGGACCATAATGCATTTGCTTAACCTTTTGAGTTTGAACGAACGAATATTGAATTCATTTTTGCCAGAATACAACGATATCCTGGTTTACAAATCCCTGATCGATTTCTATAACGGCGATATTATTCGTGCAAAAATTAATCACCATAATATTTCTCATAGCGGAAAACCGATGACTTATATAGATAAGCCTTTGCTTCTGCTTTTGAAGAGTTTCATTGACCTTTCAGAAAAAAAAATTAATGCAGCCTGCGAAGAATTTCAGAAAGTGATTGAAGAAACACGTCAGTTTGGTATGAATGAAGACTACAGAGTGGTTTTTATGTACTACGAATTTGCCTGCTGGCTTGACAAATATGGTTATAAAATCGAATCGGACAGATACTTAAAGGAAGGTTTTTCCCTGGCTTTGGAAAGGGGAATGGACTATTTTACAAAAGGTAAAACGTCTGGTGTAACGATAGATGATTACCGAAACAACATTGAACCATTCAAGGCACTGAATGTGAATCTTTCCTATATCGAAGAAAAAGCCGAAAAGGAATGCCTGGTGAATCAGCTTCATGGCAGACTTAGAGATTCTCAGTTCTTGAATAGAATTATGTCTTTTGGTGGGGATATTACCAGCTACAAATCTTATGCTGAAAGGGTTCTTCAAGCATTGTTTGACTACACGACTGCAGAAGCCATTGTGATTTCAAAAAAGACAAGCGGAAAGTGGGAACAGCTGTCATCGATTTTTCGCTCTAATGTAGAGGTTCCTGCTGAAAAGGAACTGGAAAAGTTGCTTAGAAAGAGTAAATCAAATGGCAATCTGCTTATGGATAAGCAGAGAGGCTGGTATGTCTATGACATTTCTAAATTTGATTATGAAGGCTTGATTTTTATTGCACAAAACGAAGCGTCGCTATTTTCTCCAGAAGAGCTGAATATTCTGAATATTGCCATAACAAGCGTTCAGTCCCAGCTGGTCATGTATATGCAGAATGAGTATCTGACGTATATGTCGTCTATAGATCAGCTTTCACAGTTGAAGAACAGGCGAGCTCTTGATGAATTTATTGAATTGGAAGACAAAAAGCTCCGCAGGTATAATTCCAAAAAGCTGACTCGGGAAGAATCTGTATGTTTTGTGGATCTGGATAATTTTAAATTCTATAATGACAATTATGGACATGAAGCTGGCGACCTTCTGATTGCTGGTTTTGCAGCAATGCTGAAAAAAGTTTTCAGAGAAGTTGATTTCATTGGTCGCTTTGGTGGAGATGAATTCATTGTGATTTTGCCAGAGACGAACTGCAAGGATGCCAAAAAGATTTGTAGCCGGCTTTATAAAGCCCTTGAAAACAAGAATTTCTTTCTGGATGAACTGGAGGATTTGATTGGTTCTAAAGTTAATGTAGAACCAGAAAACCGTCTGGGATTCAGCGCTGGCATTTCGTCGAATTTTGATGCAGAGGAATATTTCAACCTTTCTGAGGTTTTGAATAAAGCCGATCATGCGCTTTACTATTCGAAGCAAAATGGAAAAGGCAAAGCTTCGATTTGGATTGAAATAAAAGATTTTTTGACCGAAGAATCTAATTCTGATATGCATAAAGGCTGTTAGACACATGGCGAAAAAAAGAATAACTCAAGAAAATATTATAAATGCGTTCCTTTTTTCTGCATTTGAAAATGGGGCTGGAGCTTCATCTTTGCAGGATATTTCGGATATTCTGCAGATAAAAAAAGCTTCCCTATATAACCACTTTGAAAGCAAGGACGAAATGTATGCGGTAACGCTGGATTATTGCCGAATGTACCTTTCCAACGTGAATTTTATTCCCGATGAATTGCGGGAAAAACCAAATCTTTTTGATGATTCAGTTCAAAGTGTTTTCAAAAAGATAATTAAGCGTTTCATCAATATTTATGAAGAAGAACCTTGCTTTCAAATTTATTCGTTTATCCATACTGAACAATATTTTAACGTTTCTGCCATGGAAATCCGCAAAAACGAGATTGAGAAGATTGAAGAAGGTTTTTTGTTTTTAATAAAGGGCTTTGTTGAAGCCGGCAAATTGAAAAAACTTACGCCAACGGAGTTGCGTTCTACCTCTGCGATGATGGCAGCGGTTGTCCTTCAGCAGATGGATTTGTATATAATTCAAAAAAAGGAAACAGTTCGCCAAAATCCTGAAAGTGGGGTAGGTAGTCTTTTTGCTTTGCCCACTGATGATGCAACGATGAATAGCATCATAAAACTTTTTGAAATCTACATAAAATTTCTTCCAAAAAATGAACCTTGCGAATAAGCGTTTTTTAGGTTAATGTTTCCGTATGAATTTTCCACAAATCTACAGTTCTGAATTTTTTTGCTGGGCGCCTGGGGTTACCACTCACGATGAGTGGATTGAATGGAAAAATGGAACTCGCTCGATTAAATGCGAAAAAAGCAGTCCTAAGCTGGAATTTGCGGATCCTCTTTTCAAAAGGCGTTTGAGCCAAATTACACGAATGACAATACAAGTGATTCATGATTTGTTGGAAAAAATTCCTGAAGCATCCGAATGTAAGCAGGTGTTTGTTTCGTTTAGAGGCGAAATAGAGCGAGAATTCAGCATTAACGAAAATCTGATTAAAGATTCAGAAATCATGCCGGCAGGTTTCTCTCTTTCTGTGTTCAATACACCCATTGCGGCCGCGACAATCTGCCTGAAGCTTAAGGCTGGTTACTCGGTTATTTATCCGTCATGCAGCAACAATAATCAGGCAAATGCGTTTGCCCATGCAATGAAGGGGGTGGCATCCCCTCTTCTTTGTGGAGATGAGGAAAGTGTTATATTTGTATATGCAGATGAGTTTGTGCCGGAAGTTTATGGCGAGTTACGCTCTGAAAACAGCGAACCAATGGCATTTGCCTGCCTATTGAGTCGTAAAAAAAGTGTACACTGTGCAAAATCAATTGATATTGATAAAATAGAAGATGTAAAAAAGTTTATAAGAGAGTCGATATGAGTACGGAAACTAAAGAAGAAATCAGACAGAAGTATAATCATAAGGAACTTCCGAAAGTTAAGAACTGGTTTTTGTATACTTACAGATCATTTTTGAAATTATTTTTCATTGCGTTTTTTGGTATTGGCAGTGTTGTACTTGCAGTTCTTGTTTTTCCATGGATTCGCGTATTTGTTCATCCAAAACAAAAATTCCAGGAAAAAGCCAGGGCTTTTGTTTCGGCTTCCTTCAGAATGTTCATTAATTTTATGAGGGCTACAGGAATCATTAAGCTGGTTGTGGATGACCGAGCTGCATACAAAAATCTTCATTCTAAAGTTCTGGTTGCAAATCATCCGTCGCTTTTGGATTTTGTTTTTATCATGTCTATGGTTCCAAATGCAAACTGCATTGTAAGAGGTGGTCTGGCTAACGGAATCCTTGGTGGTGTAATCCGTCAGTGCTATATTGTAAATACATTGGATTTTGATGAGCTTTGTCGCCTTTGCAAGGAAACGCTTGATGATGGATGTAACGTAATCATATTCCCTGAAGGAACCCGTTCACCACGCCATGGTACAAATCCTTATAAAAAAGGTGCAGCCCGAATTGCCTATTATGCAAAATGTGGCGTGCAGCCGATTCTTGTGGGTGGAAACGACAAGTACGGCTTGGGTAAACATGATCCAACCTGGTCATTCAATCATGAAGAGCCGATGATTTATGCATTCAAGCTGCTGCCTGAAATCAAAATTGATGAATATGCAGAGCTTCCAGAATCAATTGCAGCAAAACGCCTTACAGAAAAAATGCAGGAAGTTATTTTTAGCGCAATCGAAGAAAACGAAAAATATTACAAAACTAATAGAGATAAAAAAGTAGCCCCTGAAGTATAGAATGGGTGACATATTCTGCAATTTCGTCATTATATTGCATTTTTTATATGTTTATAATAATATGAAAGTGTGTTAAGATTGGAATAATGCAAATGGATAATTTAGACCAGTTAAAACAAGAAATAAAGGAAGTGATTATTAACACGCTTCAGTTGGAAGATATTGCTCCAGAAAACATCGTGAATAGCGAGCCGCTTTTCGGAGAGGGCCTTGGACTTGATTCAATAGATGCTCTTGAGCTTAGCGTTGGATTAAAGCGTAAATTCGGGGTAAAATTTTCTTCTGAAAGTGCGGATAATAAAAAGCATTTTGCATCGATTGATGCATTGGCTGAATACATTAACCAGGCAAGAGGTAACGACTAATGTCAAAAGACGAAATTTTTGGAAAACTTAAAGACATTCTTGTTTCAGAATTTGAAATCGATGAAGGTGATATCACTCCAGATGCAACTCTCTTTGATGATTTGGATCTTGATTCTATCGACTCTATCGATCTTATTCAGAAGATGAAGGAATTCATGCCAGCTGGTACAAAGTTCGACCCTGCAATTTTCAAGACAGTAAAGACTGTTCAGGATGTTGTAGACGCACTTGTTCCATATATGGGATAAATGAAGAAATTTCCTAAGATTCTTTTAAATGTTATTTCAGCGCTTTATCCTGTGCTGGTGTTTTTGATGCTTGTTGTTTTTAGGTTTCCAGTTAGGGTATTGTCGCTGTGCATTATGGTGCTTGCAATTTCATTCTTTTTGAGTGGAACAAGTGCTGTTGGGAATAGGAATTCTGATTCTAAAAAAGCGCTTGACTGGCGACCGATGCTCAGTTCAGCGCTTTTTTTAATTGTGGGAATAGCCTGTTTTGTAACCCAGCAGTCCCTTTTTTTAAAGCTCTACTCCGTTTCGGTAAGCGTAATTTTTTTTCTTACTTTTGCATCCACTTTTTTCTTTAAGCCCAACATAATATTTAGATTTGCGTGTATGACAGACAAAAGCATCGTGGGGTCAAGCCGGGAAAGCGCCGTACTCAAATATTGCTTTAAGGTTACAGTGATATGGTGTATTTTTTTTATTCTTAACGGAAGCATTTCTGTCTGGACGGCATTGTACGATTTTGGAAACGACGAACTGAACAATAAGGTTTGGTCAGTATATAATGGAGGCATTTCCTATGTATTGATGGGAATGCTGTTTGCAATAGAATATCTTGTTAGACGGCAGGTATATAAAAAAATGGTTCCTACACATTCTTTTACAAAATTTAGGGCAGATTCCAGAAAGGATAATGATGTTGTTTGTTTTGAAGACAAGTGGTCTTTGGGTAAATACAAAACCTGGAAGGATTTTCTTGTGGAATCTGCTAAAATGCGCGCTTTTTTAGAAAGCAAGACGGCGCAGGATTGGATTTTGCATTGCGAAGACTACTGGTATTTTTTGTGTACTTTCGTTGCCCTTCTGCAGTGCAAAAAACGTATACTTCTGACGCAGAATATTTCAGAAAGCTACATTGCAGAAATTCGAACTGAGGGAACCGGATTTCTTTCAGATCAAAATGTAAGCGGTGCATTTGATATTCAAAAAATAATAGAAGAAAGCGAAGCGCCGGCTGAATCGTATGTAAGGGATTTGCCTGAAATAAATGCGGATGAAACTCAGATTTTGATGTACACATCTGGTTCTACAGGAAAGCCAAAAGCCGTTCCTCAGCGAATGACAGAATTCGAGCTTGATAATGAGTTTATTATATCTAAATGGAGAACGGAATTTACAAGCCGTAAACTGATTACAACTGTAAGCCAGCATCATATTTACGGTTTTCTTTTTGGATCAAGTTTGCCATTCACGTTAGGGGTACCGTTCCGCCGCAATCGCGTGGAATATCCAGAAGAATTTGAAAAACTTGATGATGAAAAATATATTCTGATAGCTACACCGTCTTTTTTGAAGCGAACTGTGGAAATTGAAGAAAAGCTTTGCATGAAAGACCCATGGATTTTTACTAGCGGTGGTGCGGTAAGCGAAGAACTGGCGGTTAAAACTGAAAAGGTGTTTGGCTTTTGTCCTCTTGAAGTTTATGGAAGTACAGAAACTAGTGGTATTGCTTATCGTCAGCAAAATGTGGATGGCCTTAAGTGGACTCCTTTTGACAATGCGAAGATATGGCTTGGTGATGATGGATGTCTCCGTATTATTTCTCCATACATTAAAAATCCAGAAGGTTTTGCAACAGCTGATTTGGCTGATATTCAACCGGATGGACGCTTTTTTCTTAAAGGCCGTTCAGATTCGATTGTAAAAATAGAAGAAAAGCGGATTTCTCTTCCTGAGGTTGAAAACCGAATTATGCAAAGCGGTCTAGTTTCTGAAGTTAAAGTTGTGGCGCTCGCAAATGAAGTTCGCCAGTTTCTTGCGGCAGCAATTGTGCTTAATCAGGAAGGAAAGATCAAATTTCAGGGTACGGAAAAGTATCTGATAAACCGCTGGTTCCATGATTATCTTATGCAGTTTTTCGAAAATGTTGTGCTGCCAAAAAAATGGCGTTTTCTGGATAAATTGCCATGTGATGTGCAGGGGAAAGTTCACAAAAACGAAATCATTGAACTTTTTGAAAAAGAGTAATTACTGACAATATATTTAAAATAGGTTATATTTAGGCGAGGTTTTTATGGCAGTTAATTTCCATTCAATTGAAAACGAAAAGGTACTTGAACAGGCAGATGATAAAGTTGCTTTGGATTTTGTAATTCCTGCGACAAGCGATTTTTTTGACGGGCATTTTCCTGAATTCAAGCTTTTGCCAGCTGTTGCTCAGTTTGAAGTAATTACACGTTTTTCACGCAAATACTTTAAGACTCAGAGATATATTCCAACAATCCGCAGAATCAAATTTTCTGCACCAATTCTTCCGGATACAAGAATTCGTCTTGATCTTACAAAAAATACCGCTAAAGGAATTGTTTCTTTCAATATGGCTGATTTCAACAACTCAGAAAAAGTATATTCTTCTGGTTCATTTGCTTATATTGACGAGTAATTTTGAATTTTGACAAAAACCTATCGTTGGGGAATTGTTGTTCCCGTTTATAATCATGGTGCCGCACTGGAAAATGTTGTAAAACAGCTTTTGTGTTATGACGTACCCATCATTGTCGTTGATGATGGAAATGATGATGCTAACAAAGCGCATATTTCTAGAGTTGCCCAAAATTATAACCAGGTTGTGCTTGTGACTCGTGCTAAAAATGGCGGCAAAGGTCGCGCTATGAATGATGGCGTGCGAAAAGCCCATGAACTTGGGCTTACCCATATACTTCAGATTGATTCAGACGGGCAGCACGATGCCAGCAGAGTAGAGCGCTTTTTGTCTATTTCACAGAATAATCCAAAGGCACTTGTGTGCGGCTATCCAGAATACGATAAGGATGCGCCAAAAAAACGCGTGAATGGCCGAAAGGTAGCCAATTTTTTTGTGATGGTAGTAACCCTTTCTAAAAGCATAAAAGATGCCATGATAGGTTTTAGAATCTATCCGGTGGAATCGTATTGCAAGTGTCTTAACGGCCATGCCATATTGGACGGCCGAATGGGGTATGACATAGATATTCTGGTTCACTTGAGTTGGGCTGGGGTTCCAGTTATTTCTGAATCGGTAAAAGTCAGTTATCCTTCTGATGGTATATCTAATTTCAGAATTTTTTTTGACAATGTTCGTATATCTTTGACTTATGCGAGACTTTGCATTGGCATGTTCGTTCGTTTTCCTTTTCTTTTGGGAAGAAACATAAAAAGGCTGGTAAATGGTGGAAAATAATTCGGATTCGTGCAACAAGAGCAATACTCTTCATTGGACCCAGGAAAAGGAAGTTGTTTCTTCCAACCGCCCTTTAATGTTTACATTTGCACTTGTGAAACATTTGCCAGAGCCTTTGGTGCTTAGCTTTGCTTATCCAGTAGCATTTTTCTATTATTTGACTTCAAAACGTGCAAGAAGCGCTGCCAGACTGTATCAGCAGAATCTTAAAGCTTATACGGGCGGAAAATGCCCAAAGAGAATAAGTCCGTTTTCTCAGATTCTTTCTTTTTCTATGACCATCATTGAAAAAATGGAAGGCTGGCTTGGAAGATTTTCGTATGAAAGACTTGTGTTTCACGAAGACGATAGTACTGAGTTTTTGCAAAGACTGGATGAAGGAAAAGGTGCGATTGTTTTTGCTTCCCATTTGGGAAATATGGAACTTTTGCGTAGCATGACAAGTTTTGACAGAACTGGTGTCAGTCGCCAGATTCCGGTAACAATCATTATGGAAATGAAGTCTACTGAGCAGTTCAATAAAATTCTGATGGAAATAAATTCCAAGGCGGCGCTGAATGTGATCAGTACTTCTGAAATTGGCCCTGCTTCTATGGAAAAAATTCAGGACACGCTTGAGGCTGGTGGGCTTGTGGTTTTTGCCGGCGACAGAACAAGTTCAAATGCAAATACGCGACATCGTTGCATAAAAGTGCCATTTCTTGGCAAGGAAGCAGAATTCCCTTATGGAGTTTTTTTGATTCCGGCGCTACTTGAAATGCCTGTTTACTATATGTTTGGGCTTAGAACGAAAAACGCTTCCTTGTCACCAAAATATAATATTTTTGTAGAAAAATCTAAGATTGATTTACATTGCAGCCGAAAAGAACGTGATGGGAGACTAAAGGAGCTTTGCGCCGAGTTTGCCGGCAAATTGGAAAAATTCTGCAAGGAATTTCCATATCAATTTTACAATTTTTATGATTTTTGGCGAAAAGAATAGCGTTCAAAATAATTAACCATTAGACTTTTTGTTTGTTTCTGATATAGTGGAGCAATAACATGAAAGAAAAACCTTTGTATACTGTTGATGTGCCATTTACTGTTGAATTTTATGATGTTGATTCAATGAATGTGGTGTGGCATGGAAACTATGTAAAATATATGGAAAAGGCTCGTTGTGTGCTTTTGGATAAACTTGGGTTTGGCTATAAGGAGATGGTTAAGCATGGGTACGCCTTTCCAGTTACCACAATCAATTTGAAATATGTTCGTTCACTGAGATTCGGAGAAAAAGCGGTGGTTCGTACTTGTTTAATGGAATACGAGAACAAAATACGAATTCTATATGAAATTCTGGATGAAAATGGTAAAATAGCCACTAAAGCTGAATCGAATCAGATGGCATTGAAACTTGATACTTGGGAATCAGAGTTTGAAACCCCAAAAGTATTTATAGATAAAATCGAAAAAATCTTAGGCGAGGAAAACAAATGAAAAAAATATTGATTGCAGCTATTTGTTCGCTTTTTGTATGCGGAGCTCTTTTTGCACAGAGTGCATCAGTGGAAGAGTTTTGCAAAAAGCTTTCAGTTCATGAAAATATGGTCGGAAACTTTGTTCAGGAAAAAACAATTGCTAAAACAAATCGCAGTTTGAAATCAACCGGAAGGTTTATCTTTTGTCCGGAAGGATTCGTGTGGGAAACCCAGAAGCCTTTTAAGGTATCGATGATAGTTACAAAAAAATCACTTATCCAAATTGGTGCCGATGGTAAAAAAAAGATTATGGATGGCTCCTCTAATCCAACATTTACAAGTATTTCTTCAAAAGTCGGAGCTTTGTTTTCTGGAGATGCTGCGGTTTTGACAAATGATTTCACAGTTGATTACAAGTCTGCCAACGGAAAGTGGGAAGCAGTTCTTACTCCAAAATCTAAGTCTGTGGCAGGTGTTATGAAATCAATTTTGATTTCAGGAAGCGAATCAGCAAACGAAGCAACTATCGAAAAAATTGTAATGACAGAGAGTAATAACAATACAACAGGGTATTATCTTTCCGAACAGAGATATCCAAAGGAATTGAGTGCTAATGAAAAAGCTTACTTTGCCGAGAAATAAAACTTTTCTGAAGATCTGGGGTCTTTATCACGGTCTTATCGTTGCTGCTTTTGCAGTTTTTTTTGTATTGAATGGGGGCTACATCAATATCGATGCGGACTTGTTCAATATGCTTCCAAAACCATTGGCAGGAGAAGCACTTGAAGCAGCAGATGCAAAGATGACAGAAATTACAGGCCAGAATGTTTATATTCTGGTTTCCAATCCTGATTTTGCAAAGGCTAAAGAAGCTGCTGATCAGGTTTATAGTCAGCTGAATGGTAGCTCGAAATTTAAAAGCGTTACCCTTTATCAGAATACAGCTGCTTATAGCGACATTGCAGATTTTCTGGTGCATTACAGGGATACGCTTTTGGACAAGGCCGATGTAGATGCAATCAATGAAGAAGGTGGCGCAGAAGCGTTTGCCGACGCAGTTGCTTACAATATGTACACAAGCTACACAACTCCATCAAACCTTGATACAGATCCGTTCATGATTATGGAAAAGGATTATGCAAAGCTTTTGAATTTCCTTTCAAAATCTGGCATTCAGATGCAGGTAAAAGATGATGTAATGGCTGCGGAACATGAATTTGATGGCGAAAAGCGCTGGTATGTAATGATTCGCGGTGCTTTAAGCAAAGAAGGTGCTGCACTTGCCAGTTCATCAAATGCCGTTGTTCTGATTCATAATGTATGTTCACAGTTGGAAAAAGATGGAACCAGATTTACATTCTCGGGAACTCCTTTTCATAGCTATAAAAGTTCCACAAATGCTTCCAGAGAAATTGCTATCATTTCTTCTGTTTCAATGGCAGTGGTTTTGATCATTCTTCTTCTTATTTTCAAACGTCCTCATCCAATAGTATTTTCGATTGGTTCCATTCTGGTTTCTTCAGCAATCGCAATCTGTACGACTTTGCTTGTATTCAGAAAAATGCACATTTTAACGCTGGTATTTGGAACCTCATTGATTGGTTCCTGTATTGATTATAGCTTGCATTATTTCATTAACTGGAAGGGCAATACAGATTATCATACAGGCGATGAGATTCGCGAGCATCTTTTCAAGGGACTGGCGCTTTCCCTTATTTCCACTTGTCTTTGTTACTTTGTGCTTGTTTTTGCGCCTTTCAACTTGCTGCGTCAAATGGCAGTGTTCTCAATGTCAGGCATCATTAGTACATTCCTTAGTGTAATCTGTGTATATCCGTATATTTCGGTGCCAAAGACCGATAAGCAGATTGTTCTTATGCATTTGATGAAGACTCCAAGCTGGTACAATAAGAAGAAAGTGGGAAGAACCGTGATTTCTGCAATGTTTGGAATTGCGTTTGTTTTGCTTTTTGTGTTCCGGGGCAATCTTAGTATCAAAAATGATTTGAAAAATCTTTATAAAGCCGAGGGTCGTGAATTGCATGACCAGATTGAAGCTGCCAAAGTTTTGCAGTACAGCCCATCGGGCTGGTTCATTGTAAGCGGAAGCACACCTGAAGAAACTTTGGTGAATGAAGAATCGGTTGTGGAAAAGCTTATCAAGCTTGAAACGGATTACATTGAAGAATGGAATGTGGCTAAAGCGGAGCAGGATGCAACTGGCGTAATTAATCCAATTATTGGAGATAAGCCAAAGAATACAGGTTTTATGTGTACAAGTGCTTTTATTCCTTCTCAGAAAAGGCAGAAAGAATCTTTGGCAGCTGTAGAAAAGCTTTTGCCGTATGCGGATCGAATCTATGATTTGTGGGGTGAAGATGCTTCGAAGGTAAAGGCTTTGAAGGCAGATTTTGAAAAACGTAAAAACGATTTGATTCTGATTGGTACTGAGGAAGAAGGGGGAAATGTTCCTTCCATGATTATGGATACCCTTTCGGCTGCATGGCTTGGAAAAATCGGTGATAAATATTATTCGGTTGTTCTTCCTGCAACAATTGTTGGCATGGATTCAGATCCTGTTGTAAATGTAGAGAAATATCGTGAAATTGCTGATTCTGATGAAAATGTTTTCTTTGTAAGCAAAGTGAACGATATGAATGCTGATTTGGATGAACTTTCATGGATGGTTGTGAAGCTTTTCATTATTGTCTATGTATTGATTTTTATCGTTTTGAAGAAATTCTATACATTAAAGCAGACATTGAAAGTAATTTCTGTTCCACTGCTCATTGTCCTTTATATTGCTGCAATTTTTGCCATGGCTAAAATTAACCTGGAATTCTTCTCGATTACTGGTATGATTCTGGTGTTTGGTTTGGGCTTGGATTACGTTATCTATATGATTGAAAATGAGCGTCGAAAAGACATAAGTGAAAACGGACGTCTTGAACCTTTTGCTATTATGCTTTCCTTCATTACAACAGCAGTAAGTTTTGGTTCTTTGGCATTGAGTGCTTTTGCTCCGGTTCATCTTATGGGACTTTCGATTTTTATTGGATTGACTACAGCATTTGTAAGTACTTTCTTTTATACAAGAACCAAGTTCTAAGAATAAAGTGTTTTGCTAAAGGCCGGCAAATTGGTGCACTTCAAAATAAGCATTCAATCTGCCGGCTTTTTTTATGGTGTAAAAGGGAGTGTTGGTTTGACATTAAATCCAATAAAATTTAGAATAATTTACAAAATATGAAATTTTGTCATTTTAAATATTCAATTGTTTTGGCCGCTTGTATTTCCGGTCTTTCCGTGATTTCTTGTGGCAGCACGCCAAAAGTAGCCGGCTCAGATGTTTCTCCTGTTTACGTAACCAATTCAAAAAAATATTATCTGATAGAGCCTTCAAAAATCGAAAAAGAAATTGATTCATATTTGGCTTTGAAGGGGAAATTTGGTGTAAACGAGTTTACATGTCTTTCTATGTTACAGATGAATGATAAGGGCGTGTATTTGTGTCTTCTGAGTGATTTTGGAACAACTTTGGGTGAACTGAGCTATGACGGAAAAAAAGTTGATCTGGAATGTGCTCTTTTACCAAAGCGAATGAAAGGCGAATACATTGTCGCAGATCTTCAGTTCGCTTTTTATCGGCTGGATGAGATTTCAAAAACATTGAGTAAAATCGGTCTTTCTGTGAACGCTACCATGGATTTTGCC
Source organism: Treponema sp. (assembly GCA_016297405.1). GTDB lineage: Bacteria > Spirochaetota > Spirochaetia > Treponematales > Treponemataceae > Treponema_D. The sequence continues at coordinate 23,721 of JAEDGP010000022.1, forward strand.
ACTGCAGATAATTTATCTGTAAAGGAAGTGCGTTCTATAATGAAAGGCAATAAATGCATTGAACGGATTACAAAAACAGACAAATATGTATTGATTGAAAATCTTTTACGCGGTTACAGCTATGAGCTTGTAAATGCGGATGAGGCTGGGGTGTAATCTGTGAAGCCTGTTTATTTGGCAAAACCTGGTGTTGTCTGTGCAGGTGGGTTAAATTTAGATGAACTCTGGAAAAATGTGATTGATGGCAATCAGTATGGGATTGTTAAGGTAACCGCGTGCAACGGAAAGGAATTTTTTGCCGGAAGAATAGACGGCGGTATTTTTCATAAATGCAGCGGTCGCTTTGATATGAAAGTGAACCGTATGGAAGAAAAGTGTCTTTTGCAAATTGAACAGCAGATAGAACAAGTTCTGCAAAAGTATGGAGCAGATAAGGTTGGAGTTTGCGTTGGTTCATGCGATAACGGTTCCGAATTTTCGGTGGCTGGGCATAAAACATATTTTCAGACAGGCCGCTTTCCGGTTGACTATTCGCTGGAAATGCAAGGTGCAGATTATGTGGCATCGTTTGTAAGTGAAAAATATGGATTGAAAGGGCCATGTCTTTCTTTTAGTACGGCATGTTCTTCCAGTGCCGGGGCAATAATCAAAGCGGCCCAGCTTATAAAAAGCGGCATTTGCGATGCTGTTGTAGCTGGTGGCGTTGATGTTGTAAGTGATACGGTGTTGCTTGGTTTTGATTCTTTGGAAGCGATTTCTTCTGAGAAAACGAATCCGTTCAGTGCACGCCGCCATGGCATTACATTAGGGGAAGGAGCTGCCTTTTTTGTAATGAGCCGGGATCCGCTGGATCAGACTGGAATCTGTCTGCTTGGTTACGGCGAAAGTGCCGATGCCTACCATACAACTTCGCCTGATCCTGAAGGAAAGGGTGCGTTTGCAGCCATGGAAAACGCCTTAAAAAATGCTGAGCTTTTATCTTGCGATATAGATTATCTTAATCCCCATGGAACTGGGACAAAATTCAATGATTCTATGGAAGCAAAAGCCATAGGAAAACTTTTTGGGGAAAACTGCCCTGCCATAAGTGCTACAAAACCAATAACTGGTCATACATTGGGCGCAGCAGGTGCAATAGAAATGGCAATATGCTATAATAGTATTCTTGCCAACATGAGTAAGGGTGCGGGGGAAATCCGGCTTCCTTTGCAGGTTTGGGATGGAGAAAAGGATCCGGAATTGCCGAATCTTAATTTTATTGATAAAAATAATGGTTGCAAGCTTGAAAAGGTAAAGTGTTGCATGAGCAATACGTTTGCTTTTGGTGGAGCGAACGCCAGTTTGATAATTGGAATCTATTAAGGGGTTTATATGAATGTAGAGCCAAAGAATGTTGCTCAGCACATCGAGTATGACGAGTTGATCAACTATCTTCCACACAAAGGAAAAATGTTCTTGTTGAGCAGAGTTACTCAGCATGATGTTGAAAAGCATACAATCACAAGCGAATACGATGTTACAAAGAACTGTATTTTCTACGAAGAAGAATTTGACGGAGTTCCAACTTGGGCTGGTTTTGAATTGATGGCGCAGGGAGTTTCGGCACTTACTGGAATAACCAATAAAATTAAAGGAAGAACACCTCTTCCTGGAATGATTCTTAGTGTGGTTGACTTTAAGGCTGCTGCAGGTTTTCTTAAGAATGGCACAACATGTCAGATGAAGATTGCAGAAGATTATCGTGATGAAGAAACAAATACATACCGTTATGTTTGTTCGTTGTTTGCCGCTGTTGGAGATGCAGAGCCTGTTGCTTCTGCAAAGATCACAGTAATGGAAACAGAAGACATGGTCGGCATGTTCACAAAAATGTAATTAAAAAAGGTGGTATATATGAACGAAAATAAGAAAGTATTGATCACTGGAGCGTCTGGCGGTCTTGGACGCGCTTGTGCTGTGGAAGCTGCAAAGGCTGGTTATTATGTTATTTGCCACTACAATGGAAGTCAGGCAAAAGCAGAAGAAACATTGGCTCAGGTTAAGGCTGTTGGGGGACAGGGAGAATTGATTCAGTTCAACATTTCTGACCGCGCAGATTGTAAAGCTAAACTTGATGCTTTGACTGCAAAGCTTGCAGAAAATGGCGAAATTCTTTGGGGCATTATTAATAATGCTGGTATCACTCGTGATAATACATTCGCTGGTCTTGAAGATTCTGACTGGGATGCTGTTATTCATACAAATCTTGATTCTTTCTACAACGTTCTTAAGCCACTTATCATGACTATGGCTACACGCAAAAACAAGCGTGGTGGTCGTATCATTACTATGGCTTCTGTTTCTGGAATTATCGGAAATCGTGGTCAGACAAATTATTCAGCTTCAAAAGCGGGTATTATTGGTGCTACAAAGGCTTTGGCTGTTGAACTTGCACGCAGAAACATTACTTGTAACGTAATTGCACCTGGTGTCATTGAAACTGAAATGACTGCAAACATTATTCCTGAGGCAATGGAAACAATGATGAGCACAATTCCAATGGCTCGCATGGGTAAACCTGAAGAAATTGGTGCCACAGCTGTGTTCCTGTTGAGCGAAGGTGCTTCTTATATTACTCGCCAGGTAATTACTGTTGACGGTGGTATGTGCTAGGTCAAAAAAATAACTGACGGGGCGTTGCGGGGTAGGGAACGACGACGAAGTCGGCAAAACAACCGAGGGTTGTTTTGAGTGAGTCTCGAAGCAGCTGTGCTGCGCACGGGACCCGCAGAAGGGGTAGGACGCAACGAAGTGCGGACGAGGGGAAGGCTTTCCCCTTTGTATATGGAAATTATGGTGGTTTCGACAGGCTCAACCACCGAGCGAAAAAGGTGGTTTCGACAGGCTCAACCACCGAGCAAAAAAGGTGGATTCGGCAGGTTCGACCACCGCGAGAGGTGAAATAAATGGATTTTGTTAAACCAAACGGAAAAAGACGTGTTGTTGTTACTGGCGCTGGAATGATTAGCGGACTTGGCCAGAATTGGGAAGAAGCTTATGCTCAACTCAAATCTTACAAAAACTGTATTAAAAACATGGAAGAATGGCATGATATTGCTGGTATGAATACTCAGCTTGCTTGTCCTGCTAAAGGGGATCTTCCAAAATATTCAAGAAAACTTGTGCGCGGTATGGGACGTGTTGCTTTGCTTTCTTATCATACATCTCAGCTTGCTTTGCAGATGGCTGGACTTCTTAAAGAAGATGGCGATGTTATTGATGAGCTTAAAAATGGCCGTACTGGTGTAGCTTATGGTTCTTCTATGGGTTCTTTTGATTCTATCCAGGAACTTACATCTGTAATGCAGGATCGTTGTACAGCAAAGGTAAATTCTTCTACTTACATCAAATGTATGCCACATACTTGTGCTGCAAACATTGAAGTTACTTATCAGCTTAAGGGCCGTATGATTGTAACTAGTGAAGCTTGTACTTCTGGTTCTCAGTCTATTGGTTATGGATACGAAACTATTGAGAACGGACTTCAGGACATTATGATTTGTGGTGGTGCAGAAGAGCTTTGTCCACCAGACGCTGCAATTTTTGACCAGCTTGGTTCTACTTCTATTCGTAATGATCATCCTGAAACTGCTCCAAGCCCATTTGATAAGGATCGGGATGGTCTTGTTATTGGTGAAGGCGCAGGTACTTTGATTCTTGAAGATTTGGAACATGCTGTAAAACGTGGTGCAAAGATTTATGCTGAAATCGTTGGCTTTGGTACAAACACTGACGGTACTCATATTACAAGCCCTAACAGCGAAACTATGGGAATCTGTATGCAGCTTGCTTTGGATTCTGCAGGTCTTAAGGGTGACGAAATTGCTTATGTAAACGCACACGGAACTTCTACACATCACGGTGATATTGCAGAAACAACTGCTACTGCACGTGTATTTGGCCGCAAGGTTCCGATTTCTTCTACTAAGTCTTACATTGGTCATACATTGGGTGCTTGTGGTGCAGTTGAATCCTGGATTACAATCAACATGATGAACGAAGGATGGTTCCACCCAACACTTAATCTTAATAACATTGATCCTGAATGTGGCGATTTGGACTACATCCGTGGTGAAGGTCGCAAGATTGAAAATGCTGAATATGTAATGAACAACAATTTTGCTTTTGCCGGAATCAATACTTCATTAATTTTCAAGAAATGGCATGATCAGTAGCTGAAATCTGTTAGCAGATTAATCTGCCTGTGATCAACTAATTATGTGCAAATTTGCTGAAGGGCTGTCCTAGAAGTTTAAATTGCAGTGGTCATTGAGCCTGTCGAAATGACTATCACACTAAATGTGGTAGTTTCGACAAGCTCAACCACCGCAATACAAACTTATGGGGCAGCCCCTTTTTTATGTTTAAATGAA
>JAEDGP010000087.1 GCA_016297405.1 Treponema sp.
TTTTTATTTATTTTTCAAAGTTTGATTTTTCTTTGTGTGGAATTGGTTTCCAACCAAGATTCTTCATGAACAGTGCCTGGAAGTCGATAAGGAACTGAAGACCGATGAAGAATGGCCATACAAAGCAAGCAGCGATTTTAGTATACCATTTAACATTGTGGATACGTTTGCGATCGGCAATCATAATAACGATTGATGGAACAAGGGAGATGAAATACCATGGAATGGCACTTCTGATAATCCAAGGTACCCAACCAAGTTTTATGTTGCCTTCGATTGTATTATTGGTAATCCAATTATAGACGTTTTCAATTGGAGAAGCTTTGATGAGGGTTTCCCATGGATGTTCCATCAAAGTTCCCATAAGGATTGTTTTTGCTGATTCGCCGTCACAAGCCATTCCAATGGAAAGAATGACCTGATGCAAAAGGAAAATCAATGTAATTACAACACAGAATGGAAGAATGTTTGCGAAAATGTCATAAACTGAGAACTTGTGCTTTGTTTTTTTAGAGAACAAAGCTTTTATAAGGTCTGTGAAGCGAGCAAGACAAACAAGAAGGTGACCGCGTGACCAGCGAACTCTTTGACGCCACATGATTTTCATGTCTGTTGGCTGTTCATCGTAGAAAATTGCGTCATCGCAGTATTTGATGAGGTTTCCGTCAAGAATCTGGTCAGTTGAGAATTCCCAGTCTTCTGTAAGTGTTACATAAGGCCAGCCGTCTTTTACGATGTTTGAGTTGATTACGTAACCTGTTCCCTGAACGCGTGTTGAACAGCCGCAAACTGTACGTCCGCGAGCTTCGAAGCGGCATCCTGAAAGGAAGTAGATTCCATAAAGACAAGACATTACGTTTGAGCCGAAGTTCTTTGAGTTACGGTAAGAAGTAACAACATTCTTTTTGCCGTAGTATTCGAATGCGTCGTTCATTTTTGAGAAGTAATTTGGCTCAAGTGTGTTGTCGGCATTAAAGAGGAAGAAACCATCGTAGCTTGATGTTTTGAAGTCTCTTTCGATGCATGAGAACAGGTGCTTGAAAGCGTAACCCATTGTGCATTCATTTGGATTGTTGTATTCGTAAACATGAACGCCTTTTGCGCGGGCAATTTCAGCTGTTTTGTCTGTACAGTTATGGGCGATTACGAAGATATCGAGCTTATCTTGCGGGTAATCATTAGCACGGATACTGTCGATAAGACCGCCCACAACAAGTTCTTCGTTTCTTGCAGGAATAATCAAACCATAGCGGTTGATTACGTTTGTTTTTGGGTAGGTTTTTTTTGCAAAAGTACCTACGATTCCAAAAAGCACAAAGTGAACCATCATCGATGAGTAGATGATATACAGGATGTAAAATACTAGATTTACTATTTCGTATTGCATGATTTTTGATTTTCGGGATCTTTTGCGGAGCCCGAAAATTTCCTCACTGTGTATATTTTTTTATATTCTATATTATTTCTATAAGATTTTCCATAGTTAGTCGGTTATCTGGCGAAATTAGGGGGTTGGGGCGAAGCCCCAGGCGAAAGGGGTGTGGCGAAAACAGGCTGGCACATGGGGCAGGCTGTTTGAGCCCAGGGGAAAGGCTTTTCCCCTCTGGAAATGAAAGACTTTTGTGGTGCATGTTGATATAATCGGGGTATGAGAAATAAATTAAATAATGAACTTGCTGTTTGCGGTTTTGCGGCAGTAAAAAAGCTGGAAAAAAACAACAGTGAAAGAATCAGGCGGCTTTATTTTACAGAAGAAGTTGCACCTTTGTTTGGGGGCCTGTGCAAAAAGCTGGCAGCAAGAAAAGGAATCTACAATAAAGTTGATGATCCGGCTGAATTGCAGAAATTAAGCGGAACGGTGCATCATCAAGGGGTTGTGGCTATGATTTATATGCCAGAGATAATTCCTTTGGATTCTGATATTACAGATCAGTGGATAGCTGATGGTGAACATGCACTTTTGCTTGATCATATTGGAAATGCGAATAATTTTGGTGCAATTGTTCGAAGTGCCGCATTTTTTGGCGTAAAAAATATTGTGATTCCAGAAGATGAAATGGATAGTGCCATAACTACCAGCTCTTATCGTATTGCGGAAGGCGGCATGGAATATGTTCATATTTATTCTGTGCGTTCAATTCCAAGACTGATGGAAGTGCTTGATGGAAAAATGGTCAAGATTGGGACAGATCTTTCAGCAAAAAAATCTTCAAGGGAAATCAAGTCGATCTGCAAAGGAAAACCGGCTTTGCTGGTTTTGGGAAATGAAGAACACGGAATCAGCGATGAAGTGCGAAAGAACTGCGATGAGCTGATCATTATTCCGTTTGGTGGAATGAACGGGGGCACCGCAGAAGCTCAGGTTGACAGCCTGAATGTAGCTCAAGCTGCTTCCGTTTTGCTTTACGAATTAAGTTGTTAAATTAGAGAATTAGCGCATTCCGGAGCTTTGGCAAGTGATTCAAGGGTAATGCCATCAAGGTAGTTGTTTACGGTTTGGTTCAGCCCTTTCCATAATTTTAATGTGGGGCAACTTGATGCGCGCTGACAGTTGTTTTCTGGGGTTTCAAGGCAAGTAACTGGAGCAAGATTGCCTTCTGTTATTCGAAGAATGGAACCGATTGTATATTCGTTGGCCGGTTTTGTAAGTTTGTAGCCGCCCTGGGGACCGCGAATGCTTGAAAGCAAGCCGAATTTACTGAGCAGGGAAGTTATCTGTTCAAGGTATTTAATTGAAATGTTCTGCCGTTCCGAAATGTCCCTTAGCGGGATAAATTCAGATGAGGAATGCTGAGCCAAGTCTATCATAAATCTGAGGGCATAGCGGCCCCTTGTGGATATTTTCATATTTGCCTTCTGAAGTAATTACCTACTATTTTGCTAGTATATTGGAAAAAGGCATAATTTTCAACAGTTTTATCGTTTAATACCCCAGTTTATGGGATAGCTGTTAGTCGAAGCAAGTTTTTCCGCCCCATTTTTTTGAATGGGAATTTTCGTGATTCAATGTTGCCTGGAAGTCTGCCTGTGGAGCACAGTTTTTTTCAACTGAAAGGGCGGTGCTGTGTAATCGCTGAAGGCACTGGGATTTGTCGTTGTAGCCGAGCTTGGATTTTTCAATGCTGTCCTGAAGTACGCGTATTGACTCGTCATAGATTTTCAGTGGAACAGGAAACGGGTGTCCATCTTTGCCACCGTGGGCAAAGGAAAATCTTGCTGGATCATTGAAGCGGCTTGGGGTTCCGTAAATTACTTCGCTTACAAGGGTGAGGGATTGCAATGTTCTTGGTCCAAGTCCCGGAGTGAGCAGCAGGCTTTCAAAATCTTTTGGTTGAGATTCCCAGGCGGTGGCAAGAACTGCACCAAGTCTGGAAAGGTCTATATCCTGGGCCTGGACGTCATGATGATCTGGCATAATGATATTGCGCCCGGAATATATAATTTGGGATGGATCGATGGTAATTATTTCTTTGGCCTTTTTTTGGATGAGGGATGAAGTGCAGATAGCAGACGATTCTGCCTGTTTTTCTATTTCTGGAAAAAGGGAAAGCTGATCTGACTGGATTGAGCCGCCGTAGCCAAATTGTATTGGTGGTGCGGCTATATCTTTGATTTCTTTAAGGATTCGATAAGGATCTTCTTTGGAAATTTCCATGATTGTATTGCGAGTAGGCCGGGCCTGGGTGGCGGTGAGGTTCAATATTTTGCCCTGATTTTGGCCTACAACGGCGGCGTGTGGTTCTTCCACAAAAGAAGTGAGGTTTGCCGAGCACCAGTGATATCGACGTGCTTTTCTTGTCTGCGTGTTCATGCCTTGCTGAACAACAGCCCAATCGCCTTCTTTTGTGAGTATGAAATTATGCTGATAAAGCTGAAAACCGTCCTGAACGGCAGTGTTGTCGACTTTTGCGCATAGTTTTGAGGATGTGATGAGTGATTCGGCATCCAGGCCGTTGTTGGCAGAAAGGGCTGCTAATTCTTCTGGAGTGCGTCGGGAATATTTGCCGCGGCCGCCACATATATAGATGCCAAGATCATTTGCGCGAGCATTGAGGCCGCGTTTTAGCGCATACATTACGCTGGTTGTAATGCCTGAAGAATGCCAGTCCATTCCAAGAACGCAGCCAAGGGATTGGAACCATAGCGGGTCGCTTAATCGGGTTAGAACTTCCTGCCGGCCGTAATTAAGAACAAGGGATTCAACGATTAGCGTGCCAAGCTGCATCATTCGGTCGGCAAGCCATTTAGGGACAGTGCCAGTGTGAAGCGGAAGGTCTGCGTGACCTGTGCTTTTTATCATAGTTTGATTTCCATTTGATTTGTGCGTGATACAGAGAATCCATTAATCCAGAAGAAGCTTTCCCGGTCGAAATCCTGCAGAACATCCATTTTGATTGTATTGAAATTTTGATTGGAAAGGAATTCCTTTGCGTATTGAATCAGGTTTGTGGCCCAGCCTTTTCTACGCAGTTCTGGCAAAATGATAATGCAGTCGCCGTGGAATTCCTTTTGCTGGTTTTCTAGTGGATAAACAGTATGTCCAGAGAAGATGCCGCATATTTTGTTCATTTTATTGTGCAGCACAAATGTGAATGTCTGTTTTTTTCCAAGGTATTCCTGGATGTTCCAGTTGAGCTTTTCATCGGATGCGTCTGGATAACACACTTTGAAAAAATCGAAGAGGTTTTCTTTTAGTTCAGGTGTTAGCAGGTCGATAGATCGCTCTTCTTCTGCTTCAAAATATGTGAATGGCATAACGTATTTATTGTAGGCATCAAAATAAGAGCTGGTTCGTCCAGTTTCTGTCAAAAGTTTGAGTTCGCTTCTAAGCACTTCGTCATTTTGCAAAAGTTCGATGTAATCTGGTGAATACATGGTTCCAGAAGCTTGTACTAGTTCCTGGAGAACGTCGTCAAAATGTTTTCCTGAAGAATAGTTTCGGCCTAGAAAGTCTGTGGCGGCGTCAATACTGTCTGCAATAGAAATTATGTCAATGAGCACTTTTATAGGGGATGAAGTGTTGTGGAAGCTGTCTGGGTATCCATTTTTGCCGTCCCAGGAACGGTGGTGGCCAAGGATTGTATGGGAAAACTTTTTTAGTAAAGGAATGTTCTGAATTATTTTGTTGCCAAGACTTGTATGGCTTTTTATGATTCCGAATTCTCTGTTTGTGAGGTGGCGGGAATGCAGATTTATTACACTTGTGCAGCCAATCTTTCCAATATCATGAATAAACCCGGCTTGTCTAATAAATTCCAAAAGCTGCCCTTTATAGAAAATTACGTCATCTATGGATGAAAGGCCAGGAATACCTACGAAAAGTTCAGGTTTTACATCGATAAAATGGGAAATGCAGACGAATGCGATGTGGCCGACCATGGAAAAGTGGATGGCAGAGGTGATCTGGCGATGGACGAACAGAGTCTGCAGAAAGCCGATGCAATCGTCAGGAGTGGTGAAGCTTTGCGCAATCAGAATAAAATTATCGATTACAAAGTTATCGATGCAGAAGCCTTTATTTTCGTAAGGAAGGAATTCATAGTAATTGCGGGTAAGATCGGAAATTCTTTTTTTGAGCTGAGGTTTTCTGGTGATTTTAAAAAGTGCGGGCAGAAACATGAAGGTGAACGAGAAGGAGTCGTTGAAAAGCTTCATCATGTTTAAAAGGTTAGCAAATACAGGATCAACCGGATCATTATCAATTGGAAAGGCACATTCAGGATAATCGAAATTAGTGATGTTTTCTGCCAGAAGCAGTTCGAGTTTTTGACTGAAAATTTCTTCTGCATCAATGTGGGGTGTTTTGTTGATTTTTGACTGCAGTAAAAAGTAGCAAGTCCATATCATCAAATTAATTTTGCCTTCTTTCTGCTCCTGTTTATATTCGGCTTCGAGCCAGGCTTTTATTGTGGCAAAAGATTTCTGGTCGGTTTCAAATTCGATCTGTTCTGCAGCAAATAAAATGTAGATTCTCATATATCGCATCAGAAGTTCGATGTGGAATTGGATATCTGAATTTTGGCCCCACATTGCATCATAAAGCTCCCGGGAACCGGTGCGAACAATATTGTTCAGTTTTGAGTAAATTTGAATCATCTTCTTAAGATCTTTTGATTTGTAAAGACAGAAAGAAAGGAGATGAAACGTATATGAAAAGGCGATGTGTATCTGAGAGTCAAGGCAATCGGTTTCTTCGTATGTAGGAAAAATTGCGTCCGCTTTTGTGAAAGCTGAATCACACAGCTCAAAGGAACTGCGCCCGGAAACTGTGCGGGTAATTCCCAGATTCATATAGATGTCATATTCCTGCCGCTTTGTAAGATTTGTTCTTTTCATAAGAGCGGACAAAAGGTCGTCTACAACAAGTGAATCAAGATGGTTTTCGAAAAGAAAAAAAGTAATATGGGTTAGAAAAGTGTCCACTGCTTCGCTTGTAAGTAGACCTGGATGTTCAATGGCCGGGCGGATGTATTCATCCAGTAATTCTTCATTTTCTGCAAAAAGACGGCGGGTAAGTTTTGAATTTTCAGAAAGCATAGTTTGCCATTTCTCAAAATTATAGGATTCTTTGAGCAGGCGACGTTCCAGCTGAATGATGAGGTCGGAATTATATTTGTATTTGTTAAAGAAAAATACGATTTTTTCTTTGGTGAGAAATTCTGCTTTCATTTATATTATAAAATTATAAGTCATATATTTTGAATTTGCAAAATATCAAAGTTATAAAACAGTTGTTGTTTAAAATAGGTTGTTTGCCTGGACAACTTTTTTGTTTACGAAAGTATCAGCATTTTGAGATTGCTTGACACTATAAACTGGTTTAAGTATATTAAGGGTAGACAATTTGAGAATTGTTCTCAAATTGTAAATTAATATGAGAATAGAATGAAAAAGGAAAATTACAATACTGAACAAAGACATGTGATTTTGGAATGTCTGGAAAGAAATAAGAATCGGCAGTTGAGTGCTTCAGATATTGCGAAAAGCGAAGAAGTAGCAAAAAGCGGTATTGGATTGGCGACAATTTATCGTTCTCTTGAATTTCTTGAAAATCAAAATAAAATAAAGCGCTTTAGTGATGAAAATGGTAGAAAGTCGTTCTGGCAATGGACGAATGGGAACGAAAAGTGTGATAGTCATTATCATTTGAAGTGCGAAAAGTGCAGCAAAATTGTTCATTTAGATTGTGGCCTGGTTCATGAGCTGGATGAGCACATGCTTTCAGAACACAAGTTTAGGATGGATAGAAGCAAAACTGTTTTTTATGGGTTATGCGAAAATTGCGCAGGTGGCGA
>JAEDGP010000023.1 GCA_016297405.1 Treponema sp.
GTGAAAGCATGGGACTTAAGTCTCGGCTTGAGACCCTTAGCCTTATAGGCTAAGTGCAAACCACCCCTTTGAGGGGTGGTTATGATTGCCTTGTGTATATAAAAGGACTTCTGTTTTACTAAGTTAATTGAATTTTTGGTTTTCGTGAATTTTCTAAGGTTTAAAATTTAAAACAATAAGGAAAATATCATGACCAATTATTCAGAAAACCCAATAGAAAATGAAGCACAGCCAGACAAGGAAAATCTCTCCACTACAAAAAGAGAAATGAAAACCTCATTTGTGCTGATGGAACAGCCAAAAGAAATACCGCAAAATCCCCAATCACAATCACTGATTGAAAAATATCTTGAAAAAATCATCGTTGAGTTGTCTGAAGTCGAAGACTTGAAGAACATGGTTGATGAGGTAGTTAACGCGGCTAAAAATGGCGAAGAAAAGTTCAAGGATGAATTTCTGAAATATTTCTCGGAATTTCAACAAAGGTCCGAAGATCTCATTGTAAAATTAGATGATGAAGTAAACATAAAGGAAAATTTAAGAAACCGAATTGAGAAGAATAAAGCCGAACAGGAGGCTCTTCTTTTAAAGAGGGAACTTGAAGAAGAACGTGTTAGAATAACCTCACTATGTAATGAAATTAACAAATTCATTACTGATCAAATCCAGCAGAATACGGATTCACTAAACAATTTTTGCAGTGAAATCCAAGCAAAAATAGACGACAAAATTCAAGATGTAAAATCATCGACAAACATTATTCTAGGCAAAATCAAAGAAGATTCCGAAAGTACAAATTATGAAATCAAAGAAAAAATGCAGTCCATGTCGGTGACTTATGACCAGGTAAACAAACAATTTTCAGACATGTTTGAAAATTTCAAAACATCGGAAGAAATTGCAGAAACAAAAATTGGGGAAAAACTCGAAGAATTCAAGCAGAATTCAAATTCAGTGATGATACATGAAATTACTAATATCAAAAAGACAATGGAAAGTACGCTGAATGAATTCAAAGTTGCCTATGTAAACACAACAGGTGAATTGAAAGAAAAATGCATCTGTTTTCTTCAGGAATGCGATCTTGCAAACAAACAAATTCTTGAAAGAATTCCAAAGACAAGTTTTTCACAAAAAAGGGAGATTAGAAAGGACCGCTTTATTTATGCCTTATGCAGTATTTCAATAATAACTTTCATTTTACAGCTTTTTGTTTAGGAGAAATCCATGGCCGATAAAAATTACGCTCCTGATGGAAGTAACACAACACAATTCAATCCGCAGTTGCAGCATTTCGATTATATCTGTGGACAAGTTATGCAGGAAAATAAAATTCTCCGCATAATTGCAATAATAGCCTCTTTTTCATTCCTGCTCTCTCTTGCCGGATTTTTCTACGCCATAAGCATACCGGAAAGCATTCCCTGCCTTGTTACAATGAACGATTTTGGTCAGACTCAATACATGGGCCCGGTTTCAAGAAAAAACTACCAGAATTTTCAGGTGCCGCAAAAAGCAATTGATTGCATGGTAAAGGAATTTCTTTCACTGGCGTTTGAAGTTTCCAGTGATAAAGTTGTCATGAACCGACGGGTAGAAAAAATTTACCATATCCTAACAGATTCAAGTTCAAAAAAATTTGATTCCTATATTGACGATAAGAAATTATATTCAATATTTGGTTCAAAAACGCGAGTGATAGAATTTGAAACAGAACCGCTTAGGCTGAGTTCAAAAACATATCAAATTGATTTCATGGCAGAAACACGCCATATGACAGGCAATTTAGAGGATACTAAATTCTACCGTGCTGTAATTACAGTGGGATTTCTAAAACCAAATGAAAAGGATTTAAATGATACTCCACTTGGAATTTACATAACAGATTTTGACATTAGGGAAATAAACAAGAAAATTCATGACAAGGAGTAAATCAATGACATTAAAAAAAATTCTACCAACTTTATTTGTCTTTAATTACATATTAATTTCGTGCGTAGCAACAAAAGACATTGAAAAACAGTCTAAGGAATTATATGAACAAAAAGAATATAAGGAAAATGAAATAAAATCTGATATTCTTATTGCGGAAAAAATTGAAGTACAACCTGAAAAAGAAATAGTTTATATTGAAAAACCGGTATATATACCTAATGACTCATCCAATGAAAATCAGAAACCAAAGGAAAAAGGAACAGCAGCCGTAAGATCAAGCCTTGAAAAAGCAATAATCAAGCCGGAACAGTATAAGGCCGGAACTTTTTTCTATACCTTTAATGAAAATTTTGTATATGAGATTTATGCCCAACCATACAAGCTTACCGACATCATTCTTGAAGAAGGTGAAGAAATCATTAATAAACCACTTTTTTCAGAGGATGAAAGCGTATGGGAACTGACTGCAGGTGTGGAGAAAAGTCCTGCAGGACTGGACATCCAGCATTTATTCGTTAAACCTGCATATACTAAACTGGATTCTTCATTAATTATCATAACAAACCGGAGAGTTTATCATTTCCGCATGAGATCGTTTTCCGACACGCACATGGCAATGGTCCGGTTTCGCTACCCTTTAAGCAATAACGTCTGGGCAAAATCCGCCAAAACAATTGAAAAGGAAAAACAATCGGAAGAATATGCACTTGTAAAGCCTATGAGAAAAGATCTTATATCCTATGACTATAAAATCAAAACCTACGGGAAAAAACCGGATTTTCTCCCAAAAATTGTTTATGACGATGGACTGCAGACATATATATACGTTGACGACATAGTAATGCAGAAAAAACTTCCTGTAATATTCAATGAAAAATGGGAAATTGTGAATTATGTTACTAAAAACAATCTGATCATAATTCCAAGACTTGTGAGCAAAGTTACGCTTAGACTGGGCAAAAAGAAAGTAGTAGTTGAAAAGAAAAAAACTTCAAAAAGTAAAAGAAAGAAAATTGAATTAATAGAAGAAAGTTATGAAGAAAAGAAAACTGCTCAGAACGAACAGAATACAGAACCACAAAATTCATTGGTGAACAAGGATAATTTGGAAAATGGAACAGAATGAAGAGAAAAATCCTACAAACGATTCTAGATTCAATGAACTGAGAAATGAAATCGATGATAGAAATTCCAGTGGCCCCCAAAAACTAAAACTACCACCTGAACCTGTAAACCAGGCCAAACAGATGAATATTGGGAACATATTCGCCGCAATTTTCATTGGCATCGCAATACTGGGATTGGTCGTATCCTTTGCTGGCAGCCATCGGAAAAAGAAAGCCGCATCAAGGGAACTTGATACCGCAAGCACAAGAAAACCCCATATTGTGTTTGAAGATGCACCAAAAACAAATGAATCTATAGAAGACAAAAATGATGCCATTGAAGAAATACAAACAAAGTTAGATGAAGCTGACAACGAGAACAGCAAAAACAAAGATGCTGATCCTCCTGCACAACAGGCAAATGTGGCTCCAGAGGGGGTATATTCAGTCAATTCATCATCTTCAACAAAATCAACAAGACCCGACACCAGAAATTCAAGGTCGGTCCGAAATGTGGAAGGAATTGCAGGACTTGAATCATCATATGAACGCGAACAAAAAAACTACAATAAGGCCGCTCAAATAATTGCCCAGGGTGGACAAAACAGTGGGAATCTTTCACGCGATGACTATGTAAGGCAGCAAATGGATCTATTGAAATCCATATCTGGCGGTTCAAATTATCTGCAGCCCGGATCCGGCAATTCTGACAGTTTCAATTACCAGCAGGCCCAGCAGAACATAAAAGACGGATTTTTCTCTCATCAGGCCAATGATGGTGGAACAGGACAATTTCTTTCTTACAATGCATTGTGGGATGGCACAATAATTTCAGGTGCATTGGTGACAGAAATAAACACCGACAATCCGGGAGTTGTCATAGCAAAGGTAACTGAAAACGTATGGTCATCATACGATGCTTCCCTACTACTCATTCCTGAAGGAACCCTGCTTTATGCAACATACAATTCATCCGTTTTCTATGGACAAGACACAATACAGGTTGCATGGAATTTGCTTATTAGACCGGACGGCTACAGGCTTCAATTGGGAAACATGAACGGTGTTGATACAAAAGGAGCATCCGGTTACAAGGGATCTGTAAACAATCATCCATTTCAAACTTTAAAAGCTCTGGGGTTAGTCGGAGTCTATAGCATAATAAATACAAAGATAGATTCACTTATCGACACATCAAAGAACACTTATGCACAAAATGCAATAAGTGATGTTTATGCCCAAGGTGCAAAAATGGGTAACAAGATACTAGACAGGGCTTTAGATATTAAGCCAACAATTAAAATCAAACAGGGAACGGAAATCAAACTGATAACAAATCAGCCACTGACACTTCCACCTTGTCAGGTTTACATGCCGAAACAGCGGTACATTAGAAAATAAAGGAATCTAAGGTTTAGATAATAAAAACTCACAAATCATGTACGAAGTTATGGTTTTTTTATGGTTACTGCATGATTGAAAATGGAGATGACTATGAAAAAATTTATTTTAGTTCTGTTGGCAATCATATCCTGCCTTCAGTTTAATTCATGCATGTTTTTTGAAGAGGAAGAACCTAACAATCAATTGCCCATTGTTACAGTCATACCAATCACCGGTTTAAGCATGAATAAATCAACACTCTCTATGAAAACAGGTACAATGGATTACCTGCAGGTGAAAATCACGCCTCACGAAAACCAGCCGTTGATTAACCTAACATGGGAATACGACAATAATATAATTGAGTGTGACACAAGTTCCCATTATGGAGTGACAATAGCAGCTAAAAATCCTGGCCAAACTTCTCTTCGCTGCTCATATCTAGGACATGATGCAACATGTATCATAACAGTTGAACCTGGAGATAACTATATCGACACTTCAATAGAACCATACATTTACAGCAACACACACATTCTACAGATTTCGCCAGGCGTAACTGAAAAAGTATACGTTTCCTTATATGGTGGAAGTGAATCAGACATGAATAATTTCATCTGGAATATCGCAGATGATGAATCTGTTTGTTCCATTGATACAAACGGACAGTACTGCCTCATCAAAGGTAAAAAGGAAGGATACACAAGAATAAAAATCACAAATCCATTGGCTTCATACCCATATTACTTGGGAGTCTATGTTGTCGGAAATCTTGAAGATAAGCCATACATTACAACGGATTCAAACATACTGACTTTGAACAAATCAGACACAGAGCAGAACATAACGGTATCAATTGTAAATGGAACAAAAGAATCACTTGAAAAACCATTTACGTGGGAAATAATATCCGAAGAAAATATTGAAATTCCAATTGACCTTTCGGCAAACAACAACAATGCCGTTATAAGCCCAAGATCAAACGGTTCTTGTACAATTAGAATAAGACATCCGGATTGTGATTATCCACTCGACATACTCTGCAGGGTGCTTACTGTTGTGCAGAATGTATACATTGAACCAGATGCAACTCTTATCAATCTCAATGGGAACGATAGGTATGTTCTTAAATCCGTGCTAAAAAATGCGAGAACCGGAACATATTCCGAAGATGATTTTGACTATAAAATCATCGAGTCAAATGCTGCCGTCATCGTCAATTCAATTGGTGACACATGCATTCTGGAAGGAGACCACAACGGTTCCTGCAAGGTTCAGATTTCACATCCAAATGCAAAATATGCGCGTGAAGTACTGGTTATTGTTGATGGCCAGGTAAGCGATGCAATTGATACAACATATTACATTACAACTTCCCAAAATTATATCCGCACTAAAGTAGGAGCAGAAGGAACAACATTGAACATATCCCTTGTTGGCGGCTATGAAGGTGACGAAAAGGATATAGTATGGACAGTCAAACAGTTTCCTTTGGAAGAAGGAAACCGCGTTATAAACCTTGAGACTCCTGGCAATGGATCCGTATTATATGACACTGATCCGACCCGTGCCATTACCATCACGCACCAGCCTGGAGAGGGTTTCATTACCCCGGTTTCTGAAGGAACAGCAACAATAACGGTTACACATCCTAAGGCCAAATATGCAACAGAAGTTCTGATCAAGGTTTTGAATGAAAAAGCAATACTTTCAGAATCAGAAATTCCGTTATACTTTACCGGTTCAGGTCTTGTAAAAGTATTGAATGGGTCTTCATATACATACACTGTAGGTTTATTGGGTGAAAACAAGAATGCTTCTGATGACAGTTTAATATCATGGAACTGCAATGACACGAATATACAGATACATGGAAACGAAACTCAATGTGAAATTTCACCAAAGGCTAACATTGGAAATAACCGCGGAGAACTTATCATAAAGCATCCAAAGGCAGATTATGAAAAGAAAGTCCTCATACTTTCTGCAAACACACAGGCAGAATTGGATGCCATGAAAGCACTGTACACGGACAAGACCTATTATACAATGGAAACTGGTAATACAGCCCAACTCCTGCTTAATGCTGAAGGGTTTTCTAAAAAACAGCCATTAGAAATTAACGGTGAAACCTTCGATATTGATACACCATACTCTAACAGGGACTTTCAGACAATCGACTGGAAAATTTCCGACTCATCCATAATAACAGGTGCAAAAAATGAAGGATCGAATCTTATGTTCGACATCAAGGCCTTAAAGGCAGGGACTTCAAAAGTCACCGCAACCTTTGAAGGTTACAGTTGTGAATTTTCGATTACTGTATTGCCAGAAGGAAGTTTAACTTTTACTCCTTCTATTTATCTTACGACATCTCAGAATGTCATTCACCTCAAAAATGTTGGAGACACCAAGGAACTTAAAATTTCTGCCATGAACCTTGATCCATCAGAGTATTCCTCAATATCATGGACAATAAATGATGAATCCATTGCCACGGTATACAACAACGGAATATCCGCACGCATTAAGGCAAATAAAGAAGGAGAAACATTTATAATCTGCCGTCAGAACAAAAGCGAGAACGAACTTAAAATTTATGTACGCGTTGGTTCCGAATATGAAATTGTTGCTGCAGATCCCATAGTCTATATTTCTTCACAGGACATTATTACTTTCGTTAAAGGTACCAGTGCAAAAACACTTAATGCAGCACTGGTAAATAACAATGGTAACACCGCCCCATTCACTTTCCAGTGTGACAATTCTTCAGTCGCAAGAATCGATTCCCAGTCTCCAGAAGGTGTTGCCGTAATATCCCCAGTAGATGCCGGTCAATGCGAAATTACAATCTCAAACACCATGGCCGCTTATGCTAAGAAGGTGCTGGTAATAGTTGCAAATACGGAGGAAGAACTTAGGGGATATAAATACCTTACCACATCACAGAATGTAATCAGGATTGTAGAAGGAAAAACACAGACGGTAAGTGTTTCAGTTAATAATTCCGAGGATATTATTCTCGATGGTTATACATGGGAAACTAACAACAATAACATCGTGGATATTAATGCAAGTGGAAATACAAATGCCGTAATCAGGGGTAAATATCCTGGAACAGCGGTTATAACTGTTAAAAACAGCCATTGCCAATATGGGCTGGATATAATCGTTGAGGTTGTTGACAAAACTTTGGCTACAAAAAATCCGTTCATTCATTTGTCAGCAAGTGTTTTAACCCTTACAAGCGGAGACGATTTCACATCCGTAAGTGCAGACTTAATAGGCGGTGACGAATCTGATTTTTCAGGCTTTATATGGAGTGTTACAGACGCTTCCATATGCAGTGTTTTCGGACAAAATGAAGTTGCAAAACTCAAGGGATTGAAAAAAGGTACAACCGTCATTGAATGCTCACATCCCAAGGCAAACATAATCGCACAGCTTCTTGTTGTAGTTGAAGAACCAAAGACAAGTGACTGCTACATAAGTGTACCAACTTCAATACTCACTCTTAAACCTACAGAATCTTCAAGATCCATAACGGCTTCACTTATCAATGGAGATCAAATGGATAAGTACGCTTTTAAGTGGAGTCTTGATGTCTACGATGTTATAGACTATGACTATTCCGCCAATGTCATAAGCATAACCCCAAAACAGGTGGGAACTGTAACAATCACCTGCTCTCATCCAAAGGCACAATATTCACAGCAGATAATTGTAAAGGTCCAGGAATACAATGAATTTTCATTTCCAGTAAACAACATGAACATTGTCGAAGGTGAAGTCAAATTCCTTACAATGTGCGTACCGGTAACTAATGTTGCAACACACATTGAATACTCTGTTGAAAACCCATCCCTATGTTCAATCACCGGTACAAAAGCTGTTGCCCAAATCACGGCAATTAAAACAGGCTCGACTACAGTAAGGGCAAGACTTATTGCCACCAGCACCGGCATAGAACAGGCAAAGGCAGAATGTCTCATATACGTTCAACAGGGAGTTTCAAGCACAGCCTACATTACATCTTCAAGTACAATATGTACCGTTGAACGAGGTAAATCCGCAACACTTTCTGCTTCATTGCAGGGAAGTAATGTGGTAACTGGAGATGATGCCTTCATCAACTGGACAACATCGGATTCCGACATAATATCAATTGCTGGACTGTCTACAAACGGAACTGTAAGGGGACCACAGATTTATGTGACGGCTAAAAAATCCGGAGAGGCAATAATAACGTGCTCCCATTCCAAGGCTAATTCAAACCTCCAGTTCTATGTTGTCGTACCAGGGTCAAACGACAGGAAAGTGACACTGGACAAGAATTTCATCCAACTGGTAAAGGGAAACAACAACACGGCGGTCCTCAAGGCAAGCATTGAAAACGCACTTTCAAATTCAGACTATAACGAGATCGTATGGTCTTCAAGCAATGATTCTGTAAGATTAATGGGCAGCGGACAAAGCGTTACCCTTTATGCACAGAACATTGGTGAATGCGAAGTACGAGCCACAATCCCATCGAATGGTAGCACATCCGTATGTAACGTGATTGTTTCAAGTCCGACAGGATTCAGTTTTGACCAGGCAAGCATTATTGTCGAACCAGGAATAAGCAAAATCGTGCAGTATACATGCAGTCCTGCTGATAGTACTGTTACATGGCTTTCTAACGTAGATTCATGCTTCAATTATGAAGATCTGGGACATGATACGATAACAGGCCTTGGCAAACTCAAAATCACTGGTCTTACAATGGACAAGGGAACCATAACAGGCATACTGGACAGCGGAAAAGCAAAATCTGCTCTTAAGGTTGAAGTTGCATGGGACTACTCCTTTGTCCTTGCAGGGAAAACGACTTTTTCTGTTAAACCAGGTTCTTCAGAAATCATAGAATATCAGGTGCATCCGGCAAATGCAGTTATCGACTACCAGAGTACCATTCCAGACGGATACTTTGACCTTGAAATCCAGTCTTACGGAGCGGAAGGAAAAGGACGCATTGTAATCAGGGGAAAGAAGGAATATGCTGCAAACGTAACCGTTAACCTTATGGCAAGAAACCCTATGCAGGACAACCAGATGTTCAAGCAGCTGCCGCTTACATTCAGGTGTGGATATGACACCCTCACCCTCAATACTACCATGAGAAATCGCGATGGAAGATTCTCCTATTATGATCCAAACAGTGCAACACTATATATTGGGGACGGTGAAAAACTTGACCTGGACTTCAGTATCCTGGAACAGGAGGCAAATGCCAGCATTGAAATCGATACAAGCAAATTAAAAGAAGATGTTGGAGCCTCAGTCAACGGAAACACTGTGCAAGTGAATGGCGGCGAGGATGTCACAGAAAAAGTAAAGGTGATCACATCCGCCTATGTTCCGGCTTACAATGGCCATGTATATGAAGGCTGGGAAGACGATCTTGAATGGGTCACAGTAAATACAAACGGCGGCAAGGTCATTGGGCTTGTTTCAAAAAAACATTCAAAATACAAGGGGTCAGACTTCTACAATCTGCCGACAGACACATTCTGTAATAACAATGAGCCTAAGTACTTAATGTTCTTTGGCGGATATCACGATTCCCATAGTGGATATGACAACGGAGTAATGCTGTATTGTCCTGCAACAGAATATGTAAATGGAAACATAAGCAAAAGGGATCTTTTGAGGGACTACGGTTTTCTGGAAGCAATATCCTTTGACAGGAGCGGACGAATTACGGTAGAGGATGTTGGAAATCCCCACGATGGATCTGCAGGTTCTTCTCTGTCTTTTGTGCCGGTGGATACATACAATGGCCGGGAATACAAAGAGGAGGAAATCAAGAAGATAGCCTGCTGGTACAGGCCGGACATGGGGGAACCATGCTACTATAGCACCGAAGTATCCGCTTTAGGCTTGCAATATAGTAGTAGTACTAGAATTTGGAACGATATCGGCAACCACTACGGCGCCTTCATAGATGTAAGAGACACGAATATATATTCCTATATCAACGGAAAAGCATACTGGTTCACACAACTATTTGGCGGATACGGATTTTCCGACTGCTGGATCAGACTGCCAAAAAATTCAAAGATGACCGGTGGAGATGCTGTTAAGTTGGCAATGACAACTGACAATTGGGGGGATGTGAAACAGAATGTTCCATCCCAGGCACAATATGACGCGGCCCATGTCCTGAAAAACGGAGGCTTTACAGGAAGAATAGTAACAACTGATGCAGTGACAAAAAATGAAACAATAAAAGATAATAAAGAAGCAGGAACTATCAGGGTTACAGTCTTCCACAATGGAAACAGAGGTCAGTCTTATTCAATCAATGTAAAAAAGGAAATACGCAATTGCCTGAGTAAATAAGGAAAGGCAATCACTCCGGGCGAATAAAAAAAGGGGCATCGGGAAAATATTCCCGGTGCCCTTCGCATTCATGACAGGCTAATGCCTATTCAGTGACCTTCTCGGCTTTCAAGTCGTAAAAAACCGTGCCGTAATAGTTTGTATCGTCATCCACACATTTGTACTTGATTGATGCTGCTTGTATATTTGAATCCCTTGTATTCCTTTCCAGAAACATCATGAAAAGAATAGAAAAGAGCCGTTTTTAGCCCTACATTTGAGTTAAAGGGCAGCCGTTCTGCCTTGCCCAACGGAGTACGCTATTCATTTTTTTCTGATAGCCTTTAATGCCCTCGCTCTGCAGCCACTCCAAGTTATCCAGGTCAATCCGGAAAGACACCGGCTTTTTTGCAGGCTTCCAGTTGCGGAGGTGTCCGCCGGAAAAATCCTTGATTTCCGGAATGTCTGAGAAGTCTATGTTTTTGCGAAGCTCCGCAACTCTCTCAGCTGTAAAATTGTCTGCACCATTCTTCATAGCGTTTTTCCTCCTCCACCGTTGAGATTCGGGCCGAAATAATTCTTGTCCGCTCCCTCTCGGTATAGCTTGAAACAACAACCGCAAAACCGTTTACTTTTGCAGTTCCGAAATATCTGGTTTCCTCTGCGGTAGAATGCTCGAAGTCGTACTGCTCCCAAAAAAGAGGGTCGTCAAACATCGGCAAAATCTCCTCGAAGCTGATTCCGTGCTTCGTGATGTTTGCTTCTGCCTTGTCAGAATCCCACTCAAAATTGCCGTGTACAACCGTCTTTCCCATATCGTTACCGCCTATATATAATATACAACTTGTATATACATTTTATCAAGACTTTTTTTAATTTTTTCGATTTTTGGTAACTTGTAAAGATTAATTCCCCACTTTTCTGTTAGAAATTGCAACATTTTTTGTATATCATGGCGGGAGTTTTTCCGCCATGAAGCCGTCTCGAATAGTTGTTCATCCAGTGTTCTGCATGAGCGACTTCCTCGTCCGTGACTTTCGAAAAATCGCAGATCAGTGTTATAAAAAATCTATGGGCATCGGGAAAATATTCCCGGTGCCCTTCGCATTCATGACAGGCTATTGCCTATTCAGTGACCTTCTCGGCTTTCAAGTCGTAAAAAACCGTGCCGTAATAGTTTGTATCGTCATCCACACATTTGTACTTGATTATGACACGGTACTTTCCATTTTTGTTGATGCTGCTTGTATATTTGAATCCCTTGTATTCCTTTCCAGAAACATAATCAAAAAAATAGTAAAGATTCTTATCACTACTAGCAATCTCTGGAAAAAAACCTGAATAACAATTTTCCCAAAAATCTAACCCCAAGAATGAATATTCAGACAAGACTTTTCCATCAATTACCTCAAATGATTCCAACGCTTTTCTTTTAATTGCAGTCCCATATCCCAAAGCTGCATACGTGGATCCAGAAGATGATTTAACATAGCGTGTTTCAACGGAAACTCCGTTAGGGTCATTGTGGATGTAAAGTCCATCTTCATCACACTTCATGCTAGGGTTGTTTACAGGCATTTCTGCAAGCGATTCTTCAGGTGTTTCATCCGAACTGGAATTATTGCCAGTCGGAACCCTCTTTGAATAAGAGACGGTTTTACCATCTGACTGCTTGGCATCAAACCCATCGGCAGTAAACAATATGGTGTACACTCCGTTAAACCTGTCCTCGGAAAAACCGGAGTATGTAAGGGTAACCACACCCATAGCATCCTTTACGCAGGACCATTTGCCCCTGTACGAAACATAGTTTTCATAGATCACGCACTCCATGTTCGTCTTGTAAAAGCTGACATGATAATTCTTTACGTTTGTCTTGTACCAAGTACCGACAAGTTTTGTATCCGGCATGTTGGCAATAATCATCTGCTGCATCATATACTGCTGAGCAGCATCATCCGACGTGGAATTGGCACAGGAAACAAAACTAGACACTCCCATGAAGATGGAAGCTACGACAATCAAAATCTTTTTCATTTGAATTCTCCAAGATTAAGTAAGTTAAGATAAAAAAACATTCTGCAAGCTTAATTAGCGGATGAATTCAAATTTAAGAATTCTATATATAAAACCGAACTTGCTTGGCTTGCGTCGGCAGTCGGCGATTGTTTTACTTTTTTACCTATTCGGAATCACCAAAAAGGGATTTCATCTTTTTTTCGCGGATTTCCTGCAGTGCCTTTTCAGACAAGTAAATGTCCTCTATCACATTTAAGTAATCATTGAGAAGCTTATTATAGTAGAAACTTGCCGTCCGATGAGTTTCCTTGGCAAGAAAATCAACGCGTTTCTTAAATTCCGGTAAAGTCCTGAATGTTACTGTTGCGGAAAGATCCATGCATCACCTCAATATGTAATATAATATAGTATATGTAATACACATTGTCAATATAAATTTCCAAACTTCAAACTATTGTGTAATATTATTGCTTAGAGAACTGGTTAGGAACGCAATCAGTGTTGTTTGAGTAAAATTTGACTTACCCTATTATATAGGGTATACTTAGGGATGATAAATGAAAAGAGTATTCATAGAAACACCATCTTTTACACGAAGATGGTTAGCACTTGGATTTACAGATGAAGATCTGGCTGAATTACAGCAGTTTCTTATCAGTAACCCAGAAGCTGGCGATACAATGGTTGGAACTGGTGGACTTAAGAAAATTCGCTATGCATTTAAAGGCAGAGGAAAAAGCGGAAGTGCTCGAGTGTGTTATGTAGATTTTGCTTCATTTGAAAAGAATTACTTGATTCAAGTTTTTTCAAAAGATGAAAAGGCAAACCTGTCAGATGCGGAAAAAAATGCTGTTAAACAGGTTATAAGTGTTTTGAAAAAAGAAGCTGCAGAAAACTGGAGGAAAGAACATGAGTGATTTTTTTAATGATTTGATGGTAGGCTTGAATGAAGCTGTTGCAATTGAACGCGGAGAACTAAAAGGCAAGAAAACAGTGTATGAAATTCAGCCTGTAAAAAATTATACTAATAGTGAAATTAAGCAGATTAGAAATTCAGTTGGTATGACACAGGTTCTATTTGCGGATTATATGGGTGTTTCTAGTAAGACTGTAGAAGCTTGGGAAAGCGGAAAGAATCATCCTACAGGAACTGCATGCAGATTGATAAGTATGCTGGAAAACAAAACTTTTGAGACTTTGCCTTTTGTCAGAAAAATGGCTACTTTGTAGAAATGAGAACGGCTTGCTGGAAGTACCAGAAACCGTTTTTTTGATGCAATGTCTACGTTAATTTGTAGCTGAAACCATTACCTTGAAATTTCAAATTCCATGGAGCGTTCCTTCTCCCTACTTGCTTTCTTTTCATTCTTCTGGCTCTTTTCATGTTTCCTTTGGTATGCTTCAATATATTCGTCCCTTGGAATTTCAAGTATTGAATGATCTTTGCCCATTAGAGTAATGGAATTATCCTCTTTTGAAGCAGCTTTTATGCAAAAGTCAGAAAGATTCATTTTTTCCTTCACAAAACCAAATCCAAAGATTTTTTCCATTCTCAACCCAATGTCTCCGGCATTATCCCCTATTCTAATATCCAGCCTGCTGCTTATTTTTTCTCCCGGTAAATTGACAGTATCATATTGCTTACGTTGAAAAAGTCTATCCTGATGGTTATTTCTAACCCAGTCTTCATTAAGAGGATCATTTTTTACAGCAGTCAAATACATATCAACAAGATATTCATTGTACGACTTTCCACCAGTGTTTAAATGCTTTAGCAGTTCCTTTGTTTTTTTTCTGTCTTCTACATCCATTTCTTTTATTAGATTCTTAGCAATTTCTATTGCATCTGCAGGTGAATTGGCATTTTTGCGGCACCTTACGGCAAAATTATGGCGGAAATTATAGGATTTATTGTCCCTTTCAGAAAAGAAATCATCATACTGTGACTGTAAGAGTAAATCAGACGGCTGATCGCCTCGTGTCGATAACCTGTCGGAGTTTCCCTGAGTTTTTTCACCTGATTTAATTTCATCTATGATTTTTTTGTCCAATGGAAAAGATATTTTCCCATCTGAAATAGTTACGGAATCATGTTCAGGATTATCCGTATAAAAAAATCCGTTCAATATTTCTATGCCCGATTCCGTCAATAGTGCAAATGCAGGCAGTGTTTTTTTTGCATCTTTTTCTTCAATTTCATTTTGATTCTCAGAATCTATTCCACCGTTATTTACCCCGCTTGATTGTGAAGTTAGTTTATTTGAATTATTGAATTCTTCTACAACATTAAACTTACTTTTTAGAACATCAGCCAGAGTTTCATTATTTTCAACAGGTTCAATGTCAAATTTCTCAAACAGAATCTTTCTTGCGACACCAGAAATTTCGTACTCACTATCAAATTTTGTATATTTTAAAAGTGTTTCTAGATTTCTTTCTTTTAAGGCTGCATAGAATTCATCAGACTGTGGCTTTGCCATGTAAGTATAGAATGAATCATTTTCCTGATACTTATTTCTGAACTGTTTGAAAATTTCTGCACGCTCCTTATACCGTGCATATTCTGGAAAATCTGCAGTAAAAATATCATTGACATTTCCAAATTCAGCAAGTATATTGTCTACAGAATCCAGGTAGTATGAGTCAGATGAAGTTCTGGCTTCTTTACTGTTCACCTCAGCGAGATTGGTTCGCTGTTGGGCAGCAAGGACCTGGATTTCCTTTTTGTTGCCATAAATCATTTTTCCCTGGTCAATCCACCTAAGCCAGTCAATATTATCACGGTTAAAGAGGCCTCGAATATCAGAAACTTCATATCCTCTTTGTCTCTGATTAAAGAAAACTCCGACAAGAAAATTTTTACCATCTTTTTTAAGATTTACAATTACATTTTGAGATTTGTTCTTATCTCCATATTCAAATACAGCAACCGGCTTTTGAATTGCCTTGTCAAGTCCTATAATATCAGCGAACTCAAAGGGATGATTTGACTGTGTTGATTTCTGTTGAAGTCGGCTCGAAGACAATTCAATTCTCTGATGCTCTGGGAATCCACATTTCTGCAAGATTTCACCAGGTTTTCCAAGATTGAATACATGATTTTCATTCGAAAAGTTATTAATATATTCTGTTAATTCTCTGTCAAAATCTGATATAACTTCTTTATTTTCCATATATATTGCTCCTTTTCCTAGTGTTATTCCATTACAATGTTTTCTTATAATTCAAGACTAAAACTTGAATTTACAGTAACCCTAGTTTTATTTATGTTTTTCATAAGATTTTCAACTTTAAAATTCTTATTCTCGTCAACTATTTTTTCATATACCGATTTGGACCCAAAACAGACATCCACAAGAATGCTATTCCTTACAAGTGTTTTTGATGACTCATACAATTTTTCCTTTTTGAAATAATCAATTCCAGAAAGATATTTTTCAGTTACAACGCCAAACGCACGCATACTACCGCAGGTTTTTGCATCATTCTCAAAAATACTCTGTAGATTTTTGATATTTTCGATTGAATCATCAAAAAGAATTTCAGAACTATAGTATCTCAATCCTTTTATCTTACTGTTCGCATCTGTAAAAATAACCGGAATCATTTTATCATTCCAATTGTTAGACGAATTTATTTCAATTCCTGCCTTCAAAACATCTTTTGGTCCAGTCAGACTAAAGTCATCCATCCATTCTTCAGGGTATTCCTTTACAAGATTATCCCTTGAAACTCCAATGTCAGCAAAGAAATTCCATCCAGCGGATTTTGTATAAAGACTGAAAGTATCATGATCCAATATCATGTGACCACCAAAATAATCACCAAACATATTTTCAAGTTCTAGTGTAGTTTCCTTGTCTTCTATTGATGGGCTTATGTTTCCACTTGGGTGATTGTGTACGGCAACCACTTTACAATTCATTTCTTTTGCCATATTTAAAACATTACTGCTTATTACATTGTCTTCAACATCAAAGCATGTTGAATTAGGCATATTGCAGGAAAGTGCAACCTGTTCTCTTATTCTTCCATCATATCTATCAATAAGAACATATCTTGCCGTTTCAAATTTCTTGCTTCTATAGATTTCCAGTATTTTATTGAGCTGTGAATATGACTGCCCTGTTAATTCACGGTTTTCAACACTGATTTTTCTGTCTAGAATTTCGCAAACGCCAGATTCCTTAAAATCTTTTATCACAGTCCATAATTCATTCCCTTCATTGGCTTTTAAGAAATCCAATGATTCATCAATTTCCCTTCGTGCTGCAGCATACTCTTTACTGCCTGCATACGAATCTTTAAACGACAACGGAGTTATTTGTGCATTATATGAAGCCATAGAATCACTTTCAGACGCGAATAAACAAAGTTGGCCGTTTTCATCAATTATGGTTTTGACTTCATTAGACGTTTCCCTTTTGCCTTTTAATGGCATAGCAATTTTTTGTTCATCATTGTTTTTATTTTTGGTGGTTTCAACAATTTCATCTGCTGATTTAAGGGTAGATTTTATATTTTCATTATCACCTTCCCTGTAATCCGTAATTTTTTCTATTATACCGTCTTTCCATGCATCATATGCTTTATATCCAAATGACTTATAAATTTCGTATTGCTCATTTGAAATATCACCCATTTTAAGGAATCGAGCAATTTTTTCCTCAAAAAATTTCTTTTTCAACTCAGGCCTAATTTCTTCAAATGGTTTTAACGTCGATGAAATCTCCTTTGCAAGTTTTTTTTCTTGTTCTTCGATTGGATATTCAGTTTTTTCCTGCTCTTTAAGTTTCTGATAATATTTCTGTGTATATTCAGGAAGTTTTTTCTGAATATTATCAATTCTAATCTCAAGGTCAGTTTCCTGTAGCGATAAGTTATTCAACTTGTTTTTAAGCTGCGAAAAGTCTTTTATTCCCATATTGTCAAATTTATGCTGGATATTTTCCAAACTTTTCCTGTCCCTTTTAAATTCCCTTTCAGCATCTTTTGCCTTTTGCCTTTTATATGCAGGAACTTCATCATACTCGACATTTCTTTCTGAAATATAATCATCAATTTCCTGCATGCAGTCTTCGTAATATTCCTGTCTCATATTCAGATTTCTTTTTATTTCTGTATATTTTTCAGCAATTTCATTAAGCGAAGAAACTCTTAGATGAATTTTTTCCTTTTCAATTCTTAGATCCCTAGTTTCCCAATCAATCTCAAGTTCTGCATGTTTTCTTGGATCTTTTATAAGATCAAATTTCAGTGATTCAGGATCTATCCTGTCATCTGCATCAAGGAATTCAGCGTTAGTTCTTACCCATAGAGAATCTATTCTTGAAATTTTTTCATCGTGTTTCTGATATAAAAGTGAATCAATAGAATCATTAACAACTGGATAGCAGCAATGAACATATCCCTGCAGATTGCCCTGACGATGGATTCTTCCTTCGGCCTGTATAGTTTCTGTTGGGTTCCATTCAAGACAGCAGTTATACATGACCATGGAATTTCCATTTAAATCAATTCCTTCGCATGTATTTTTTCCTCCAATGATTATTTTCAACTTGTCATTTGGATTATTAAACTTTGCTGTAATCATTGCTTTTTTTGAAACAGTATTATTTGTTTCGCCATTGATTATTTCAATGCAGGATTTTGGTATTCCATGGGCAACTAAGTAATCTTTAATAATAGGATGAGATTCTTTACCCAATGGAAGATACATAAACTGGCCTTTATCAGGATGTTCTTTATACAAATCCACAATTGCATCGCATGTAAACTTCAATTTTGGCGAAGTTTCCACCAATTTTTCCAGAGGTGGAAGTTCAAGCTCAGGGTATCTTTCTCTGTCCGCCAGTGCAGGTGCAACAAGTGCAAGTCTCATTGCATTCATCGAAGTAATAACTGCGGCCGGATTTTCAGAAACATCAAGCATTAAATCCGTGTCAATCTTTACCATTTTTTTCTGTAATTCTGACATGTCAAGTTTTATAAGATGGTTAAATTTCTTAGGACGTAAAATTTCAGCATCATCAGCAGTTACGCGATCAATATATTCAGAGAGAATATTCTGCAAGGCAGGAAGTTCTTTCCAGTCTTTCATAACCTGTTTATATTCGATTTCTCCATTAGGTAAAACAGCCATTTCACTTCGCATGTGGGCAAATTCTTCAAGAAAATCATAGACACCTTCAATCCCAGCTTTTTTTAGTCTTTCCGATCCAATAAAGCAAAGCATTGAATAAACTTCAAGCGGACTATTGGTGAAGGGAGTTGCCGTAAGAAGGAATACATTTCTGTGGTGATTATTATTCTGAATGTATTGCGTTATGGCATACAATCTTTTAGCCCTAGTAGAATCTCCTGTCTTAGGGATACCATCATATTCATTTGATTCACCATGATTTCTTGAACGAACAATGGTTATGAGTTTATTAAAATGATGTGCTTCATCTACAAGAACATTGTCAAACCCACATTTTTCAAAGTAAACGAAATTTTTATCACGCGGAGATAAGGCTTCGGCAATTTTAAGATCAAGAACCTTGTTTTTATTTGCCAAATCTTTTTGTGTTGAGGAATCTTTTCTTGGATAAAGTTTTTCAAATTCATCTCTGAATTTTATTCTTTCTCCATCACCAAAAGTCATGTTCTGAATTCCTTCATATGAACAAACAGTAATGCTATTTTCTGGTATATCAAGTGTATGTAAATCCTCTGAATTCCTATATTGATCGCCATAATCCTTAGAAAGATTAAAGATTCCGTTGACCTTTATATTAGGAAAAAGCTGTTGAATATCAGTTATCCATTTTTCGTAAACAGGATTTGGAACAATTATCAATGGTCGTTTGCATCTTCCTGACTGCAATTGATTTACCACAGCAACTATCCCCGTTGCAGTTTTTCCAACCCCTACATCATATGCAAGACAACCGTTTCCTTTATTTGAAAGGAATGAAACTCCTTTTATCTGCTGATCATAAAGCCGGAATTTATTTTCCCCCTTGTAAGCCGACATACCTTCAACAAACATAGGCATCTTTTCCCATCTAGTCGGAACATAATTATTGAAACGCTTATTGTATTCAGAAACAAGCAAAGCCTGTGATTTTGAATCAAGTCCTTCATGGATAAATCTATCAAAAAGCATGTTTGCAGTTTCCTGACGTGCGCTTTTCTTTTCTTGGGCTTCCTTATGCCGCTCATTTTTTAGTTGTTGTGTTTCTTCCTCACTCCTCCACCGATAGTTTTGTGTTTTTTGAGCCTTAACAATTTTTTTGTCTATATATTCAACAATATCTTCCCAGGTAATATTTGTAGGAAGATCCTCCTGATTGATGTTTGCCACTGAATATTCAATAAAACTTCTATCAGAAAGCCAGTCAGGATCGTCACCTTTTGCCCATATGATGAATGCTTCCTGCAGATTAACTTTGTGCTTGTACCCTTCGCTTCCGGTTAATTCAACAGTCATCTGTTCCGCCATGGCGGAATTTACTGCAATATGAATCTGATCTAATGTCATCTGATGAGGAAGAGATTCTTCCAACAGTGATATATTGTTTTCATACAGTTTTTTTATATTTTCATTCTTTTCTGATTCCAATAATTCTTTATACTTTTCAATCTTAAGATTAATATCTCCGGATTCAAAGATCAGTATAGGTTGATATACTCCAGGCAATACCTGAATGAATTTATCAGAATTAGATAAAGCTAGAACTTCATTTTCAGATAAATCTTTTACATTAATATTTCCTTCCCAGTCCGTTTTTCTCCATATGTTTATTTCATCCTGTGTATAATTGGTTCCATACATGAGATTGAATTCTTCGGTAGAAAGGACATCACCAATAGATTTTTCAGCAGCATGAATTAATGTTTTCCTGGACTTTTCTACCGCTTTTGTATCTGTTATTTCATTATTTCTTATCTCATTGCGTGTACTTTTCATGAAAGAAAATTTTTCTATAATCAAATCATCAAGACTTCTTCCCTTTGGCAATGTAACACAATATTCTTCTCCAAATCGTCCAATGTGTGTACCTTCAACACCAAGAATTCTATCTGGATGGGATTTAATAAAGTTGTCATTACAGATTAGTTCAAGATTTTTATCGTTTGAAACAGATGGATCTTTTTTCTTCATCACTATGATGTCTGTCCCAACATCTGTCGAATCAAAAGACTTGTTTGGAAGTCTCCATGCATCAATAAGAGTCCCTTTTTCTGCAATCAATTTCTTTGGATTGTCAGGCTTACTCCTCAAAAATCCGGATGGAACCACATAAATCAATACACTATCCATTCCATTTAATGAATCAAGTCCTTTTTCAATAAAATATTCTTCGTACCGATCATGATTTTTACCTTCACCCTTTCCCTTGTATTCACCTTTGTTTGAACCATAAGGAGGATTACCAATTACAATGTCAAATTTTGGAAGCTGAAAATTAGGATTATGCACAAGTCCATCTTCCTCAAAAAATTGCTCTTCAAATGCTTCATTTATTACTTCCGCATTTGGATGCAAAATTCTAGCAATTCTTGCGGATGTTGGATCAATTTCTCGTAGAGTGAATTTTTTATCTTCTCTTCCTTCTGCAAATCTTCCAACACCTGCAGTTGGCTCAAGAACTGTTTTTCCTGACGGACAATAATAATCTGCCAGTTTCCATGCAGCCTTGACAATATTACGCGGTGTATAAAAGGCATTTAGTATTTCATTGTCCGTTCGATTTTTTTCATTTATTCCACCGCCGCCTTCATATTGTGCAAGAATTCTTTTTTCTTCCCCTGTGATTTCAGAATCATTTTTTTCAAGAATTGATTTACATTGTTCGCGAATTTTCCTGATGTCACCTTTAGTTTTTGGTGAAGATTCTTCTTTCTGGACCAGTTCTTTAAAAATATTGATATTTTTTGAAGCAATAAGGTCTTTCATTGGAGTTGAAAGAAATTCATGGACATCTTTAGCAATATCAGTTCCAACATGCATATCCAGTTCAAAAGCAATATATTCCCAAGTTTTTTTATCCCAGTCAATTGCATCAAGTTTTACCTGTTCTCCGTCAAGTTCAGCAATTCGTTCCAGGACCTTTTCTGCAATGGTTCCACAGATACGACTGTGGATTTCACTCAAGACAAGATTTTCATCATCTTTGATGTCCTGGTAATTTGGATCAGATATAACTTCATTCCAATACTTGGTGTCTTTGAAAAGTTCCAGACCTTTGTTCCAAAGTTCTGGATTTGTCTTCTGTGTGTATGCATCCCAAAGATGAGTGTATTCGTGAACGGCGGCGTTGGAATTCATAAAGTCAGGATTCAGGTAGATCTTGCCGTTGTGGACAAAACCGTAGGTGCTTTCTTCAATTATCTTTTGTACTTGCTTAAACTTTTTTATAAATTCTTTTCGTGTGGACTGATGGTATTCATCTGATTGTGTATATGTATATACACCATATTTAACCCAATCGATTAGACCATTTATAATTGCTCGCTCTGATTCAAGAGTAAGATTTTCAGGATAATAAGCAAACTCTACGACATCGGCTTCTGGAGATTTTCTAAACTTCGGTGCATTTTTTCCACGAACTAATTTTACAACAATACTTGTAGATTTATCATAACGCTTTGAATCTTCTGCATTTGCACAATGATTAGATAATCTCAATTCAATATTGTTATTCTTTCTGTGAACATAATTAGAATCAATTTTGTCATCAAGATAAAATGACTGCTTTAAAGTTGCAAGAAAATCTGTCCCATTTAATTTGGAATTGATATTTTTTAATAAGTTAAGATTATTAATAATATCTTGACTATTTGATGAATCTATTGTAATTTTTTTTAAAAGAGATTGTGGACGAGTTAACTTGTCATTTTTTGATGGGCTGAGGTTTCCAATCTCTTTTTTTTCGCCCTGCTGAACAACAAGCGGATTTTCTCCCAACATTTCAAGAGTAATACTAATTTCATTAATATGCTCCATTGTCCATTCAAATTCATCTTTATCAGTAACAACTTCAATTCCAGCAGCTCTGATTTTATTCAGGATTTCATTTGTGTAAGAATTATTATTCTGTGGTTCAATATAAGAATTACAAATACTTTTAATTTTATTTTTTAATTCAACATCAATTTGAATTTCTTTTTGTTGTAATAACATAAAATTATTTTTATTGAACTTAGAGATTAAAAACTGATCTTGTTCTTCTGAAACAACTGACTTACGATATTGAATACAAACAACTTCGTCCTCTTTAATTGAACGTTCTTTGTATTCAGATGGTAATAACTGTTCGTATAGTGAAGCAGATATTTCTACATCATAAACTTTTGTAGATATTTTTTCTGAATTAAAATAAGTCCAATTTGAAAAATTAATAACATTTAACAAATCTTCTTTTGGAGCATATTCTGAAAAATATTCAGGATGTTCCTGGTACAACATTCTTTCGATGGTAATTCCTTCCGGAACATGGTAGTCCATTTCGATGTAAGGAATCTTCATGATTTCTTCGAGGGAAGTTGAACCCCATTCAGACATTTGAAGGTCTCCGTTGAGGATGTTGTAGCCGAATCCG
This sequence comes from Treponema sp., assembly GCA_016297405.1. GTDB lineage: Bacteria > Spirochaetota > Spirochaetia > Treponematales > Treponemataceae > Treponema_D. Next base: position 23,396 of record JAEDGP010000023.1, read on the forward strand.
ATTCCGTCCGAGTCGATTTCTGAAAGGAAAATCTCTTTGTCACCGAGGAAGTAGCGGAAACCTACGTTGTGAGTTCCGTCTTCATTGGTGAGTTCACTGTTAGTGTTGATTCTGCGGTAAGTGTCGGCGATTTCCTTCATCTTGTTCCTGAAGAATTCACCTTCTTCGCCTTCAGTAAGTTCCATTGTGAACCTGAACTGGGATGGCGGAATTACCTTTTTACAGAGTTCAATGTCTTCAGGTGTGAGTTCAAGTGTTTTTGTTTCTTTACTTACAGAATTTTCAAATAATACTTTCCCTGTAAGGTTTGTAAACTTCTGATGCAGTTTTTCTTTTGCATTGTCATTATTCATTTTGTTATAGAGATACTGAAGTTCTGCAATATCAATTTTCATACGACCACGAGGTTTCATTCCATTGTCATATCCTTGAATATAAAGAGAATTGTCATCTTTCTTTTCAAGAGAAAAATCAGCCATGTTGATTTCTGCAAGATAATCAACCATATCTTTGACTGTTTTATCTTCATTCTTAAACCAGATTGTATTTCTTGATGAAAGTTTTCTTGAAAGAGATTCAGGATATTCCATTGACATTTCTTCAGAATGTGATATATTTGAATCAATCGTTGTAGACGATGGTCGCAAACGAGTAGCGGGCAGTTCTTCTGGAAAACGAAGTGCTGATATTGTAGGTGCAACTCCTACCCCTACAACGATCTGTTCTTTTTCTGAAAGACCATCTCTTCTATCAACCTTACCTATTGTTACTAAGTAATTTCCAAGTTCATCTTTATTAAATACAATTTTGTTGATTTTACTTATTTCGTTTTTATCATCAAATAAAAGCTGGAAATTTTTTGTTCGTTTATCAACGATAGCAAAATCAGCATCTCTAATTACTTTTGGAATTTCACGATATTCTTCTGTATCAAGAGCTTGATTATAATTACCTTTTCTATCAGGACGAATATGAGTTGCTTCTTTTTTCAAAACAAACGCAGAATCTTTTTCTAATCCTAATTTTTCTGCAAGTTCACCCTTAATGTTTGGCAAGCGGATAACATTAGGAATATTTTTGTAGTCATTTAAGATAATTGAATCCACAACATCAGAAAATTCTTCATCAGAAATAATCTGAAGATTTTCAACATCTTCTTTTTTAAGTGTATGATATGTTTTTAATTCAGGAACAGACATTCCCTTTTCAGCATAATTGTCCGGAAGGAGCTTTTCAGCATTATTAAATACATTTAAATCTAATTCAGGTTTGAAAGAGGTTATTTTTGATTTTTTAAATTCTGTCTGGAAAACCTCATTATCAATCTTATCAGCTTGTTCACTGTCCAAAAAATTTTCATTGCCAATCTCATTTGCTGCATTTTCTGATTTTTCTTCGCCATTATTATCAACCTCTCTGTTTTTGTTTTGTTCTTTCAGCTGCATTTCCAACTGGCTAATTTTTTCCGCCTGAATCCTGACCTGTTCCTGCAGTTCCTTGAACAGATCCTCCAGCTGTGCTGTCATTGGATTTTTTTCCTGCCTGCCCTCAGGATTATTTACAAATGATTCCAATTCCAATGTAAAGTTTGAATTATTTTCCTTTGCACTTCTTGAAGCCGGATAATAACAGCGATTTGAATGACTCCAAACATAGCCGTTATCACGAAGATATTTCTTAAGTTCTTCCGTTATTGTTCCGTTGAATCTATAATTGTCAAAACCCTGTATTGATTTTATTACTTCATATGTATTCTCTGACTTCATTTTCTACCTCTCGTATGTTATTTCCCTTGTATTTTTCCTGCCGTAAGATTTTAACCGTTCAGCCACATATAATTTTTCTTCTTCAATCTTTGACTTAGACAAGTCATAGGAATCGGAAGTCAGTTTTTTGGAATAAATAATCGCATTTTCAAGACAGTTGGAAATATCCTTTCCAAAATCAACACCGCTAATTTTTCTTGAATCAGCATCTTCTATGAGTTTTCTGCAGGTTTCATATAATTTATTTTTTGTTTCATCTTGTGTTTTATATAAAAATGGAATTTCTCCATTGGTATAACTATCCAGGGAATATTTCATTTGTGTTTCTGCTATTACTCTTGAATAATTTCCATTTACATAGGCATTTTTTTTCATAAGTTCCTGAGCCTGAACAAGCACAGGATTTTTTGTTCCTATAAGGGCTTCCTGCCCATTTTTGTGAAAGTTTTTTGCGCACTCCCTTGTAATTTTTTCACCAAGACTATTTGGATTCATGCCAAGATGCTTAATTATTCTGTGTTGGGTCTCTTCATCAAAACTATCCAGGTTGTACATGAACTGTACCTTCTGCTTTGATCCTCCTTCTGCAGTGTATATTTCTTTTTCATTAAGATGGTTTGCATTATGATATTTTGTAATGCATAAAACAGGTTTTGCAGTACCTTTTGTAGTGATTTTATAGCCCTGCCGGTCTAGAGATTCCAGATCTTCCCCGTAAATCCACATATTTGATTTATACTTATATCTTGCAGCGGCCATTTCCAAAGCAGGAATGTTTTCATAGGAAATCATTTTGCCGGTACGCAGTTCCTGCGGAAAACGTACATTTTCCTTAAAAAAAGGAAGACTGTCATTTTCCACATTATATTTAAAATCTTCATATATCTGGTTGAAAAAAAACTCTGTATCGTCCATTCCCCTGTTCAAGGATAGTCCTGGAATCCATGAAGTCCGGAATCTTGTCAGCTTACTTGTCATGCAATTACCCCTAGTCTATAGATTCCGCCCATCAATTTGAGCGGAATCTATGAATGAGAATTAAAGTGTGTAACCTTCATTTTCTCTTTTCTGTATTTTATTTTTTACCTGCCTGTCTGAATTAAAACTCTTGATTATCTCGTTTTTTTCTTTTTCTGCATTGAAAACATAATCATTTAAGGACATTATTTTTTTGTCCTTTTCCATACCTTTTTTTTCATTTTCAAGAATCGGGGTTATTTCCTTAACGAATTCATCAAAGGCTTTTTTAGTCGCCATCACATTCAGTCCCTGATACCCATTGGCAAAATAGGCAGCAAGATATTTTCCACCCCGATCTATTACCAGAGTTTTGTCAGCCAAATACTTTTTGTCAGCAAGACCATTCCAGTTCTTTTCCTTACCTTTATGTTCCAATTTGTTGCTGTAGTCTATGAATTTTTCCGGCTTTTCCATTTGCTCAGGAAAAATAAATTGCGCCTGATGTATTTCGTTTGAATTTTTATCCTTGAAATTAAACCATACTCCTTTTTCACCACTCTTTTTTTGAGTCCCTGATGCAACAATGCTTTTTGTAGTTCCAACTACATTTGATTCATATCCAGATTCAATTTTTTTTATCTGTAACGGAATCAATTTATTCCCTTCTACCATAAATCCGGTATTTGCATTGTAGATTGGCACGCAGGTAACCTTTCCGTCTTCATCGGGAGCAAGCGGACTGTTCCCATTTTGTAAACCTTTCAAAATGAGGTTTGCATTGTATGCTGGAATCCAATAACCTGTGAAATCTTTCTTTTCCAGGTTGTCCAATACATCCTTTGCGTTAGGATACTCATTTCTTGTCTTTTCCATGTTTTTTTCTCCTGTATGTTTATTTTGGTTTTCTGAAAATTTATTCTGACTTTCTTTATCTAATTTTGTTTCTAAAATGATATTTTTTTCGCTCATCAAGTCTTTCATTGGAGTTGAAAGAAATTTTGACAAATCATTTCCAATAAGTTGTACATCATAAAAATTTTCTTGAATGTAATTCCAGGTCTCCTTGTTCCAATCAATTGCGTCCAACTTTACCTGTTCACCGTCAAGCTGTGCGATTTGTTCCAGAACCTTTTCTGCAATGTCTCCACAGATACGGCTGTGGATTTCACTCAATACAAGATTTTCATCATCCTTAATATCCTGATAATTCGGGTCAGAAATAACTTCATTCCAGTACTTTGTGTTTCTGAATAGATCAAGACCCTTGTCCCAAAGTTCTGGATTTGTTTTCTGTGTGTAGGCATCCCAAAGATGTGTGTATTCGTGGACGGCGGCGTTTGAGTTCATGATTTCCGGATTCAGGTAAATTTTACCCTTGTGTACGAAACCGTAGATTTGTGAATTAACTATATAAGTCTGAATTTTTGAATTAACATAAT
>JAEDGP010000088.1 GCA_016297405.1 Treponema sp.
GAAACCGCCGAACTTGCCGATATGGCAATCATCAATACATGTTCGGTTCGTGCCAGCGCAGAAAACCGCATTTTTGGGCGCCTTGGTTATTTTACTGGACTTAAAGCTGTACGAAATAAAGACGAAGTCGCAAAATATAAATCTTTTGAGCAGGCTTCAAAACTTGTAGAAAACGGACCAGTTCCTCTCACCGTAGTTGTAATGGGCTGTATGGCAGAACGACTTCTTAATTCGCTAAAAAAAGACTGGCCATGCATCGACTACGTTGTAGGAACTTATGCAAAGCACCACTTTGGCGAAATCATCAGCGCAGTAGAAGATAAAAAAGATGCAATTCCTGTAGACGACACAGAAAACTACAAATTTGCAAGTCTTTCCTACGAACAGGGAGCAAAATCGACTTTCGTTCCAATCATGCATGGCTGCAACAATTTTTGTACATACTGTATCGTTCCATACGTTCGCGGACGGGAAATCAGCCGCCCTGTAGAAGAAATCTTGCAGGAGCTTGATACGCTTTCCCGCTACAAGGTTCTGGACATCACATTGCTTGGTCAGAACGTAAACAGCTATCACGGCACATACAATGGTCAGGACATAAATTTTGCACAGCTGCTTCAGATAATCTGCGACCATTTGAAAGAAACAAAATCCTCAATCGGATGGGTTCGCTTCCTTTCAAGCCATCCAAAAGATTTTTCTGACGAGCTCATAGATACAATCGCAAAGAACGACCTTATCTGCCACCATATTGCTCTTCCAGTTCAGCACGGCTCCAGCGAAGTCCTAAAAGCAATGAACCGCCGCTACACCCGTGAACACTATCTTGAACTGGTGGCAAAAATCAAAAAAGCAATCCCGGATGTTTCCCTCACAACAGACATCATGATGGGCTTCCCCACAGAAACAGAAGAAGACGTTGAACTCACGCTGGACCTTATGAATCAGGTTCGCTTTGAAACCGCCTGCATGTACTACTACAATCCTCGGGAAGGTACACCAGCGGCAAAAATGGAACAGCTTCCAGAAGAAGTTCGAAAAGCCCGTCTTCAGCGCGTAATCGATTTACAGCTGATTCACACAGACGAACAGATGAAAAAGCGCATCGGCCAGACAGTGAAGGTTCTTGTAGAAAGCGTAACCCGTGACAACAGCGAAGAGCTTCTGGGAAAAACCGCCCAGGATGAAAAAGTAAGCTTCAAAGCAAACAAATCTTTGATAGGTTCATTCATATATGTTAAAATAACAGAGCTAAATGGACATACTTTTAAAGGTAAAGTAATTGAAAACGAGTAAACATTTGGCGATTTTTCGCAGAAAACTTGTAAAGCAACTAAAGGTTAGCTGGTTATATTGTTTTGAAGAGAGGCAGTCATGGTTATTTTGAAATTAATTTGTACTTTGATTGGAGCCATCATCATAGTTTTTGTAGTAGGGGCGAATGCCGGCAATCAATGTGATGTTGATTTGGTTTTCTATCATTTTGAAAATGTGCCTGTTGCCACTACGGCAATAGTTGCTTTTGCAATAGGTGCCCTTTTTACTATTCCATTTGCTTTTTTTGAAAAAGAACAAAAACGAAAAGAATTCATGAATCGCTTCAAACAGCGGCAGGAAGCCATTCGCAAAAGACAGGCGGAAGAAGCTGCGCGCATAAAAGCTCGCCAGGATTTGGCTCAGGAAAAAGCAGAGGAAAAAGCTGCCAGATTACAGGAAAAGCATGAAGCAGCAGAAAAAGCAGCTTTGGAAAAAGCTGCAAAACAACAAGCCAAAGAAGATGCGAAAAAAGCCAAAGAAGAAGCAAAACTTTTAAAAAAGAATTTAAAAAGTGTTGAAACTGAGCCGGTGGTGGAGAATTCTTCTGATGAATAAATATTGCAAATTTCTAAGGACTGCATTGTTCCCTTTCCTTTTGTCTTTTCTTTTAATTCCAAATTTGTCTGCTCAGTCGGCTGCAGCAAAAACTGCTGCAACGTCAGTAGCAGATAAATCTTCTGCAAATACCCAGTCTGCAACAGCATCTCCTTCTATCACATCAAATGCAGCCAGAAACTCTTTTGGGGGTGACACAACCGCTCAAAATATCGTAAAAAACGCTGTTGCAAAGCAAAGTCCTGCAAAGGCAATCTCATATTTAAAAGAAGAAATCCCAAAAATAACCATTCCAGCTCAAAAACGAGCACTTCTTGCATTCCTTGGAGCTTTGCAGGAATCGGTCTCGTATTTTGATGATGCCAGAGCTTCCTATGCATCTGCTGCTGCAATTGCAGCTGCAGATGTTCCGGGTATGCCAAAAAAGTCATCTCAGCAACTTGTATTGGATGCGGTTCGTTGTGCCCTTTGTGCAGGACAAAGTGAAACAGCAGTGAACTATCTGAATTCAGCTGTCCGTAATTCCAAAAATGAAGTCATTCAGGCTCAGATAAAACTTTATGAACAATGGGCAGCCTTGTGTTCTGCAGAAAGTGCGGTGGATATATCAGAACCGCTTTCAATGCTCAAAACCTATGAAACGCTTCCTTCGATGAAAAGTGTAAGGCCTTCAGTTTTGCTTACTTTGTGGTATCTTACTGGTAACGCTTCCTATAGCCAGTGCCTGAAAAAAGAATATCCGTATTCCGCTGAATGTGGAATCGTTACAGGAAAAGTGCAGGTTTTACCAGCTCCGTTCTGGTATTTTGTTCCCAGACAGGCCGTTGCAGAAACTGTAAATCCAGTTTTGGCAGAAATGCCTCCAGAAACAAGTTCTTCAGAAAAAGCTGCTGAACGTGAACGTCAAAAGGAAGCCTTGATTGCAGCTGCCAAAGAAAGAGAATCCGGGGAGAAAAAACAACAGACTCAACAATCTATATCTTCTGTATCAACAATTGAAAAAAACTCGGATAAACCAATTCGTCATCAGCTGGGGCTTTTTAGGGATAAGGCGAATGCTCTGGAATATGCAAAAAAGGTTTCTGCCAAAGGATTTGATGCTACTGTCCAAAGCGAAACCAGAGCTTCGGGCACTACCTATTATCTGGTTGTTGTTCCTGAAAATGCAAACGGCAATATGGCTGCTGCATTGAAATCTGCGGGGTTTGAAAGTTATCCGCTCTTTGACTAATTGTAATTCCAATAAAAAAGCGGACTGCCATTTGAAACACATCATTTCCAATGAGTGATTCAAAAAGCAGTCCGCTTTTTTTGTTTTTTATAAATCGCTAGATTTCTTCTGCGTCAGAAAGGTCTTCTACGTCTTCTGGATTAAATTCAACATCAGAGAAATCTTTTGATGATCCTGCAAAATCTGCTTCAAGCTGTGCCTGAAGCTCAGGTGAAATTACGGTCTGTATTGTATTTGCGTTGATTTCATCCTGCACTTCTTCGGATTCGTCGGCAGTAGTTTTAAACTGTTCCAGGATATTTTCCAGGTCAGTCATGTTTTTGTAGCTTTCCTGGCTTAAATCTCCAACCCCAGCCATTCTGCGAACAATGTCGTCGGTTCCAAGTTTGATTTCCTTGATTCCGTTCATCGCTGCGCTGAAAAGGTTACTGATGGAATTGATTTCGGATGAAATGATTTCCTGGTGGGTAGCCAGATTTTCGCAGTATTTGTTGATTTTATCGGCAGTTGTCGCAGTGACATCTGTTTTGCGGGTAATCTGTTTGGTCTGCGCATCAAGGTTTTCGATACCGCGAGTAATTTCTTCGAAGGAATCGATAACACCAACAGAATGATTTGATACTTTCGCAAATGCATCGGAAGCCTGGCGGCTGGAATTATTTGCTTCAGTAACTTTTTCAATAACCTTGGAAATTGAGTCATTGATTTTCTGTGCATTGTCGGAAGTTGATTCTGCAAGAGATCGAATTTCTTCTGCAACAACGGAGAATCCTTTTCCGGCGTCACCTGCATGTGCAGATTCAATAGCCGCATTCATAGAAAGAAGATTTGTTTGTTCTGTAACCGCGTTGATGATGGTAACGATTTCGCCCATTGCATCAAGCTGATTCATGACTTCTTCAAGAATCATTGTTGTTGCGGTAATTTTACTGTCACCATCGGCAACCAGATCACGCATTTCTGCTGCGCTGCGACTTCGAAGCTCTGCATTTTGTCTGATTTCATCCAGCGTAATAGACATTGTGTTGATAGCGGCTGTGGAATCGTCAATGGCAGCATCTTGAACGGCATTGTCGGCAACAAGTGTGGTAACCTGATCACTGATGTCTTCAATGGCGCTTACTGCACGAGAAACAGAATCGTTTATCTGTTCGAATTCACGTGAAATGGATTCGATGTTTGCATTGATCTGAGTTGTGGCTGCAGCTGTACTTGTAGCAGAGTCATTGATGGAATATCCAGAGGAAATTGCCTTTGCAGCAGTTTTCTTTACAACTATAAAGAATTTGTTTATTTCAGAAACCATGCCGTTTACGTTGTTCATAAGGTCAATCATTTCTGTGCTTCCCTTAGGCTTCATTACACCGGTAAAGTCTTTGCTTGCAAGATCTGAAGAGAATGCTTTAACTTTGTTGATGTTTGAAGTGACTTTCGCAGTACTTATACGAATGAATATGAACAGAAGAACACCGCAAACCGCGCTTACAGCTGAAATTGTCGTGTAATAGGTTTTTGTATAACTATCGATTCTTTTTGTAATAGAATCATTCATGTAAGCCATTGATTCCTGAATTTTTGCTTCATTCTGCATGATAAGATTCATCTGTGTGTGAATAAGAAGCTGCTGTCCATAAAGTTCGGCAATGTTTTCATCATCAGGATACCATTCATGGGCCTGACTGATACCTTTTCTGGAAACTGTATTCTTCAGGGAACTTGAAAGTTTTACGTCCTGCATTGCCTTAAAGTTGTTGTTGAAAGGGTTTACTGCATTTATGATTTTTACCCAAGTGTCATTTGCATTTTTTGATTCAGTCGCAAAATCTTCATCGAAATTTGAAATTACAGGAGATTCCAGCATTGCATGGAAATTGTCATTGACGGTGGTGATTTTTTCATGCCATTCGTTATAAATGTTTTCGATTTCTACGCCCCAGGAACAAGTAGTGTTCAAAAATCTATTGATATCTGAAATTCCCAGCTGACAAGTTTGAAGCTGAGCCTGGTAGTTCTTCATTTCAATGATTTTATTCAGACCAAAAACTGTTACAAAGATGACAATCCCCATCTGAAGAACAGCGGTTGCGGCAACGATGGAAAATTTTGTATTTAATTTCATTTTTTTTGCCTCTTTCTTCTATTATATAAAAAAATAAATTATAAACTCTACAAAAACACAATTTATATTTTACCATGAGATGTACAAATTGGCAAAACACTAATGAAAAAAACTTGAGTTATATATATCGGCACACATTTTTTAGGAAATCCAGGGAATTTTGCAAGATTGAAACGAGATGCCTTTTTCGATATACTTTTATGACTATGAGTAACGAAAAGAAAAACCCTGAGCTTTGCCATTGGGCTGACCAGATGGCTGATAGAATCATCAAGGAAAGAGGTGACCTTGATCTTTATACTTGTGCTTCCGGCATTACACCTTCCGGAACTGTTCATATTGGTAACTTCCGTGAAATCATGACAGTTGATCTTGTTGTTCGCGCCCTTAAAAGCCGTGGCAAAAAGACTCGCTTTATTTATTCTTGGGATGATTATGACGTATTCCGTAAGGTTCCAGCAAATATGCCTGATCCAGAAATCTTGGGTCAGTATTTGAGATTCCCAATCACAATGGTCCCTGATACAACAAAACGAAACGAAAACTATGCTCGTCATCATGAAGTTGACATTGAACAGGAATTGCCACGGGTTGGTATTCATCCGGAATTCCTTTATCAGGCAAACCGTTATCGTGATAACCGTTATGTTGAAGGCATGAAAAAAGCCATGCAGAATCGCGAACTCATCAAATGGTGCCTTAATGAATATCGTGACGATGAACACAAGATGAAGAAAGAAGATGTGTATTGGCCAGTTGCCATCTTCTGTGGAAAATGTAATAAGGACACAACAGAAATCACTGGCTATGACGAAGAATATGGCATTTCCTATAAATGTGAATGTGGTAACTGCGAAACAGCGGATATCCGTACATTTAAGGGAGCAAAGCTTGGCTGGCGTGTTGACTGGCCAATGAGATGGAACGAAGAAAAAGTTATTTTTGAGCCAGGCGGAAAGGACCACATCAGTCCAGGCGGAAGCTATGATACGGCAAAGCTTGTTTCCAAGAAAATCTATAACTGGCAGGCTCCTGTAACAATGAAGTATGACTTTGTTGGATTGAAGGGAATTCCTGGAAAAATGAGTTCTTCAAAAGGTAAGGTAATTGCATTGCCTGATGCTTTGAACGTATATCAGCCAGAACTTTTGCGTTACATTTTTGCTACAAATAAGCCAGATCATGAATTTGCAATCAGCTTTGATTTGGATGTAGTAAAGGTTTACGAAGATTACGATAAATGTGAACGTATTGCCTGGGGAATCGATCAGGCAAAGAGCGAAGATGTTTATCGCATCCAGAAAAGAATATATGAACTTGCACAGATTGAAGAAGGTATGCCAAAAGTTATGCCATATCAGATTGGCTTCCGTCTTTTGACAACTCTTTTGCAGACATATTCTGGTGATATTGATGCAGTTATTGCAAAGCTTGGTGACGTAAAGCCTGAACAGGAAGCAACTCTTCGTCGTCGTTGTGAATGTGCATGGTATTGGATTACTGAATGTGCGCCAACCAGTGCTCCAGATTTCTGTTTTGCATTGCGTACAGATGGCTCAAAAGCAGATTTAAGTGGCGATATCCTTACAGCAGTAAAACGTGTGCGTGATGAAGTTGTTCCAAAGCTTGAAACCTATTTAGTAGATAAGGAATTACAGCAGGCAATGTATGATATAGCAACTGAACTCGGTCTTGAATCAAAGGCTTTGTTCACAGCTTTGTATCAGGCTCTGGTTGCAAAGGATCAGGGACCTCGCCTTGCAGGCTTCATGAAGATCATCGGCAAAGATCAGTTGAATAAGATTCTTGGCGTTTACTAATAATTTGCCGGCATTCAGGAAAAGTCTTTAAGGGGCTATTCCCGATTTACTTGATGTGCATAAAAGGGGCTGTCCAATAAGTTTGCATTACGGTGGTTGAGTTTATCGAAACCA
>JAEDGP010000089.1 GCA_016297405.1 Treponema sp.
TTGCTTTATTATCTAAAATAATAAAACTTAAGGAGTTTTAAATATGAACAAGAGGAGGCAAAAGAAATTTTAAAAAGATTCATTTTAAAATAGTATTACATACACCCCCACATCTAGCGTTTTCAACTTGTTTGAAGGAGCAGAATCTTTCCTCCCACAAATTGAAATTGATGGGAGAAAAACTATTTTGATTCATATCCGGAGGATTTCGTGTAGTTTTACCTGTGATTCTTCAGAAAGTTTTGAGTTTAGCAAGTGAAAAAGCCGGATGGTGTTTTTGAATACATTGAATCCTGGTATAACCGCAAGCGTATTCATTCAAGTCTAAATTACAGAACACCGGAAGCTGTCCATTCAGAATGTGAAAAACTTGCAGCTTAAACTAGCATTTTTTGTGTCTATTATATTGACCTAGGTCCAGGATAAGAAAAAAAGGAAGAAGAAGGAGAAGAAAAAGAAGGAGAATCAGGTAAAAAAAAGAAAAAAACAGAAAAGAAGAATAAGAGGAAGAGGAAGAGGAAGGAAAAGAAAAAAGAAAAAAAGGAAGAAGGAAAAGAAAAAAGAAAAGAAGGAGAAGAAAAAGAAGAAAAAAAACTATGATTTGAACCGCAGCCGCAAGGCTGTCGGTTTCGAAATTGGTTTGTCCTGCCAGCGAAGCGCAGACAGGACATTAAACGTTTTAGACGGAAGGCAACGCCTGTCCGTCTAAAACAAATTAAACCAATCCCTGTGCAATCATAGCGTTAGCAACTTTTACGAAGCCCGCAATGTTAGCACCAGCCTGGTAGTTTACGAAGTCGCCATCAACAAGACCGAATTTCTTAGCTGTATTGAGACAATTGTCATGGATGTTACACATGATACCGTCAAGCTTTTCGTCAACTTCTTTAGCAGACCAAGAAAGGCGTTCTGAGTTCTGAGACATTTCAAGACCAGAAGTAGCAACACCACCAGCGTTTGAAGCTTTTCCTGGAGCGTACATGATTTTTGCAGCCTGGAATTTAGCAACAGCTTCGTTAGAAGAAGGCATGTTAGCACCTTCAGCAACAAGCTTAACACCGTTCTTCAAGAGCATATCAGCATCTTCAGCAAGAAGTTCGTTCTGTGTAGCACATGGGAATGCACAGTCACACTTAACTTCCCAAACTTTCTTACCTTCAAAGTACTTAGCACCTGGGAACTGCTTAGCATATTCAGAAATACGACCGCGTTTTACACACTTAAGTTCCTTAACCCAGTCAAGTTTTTCCTGTGTGATACCGTCTGCATCATAGATGTAGCCGTTAGAGTCAGAAAGTGTAACAACTTTTCCGCCCAGCTGGATGATCTTTTCAGCAGCGTACTGAGCAACGTTTCCAGAACCAGAAACTACACAAGTCTTTCCCTTGAAATCCTGTCCCTTAACTTTGAGCATTTCGCGAGCAAAATAGATAAGACCATAACCAGTAGCTTCTGTACGGATCAAAGAACCACCGAATGTAAGTCCCTTACCAGTCAAAACTCCAGTATATTCGTCACGGATTCTCTTGTACTGACCAAAGAGATAACCAATTTCGCGTCCACCAACGTTTTTGTCACCAGCTGGAACGTCAACGTCAGCACCAATGTGGCGATACAATTCAGTCATGAATGACTGACAGAAGCGCATAACTTCTTTATCTGATTTTCCATGTGGATCGAAGTCAGAACCACCCTTACCACCACCCATTGGGAGAGTTGTAAGTGCATTCTTTAGAATCTGTTCAAAACCGAGGAACTTAAGAACTGAAAGGTTTACTTCTTTAGAGAAACGCAAACCTCCTTTGTAAGGACCGATAGCAGAGTTGTACTGTACACGGAAACCACGGTTTACATGGTAATTACCTGCATCATCCATCCAAGGTACTCTGAACTGGATTACGCGTTCTGGTTCAACAAGTCTTTCGAGAACTGCATTTGGTTCCAATTCTGGCATCTGATCTACTGCTGGTTCGAGAGTTGTAAGAACTTCTTCTACAGCCTGAAGGAATTCTGGTTCGTTAGCATTCTTTGCTTTAACTTCTTCCCAGATTCTGTTTACATAAGCGTTTTTCATTGTTTCTAACCTCTTGCTTTCACTCTATATCAGATATGTAAGCGTTTAATTATACTATATTTTTTTGATGACAGTAAATATTTTTGCAAAAAAAATCTAAAATCTGCATTTTTTTGCATATTTATTCACCTGCAGCTAACATAACAAGCCAGATAATTCGGAATTTGAATGCCGATGTTATATAATCATTTTATTTTTTTAAATTAAACACAGATGGTGGCTCGGAGGAACAATGACACTCTTCCAGGACTCAAAGGGAAACCTGTGGGTTGGAACCAATGACGAAGGCATTGTTTGCATAAAAAAAGATGGCTCAATACTAAGCTTCGACAAAGATGACGGACTTCCGATCAACTCAGTTCGCTCCATCACAGAAGACAAAAATGGAAAGCGATTAAGCATTAAATTTGCAGGAATTAGTTTCATATCTTCCGAACAAGTACAGTTCAAATACAAACTTACAGGATTCGACGCAGACACCTTGTATTTGCTTCACGGCTAATTTTTTTGCAAAAGAACATTTTATTTTTCTACTAATCGCGTAAGTTCACCATTAAAAAAACTGTTTTATTGCATAAAATTATGCCACATAGCCCATTTCTAAAAATCTGGGCTTTAATTTTTCCAAAGCCCGGTTTTCTATCTGGCGGATTCGCTCCTTTGAATAGCCTAGACAATATCCAACTTGCAAAAGGCTTTTCTTTTCTCCATCATCAAATCCATAGCGCATGGACAAAACGGTCTTTTCCAAAGCGGAAAGCACTCTGGACGCTTTTTTTATGTCGCCTAAAAGCTCTTTATTCAAAAGCTCATCTTCGGGCAAAGCGCTTCTTACATCTTCAATTATATCAGCAAGAGTATTCTTGTCTGAACCTACAGGTGATACAACTTTATCCAGACTAATGAACTTACCCTTCGTATTATTCAACGCAACACTGTTTCCAATAGGGATACGCACATTCTGCCCCACTTCATAAATTGCCTTAATCATATATTGACGAATCCACCACACCGCATAGGAAGTAAATCGCACATTCTGAGCTGGATCGAATTTCGTAGCTGCATATAAAAGCCCGGCATTACCTTCGCATATCAGATCTTCAAAATCCAATCCCTGATTCATAAATTTATGGGCCTGCATAACAACAAAACGTAAATTTGCCTGCACAAGTTTTTCCCGTGCCATTATATTTCCAGAAAAAGCTTTTTTACCGATATCAATTTCTTCCTCAACACTCAAAAGAGGAATCTTGCGTATTTCATCGTAATAAATCGAAAAGCAGTCTGTCATAAATCCTCCAGAATTACGTCTGATTGATAACAGGCGCAATCTTGGAAAAGCATAGCATAACTGCCATAAAAAAGAATTAAAGTTGCAGTTTAAGTTTCATTAAGATTGAAGACTAACCAACTATGAACAAACGTCTCCTTTTAGAATATCATAAAGATCGCCATATTCCTTGCGATAGTTTTCATCCAAAAAACGCATTTCGTCCTGACTGAATTCTGGCATCAGGCGGCGATTATGTCGAAACGCCTGAAGCTTTGCCAGATGTTTGCAGTAAGACTTATCGGAAAAACGATCTTCCAAATAATCCAGCGCAGACAGCTCCCCAAGGCAATTACCAACTTTTATTGCAAATAAAACAAATTTGAAAAAATTCATATACGCGTTTCAATCTCTATATATAATTTGACACTAAAATCCAAGGAAATCAAATTTTTATTGAAAAATAACAAAAAAAATCGCGCTTTTACTAAAACGCCTGTGACAACAAGTCTACTTTATTGCTTCCGTAACTCTAAGCTGTCCTTCCAGATCTTCAAAAATACGGGTCATTCTAAAACCGCTTTCTCTGGCGATTTTTGCAGATTCTGTGGCATTATATTCACCAGTTTCCATCAGAACAACCCCATTAAAAATAAGGCGCTCATAACATCCAGGCCAAAGCCGGCGAATCAGATCCAGGCCATCCGTTGAACCAGACTGAATTCCGCCTTCCTGAACGTCGCCATCCAAAGCAAGCCGAGGCTCATTGCGCCCATCTTTTAAAAGTTCATCCACCATTTTTCCTGGCACATAAGGAGGATTTGTAAGAATCACATCAAAAGTATAAGGAACATCATAAAACAGATCGCTTTGAATAAAGCGCACCAGCTCTAATTCATCTTCCGATAAAAGGCGGCTTGCATTCTGTTTTGCCACCTTCAACGCATCCATGCTTATGTCAACAAAAGTAAATTTTGGCAAATCTCCTGCAGGAATCTTATATTCATCAATCAAGGTGCGCAAAACAGAAAGACCTACACAACCACTGCCTGTGCACATATCGCACACGCTCAATACAATTTGGGGTCGGGCTTCCATCTTTGCGATTATCGTATCAATGACCTTTTCAACAAGGATTTCCGTATCTGGTTTGGGAATGAGCACCGAAGGCGAAACCATAAAATCATAGCCGTAAAATTCCTTATGGCCGGTAATGTAAGCAACAGGAAGCCCTTTGGTGCGTTTTTCTATAGCTTCAAAAAATTGCGCTTCCAGCTGATCCAAAGGAAAATCCCTGTTCATCAAAAGCCAGGTTTTATTTTTGTTCAAAAGCCATAGAAGAATGCAGTCAATATCAAGATCCGGCGATGGTGAAACATAGCCAAAAGAATTATTACCGGATAAAAAAGCTTTCGCTTTGATTTTAGCCTGCCCAATTGTCATTAGCTGCCCCCTGAATAAATTGCATTCTAGCACAAAAAACAAAAGGATGCAGAAACAATAATAAGGAAGCTTTCAAACAAGAAATGACTGTATCGGTGGTTGAGTTTATCGACAAGTTCAGGAACCACCTGTCGAAGGGCTCAGGATACCACCTGAAAAAATAACCGGAAGGACTAACGCAACCACCGCAGATTCAGTATCGGAATCCATCTTAGCCGGATTAGAATCCCAACCCGTCATATCACCTCTAAGCTCTACATCCCCGGTAAAGCTTTCTATATTGCAATCTAAAGGGCGAAAACAAACTTATAACTATTTTCGCCCACTTTGCTTACAGGAATCACTGCCGAAAGATCACTTGACTCAGGCTATTCGCTATCGTAAGAAACGTAATCGTTAATTGTTTTCTGGCGAGCCTTAAAATAGTTTGCTTCCTCATCCCCAGAAAAAAGTAAATCAGACCCCTTTGGATTACTCCATGAAGCAGCCTCGTCAACAAACTTTGGAGTTGTATCATTCCAATAAAGTTTGCATCTACTGTATTTGTCTGCTGCAATGTAATTTTGGATTAAATTCTGGTAACCTGTAAGAGTCTTTGAAGCTTTTGCAAAATCAAAACCACTTTCAGAACCAGAATATTGAAGAAGATATTTTTTATAAAGATTTACATATTCAGGAACTTTAAACATTTTCTGAATCAAAGGTTTTGGACCATCATCCAATCTTCCCCAATTAAGTGGATTACGTGTTGCGGCAACAAACCAGTTATTTGTTCCAAGGGCATTATCGTAATCATAAGGAATAAAATAAGCTTTTCCGTCCTTGTCAAAATAAAAGTAAAAATTGTTACTGTTACACCAGTAGTCATCCCACATGCCAAGAATTACGTTTATGGCATAAGTCTTAATAAAAAGATCCATATCCATTTTAGATTCATACCATGTTTTGATTGCTTCAGGGTCTGAATCGTTTAATTGATTAAGGTCAGTAATAAAATTTGTGATCTCTGTTTTTGCCTTTTCAAGCTTATCCTTATTGGTTTTTAGATCATAGCTGTATTCACTGGCTGGACCTGTAAGAGGAATGTCTTCTACGCCAAAATCGCTTTCTTTGTATCCTGTTTTAAAATTCGGTCCCTTTCCTGACTTCCATGTACATTTCCAAAGATTTCCTTTGTTTCCACTAAAATCGCCACCTTTTTCTTCTGCTGTACGAGCCTTAAGGAACTGCTTGTCGATGTTTTCAATCATTTCGTAAACACCAAAATCTACTTTTTCCACAGAACCGTCTTCTTCTACAATATCAATCAAAAGTCTTGTATAGCCAGCTCTAGGAGAAGTCCATACTCCACACTGGCGGAAATAATTGTAACAGAAAACTTCACGGGTATAAGTATGATCATCCTTGCATCGTTTAAGGATTACACCCTTCATAACGCCGCCCATTTTTTCTTCACGCTCTGTTTCAATGCCATCAATAATTACAGGCCATTCTTCAAAATCAACCTTAAAATGAGCCTGCTGATATGTATTATCATCAATCTGAGGCCTGCAGCGGCTTGTATTTCCACGGATTCTAAAACCCACATCCTTGATATCCCAGGAATAATCGCCTTTCTTAAAGGAATAATCTGCATGAACGCAGTCTTCGTTTTTTTGATTAAGATCGTAGTTAGAAAGAAGCGTATCCCATTCAGAACGCTTAACAGTAAGCTTTGTTTCGCCAAGCTTTGAAGTTCCAAAAATAACATCCAGACCTTTTACCCTGGAATCAAAAACAAACGATTCCTTTTTTTCAGATCTACCATTATCTGAATCAACAGCACACGAAAAAAACGCCAATCCCACAACCGATGCAACAAGCATCCTTTTCAAATTTGATAAAAATTTCACAAATAACCTCCTGCCATTCCAAAAATATTAACATGAGAACCTGATATTCTCAACATAAACAAAAAAAAAGAGCTTTTCAACAAGGGATTTTGACAAGAACAAACCATGGAAAAATTCATGATTGCTCTGTCATTACTTATTGCTAAGCTCTTTTTCAACACCTGACGCCAGCTCGGCTTTCTCGCTCGAAGCTGGGGGCTGTCCAATAAGTTTGCATTACGGTGGTTGAGTTTATCGAAACCACCACATTTAGTGTAGCAGTCATTTCGACGAGTGGTTCCTGAGCCTGTCGAAGGGCTCAATGAGCGCTACACTCATTACTTTTGGGACAGCCCCTTTTTATTTGTAAGTGAACTTCCTGTTTTGTAAGCGAATTTTTTTTCTGAGCGAACTTCCTGTTTTTAAGCGAACTTCCTGTTTTGTAAGCGCGTTTTTTTTCTGAGCGAACTTCATTATTTGTAAGCGA
>JAEDGP010000024.1 GCA_016297405.1 Treponema sp.
AAAAAACTTTAGTTCCAATTCAGGATACATAAGGTTTTTGTATTTGTCAATGATTTTATTATTTTTAGATTGCTTTTTTTATTAATTTTTATTTTCAATAGTTTTCTTTTGTTTATACTTGGTAACAAGGAGAATTATGCTATGGTAAAATATAACTTTGCGGTCAATGTTAAGACAGAATGCATTTTTCAAAACATTACCCTCAAAGAACTATCTAACAGAACCGGTATATCCTATACGACAATACTTTCATACACTAAAGATGCAGGTTCGCTTCCCAGGGTTGATTTGGCATATAAAGTAGCACAAGCTCTGGACGTTTCAATTGAATTTCTTTTAACTGGTAAAGAACCATTAGCCAAAGAGAAGGTCCATCATCTGCATGTTCTTGAAGACATGAAAAAAGTTCATATTAAATATCTTACTCCACTTGCCATGCTTATCCATGAACTTGCAGTTGTTGAGGATACACAAGGAGCAATGAAAAATGGAAAATTACAAGTTGATTAAAAAAGACGACAGATGGCTATGCAAATGGAAAGATGCTGATGGGAAGTTTCACCAGAAAATCTGTTTTAATTGCAAATCAAAAAAAGATGCAGAAAGATTTGTTGACAAACTGTCAAATAAAGACGACCAATACTTGTACAAGAACATCGCAAGCCAGATGTACTTGGAAGGAAGCCCACATATCAAACGACTTGAAATGTTTGGGAAAAAGCTGACAAATGAAACCATTAAGCAGAAACGGTCACACATTGAATTTTTTTTAAAAAGGTTTGGAAACAGAGACATTCGATCAACAAGAATTTCGGAGATTGAATTATATCTAATGAATGACTCCCATTCTGGATCTTTCAAAAATAATGTACTTGATACTATTGGAACTATTTATGAAGAAACAATTTGGAAATGTGATATCACAATACCAAAACCAAAATTCCAAAGATTTTCGCGAAACTCAAAGAAGGCTGATGTATTCGATGAATGGGAAATGGAACTGATTCTATCTAAAAAAACCTGGGAAAACTATGAACATTATCTTATTTTCAATTTGATTGCAGCCTGCGGTCTCCGGATTAGTGAACTAAGGGCTGTTCGTCCATGTCAATTTTTATGGAAAGAGAAAATCCTAATTGTCGATGGATTTTGCAAGACCAACGGAGAACGAACCAACTACAACAAAAAAGGTTCCGAAGAAAACCGTAAACTACGGGTAGTACCACTATCAGATAAAATCATAAGATTATACCGTAAATATATAGCCGACAACAGCATTGCGGATGGACAATTGATTTTTACTCGTGAGGATGGAACACCTCCAAGAA
This sequence comes from Treponema sp., assembly GCA_016297405.1. Lineage (GTDB taxonomy): Bacteria > Spirochaetota > Spirochaetia > Treponematales > Treponemataceae > Treponema_D. The sequence goes on from JAEDGP010000024.1 coordinate 1,329, forward strand.
GAGAAACTCTTGAAGCTCTTTTCAAGCGTACTTTACCGAAAATAGGTATCAAAATTGGAAAAAGAAAACTTGTACCTCACAGTCTGCGTTATACTTATGTAACACAGATGAGCAGCATGGTCGATTTGGAAAAAGTCAGGAAAATGGTAGGACACAATTCCATTGCCATGACCGAATACTACAATCGCTTTTCACTAAACAGTGAAATACGATCTGTACAGGAAGCTTTTCCGGCTGTCAATAAACTGTATGAATGATTCTAAATCACAATCAATTGTTAAACTTATGATTGTGATTACGAAAAAAAAGTTGCAACGTTGCAACTTTTTGTGGATGGTTGACCTTAAATTAGAAAATGAATTCTAATTTATTAGTTTCTTTGGAATACCTGAATTTGCATTCATATTCTTTGCCCGATTTAGAGACACATTTTTTTCTAGCAGTTTCTTTTCCAGAACATAATTTTTTCAAGTCAGGTAAGGAAATTTTAGCACCTGCAATTTCGGAAAAAATTGAAAACTTGCAGCCATTTTTATATCCTATGCAGTAATAATTTGATTTTCCACTTCGGATTTCTTTTCCGCATAGAGGACACGTAATTTCAGGTTCATTATCTTCCACCTTAATTTCGTCTTTGCTGTTAAGTTTATTGCTAATAAAAGTTCTGATTTCTCTGATGAAAACCTCAGGGGAATTTTCAAGTTTTTCCTCCCATGTTGTTGTAAGGTTGACTTCCGTAAGGTCATGTATTGGTGTTTTATTTATTGCGTGAATAAAAGAATGTCCTGAGGCAGTTGTTACTATTGATTTGCCATCAGAAACGATATATCCCCATTTTATCAATTTGGGTACAAATGTATGTCTGGTTGCCGGTGTACCAAGACCGGTTAGTTTCTTGTCTGTTGTTTCCATTTTTGGATTTTCCATAAAGGACAATAAACTTGCTTCATTATAGAATTTAGGTGGTTTAGTCCATTTTTTTTGGCATTCAGTTTTTTTTAGAATTATGGAATTCCAGTCTACATTATTGATTTCCTGTTCTTCTTCTGTATCTTCTTCGGAGTTTGGAAAAGTTGCAACGTTGCAACTTTTCCAGCCCATTTCTATATTTTCTCTTGCAGTAACCAGAAATAAATTTCCATTTACAGAAAGTGTTTTCTTTATCACTTTAAATTTGTTTGGAGGAAGGAATGCCAGCATGAAACGCTCCAATAATAGGTTGTATATATTTTTCTCCTGCTCAGATGCTGAATCCAGGGGCTTAAGAGGAATTAAAGCGTGGTGAGCATCAAGTTTTTTGTCATTGAACACTCTGGTGTTGCTTTCTGTTATGTTCATCAAGTTTTTTCTATCTGAATATTGTGGATAATCTTTAATCAAATCATCCATTATTTTATTACAGAGCTCTACGTTTTTTGAGCCCATTACTACGGATGGTGTGCGAGGATAGGAAACACATTTATGTACTTCATATAAGGCCTGCACAGTTTTCAGTGTTTCTTCGGCTGTATATTTATAGTTTTTATAGGCATCATTCTGTAGATTGTTGAGGTTATATAAACTTGGTGCATTACTGATTTTTAGTTCTTCTTGTGAATCAGTTACTTTTGCTTCTTTACCTTCAATGCTTTTTAATTGGCCTTCAAATTTGTTTTCTGGAAAATTTTTTTTCTCGTTGTAATAACATCCTGTAAATTCGGTTCCATTTCCAGATATGAAGTGACCTAGATATTCAAAGTATTCAGTTGATTTAAAATTTCTAATTGCTTCACATCTACTGTCTATTGCTGCAAGAATTGCAGTTTGAACTCTTCCTACAGGCAGATGTTTTTTTGCACAGAAAGACATATATCTGGAACAATTGATGCCAATAAGCCAATCGGCATGTTGTCTGCCGAATCCCTGTGCTGCAAGATTGTCATACCATGATATTGGTTTTGCATCCCTTAATCCGCAAAGAATGACATCCTTGGTCAATGCCTGACTTACCCAGAATCTTCTTACTTTGGAAAGATCATTGATTCCTGCCATGAAGAGACATTCACGAGCAATGATTTCTCCCTCTCTGTCTGCATCTGTTGCAATGATAATCTGATTGTAATTCCTTTTTTTTAGTATGGAAATTATAAGATCTGACTGTTTAATTGTATTTGTGTTTTTTTTGTAGAAAATCTTTTCAGGTATGATTGGAAATTTTGTTCTGTCTGAGAATTCCGGATCATAGTCTTCCATATCATAAAGTGAAAACAAATGGCCAATGCAGTTGGAGATTTCATATTCATCATTTGAATACGACTTTCCATTCCAAAAGCAATTTAAGGCTGCTGCAAAATCTTTGGCAACAGATGGCTTTTCGGTGAGGATAAATTTTCTGTTCATTGCTACTCCTTTACCTTTGGGCGGGCAAGAAGTTACATTGCAATTGTAATAAACAGATTGAAAAGTTTCAACGTTGCAACAATTTGTACTTGAACTTTTGAATTTTTAGATGCGGGCCATAAGTGCATCCTGCAAAATCTGAGAGCAATTGAAATGCCTTTCATCTGCAATGTTTGAAAGCCATAGGGGCAACGAAACATTCTTTCTGACAGACTTTGTGTCAGTTTTTGCACGGTATTTTAATGTATCCGCGTTTATAAGGGAAAGTTCATCGCCCTTGTCATAAACAATATCCATCTGTGGAGTCGCCTTTGGAATCTGCATATTTTCATCTTCGGCAACACAAAGCCATGCTGACATTGCATCGGACATCTGCTCTATGGCATCGGATAAGTTTTTCCCTGTAGTTACGCATCCTGCAAGATCTGGAACTCGTGCGTAAACCTTTCCATTTTTTTCTGTAAAAACAGCTGTATAAGTATACTTCATTTTTTGCCTCCCTTTTCAATTTCTTTTTCAATGTAACGTAAATCGTCTTCATCAAAATCATGTCTTTTTAAAGGAATCATAACACCTTTCTGGGCATTGAAATAAATATCGTGATTGGCTCCATGCCTTTTGAATATATATCCGGCTTCTTCAAGTGCTTGCAGAGACATTCAGAATTATATATAATCAAATTCAATTTGAGAAGTCATTTTCTCGAACTTGTGTTTTGGCTCACGAATTGCAGTTCGTGGGCTACTTTTTTTTAAAGTTGCAACGTTGCAACAATTGGACTGTAATCTTTGATATTATTAATTTTGTTCTGAACGGAGGAAAACAGCCTAGTAGGTACAAATTTCCCTGAAATCATCGCTTTTTCCGGTTTTTTTTATTTTTAAATTCATAAAAAACTTATTGAAAAAATTCCCTCCTATCCAACTTTGGCAAGATAAAGATTTGTAACACAAATCCCCGAAACGCAGATTGGTAAAGGGTTTATTTGTAACACACGTAGTTTTAGTGTAACACACAAAACCGTGGAAGCCTTTTGCACAAAGGCTTTATTGTGTGTTACAAAATATTTTTAGCCTTTTAAGCGTTATCTTTATGTTTTGAAAATAGCGAAATGGATATTGAAAAATATGCGAAAAAGAAATATATTGTCTTAGTAGGCAATTTACCTCCGTTCATTACATTGGAACTTTTCCCAGTAGGATTTATTCCGCTGTTCATTGCGTTTCAATTCGATATAGGACTTAGTAAGATGAGAAAAGAAACACTTCTGAAGCGACTAGCTTTGAAACTGTCACAGAATGATGTTTATTTACTTAATATTACATTTGGGCAGCAAGAAGATTTTGAATCTGAATACAGTTTCCTTAATTTTATTGATGAAGAATTTACACTTGTTTTGAAGGGTCTTGGAATTCATAAAAAAATCGATTCATACGTCAAGCAGGTTGTGATAACCAGAGAAAGCAATAAGTGGAAAAATGAAGTCTACCTTTTCCTTGTTAAAAAAAATGATGTTTATACACTGAACAAACTGATTTTGAAAATATTGGCAGCTTGCATTGTCAGAATGGGGGATCTAAGTATTTTCTCAAAATACGAAATTCATAAAAATGCTGATTTTTCAAATTATATGCAATTGTTCTTAAATGCCATTCCTGGGGATCTGGTTAAAATGAAAAAGGAATTCAAGAAGTTTAATCGTATTTCACTGGGAGGCAAATTGAAATTGAAAAACAGGTCGATTGATTTGGATATGTAAAAAGTTGCAACGTTGCAACTTTTTACGAGTGTAGAGGAGGACTTTGAATGAATTTTATGAAAAATGATATTTTCGAAAGGCTAAGAAAAAAAAGGGAACAGGAAAAACTTTATAAAGTCAAAAAAGTGATAAGGGCAAAAGACGACGGTAAGGCCTTAGTTGATTTCCTTAGGAATTTAAATTTTCATGTGAAAAAAAAGTTGCAACGGTGCAACTTTTCTGATTCTGGAAATTCAGGCAGGTTTAATTATGGCAACTGGGCTGGAGATAAGGGGCAAAGGGTAATGTATAAGCAAAGTTATGCTTTTTCAAAATCTTCCCATAATAAGTTCCTGCTGAAATATTTACCGCAAATGGATAAAACATATGTTATTGATAAACCAGAACTGTTTGGTACACCAGATAATGAATATTATGATGGGCAGGTTGGCTTTCATCACAAGATTATTATTAGCCCGGAAAATCCAAAAGGGAATTTGAAGGAACTTGTAGAAAAATTCATAGGGACCTTAGAGCAGATGACACCGTATTCCAATTTGTTATGGAAAGCGGCCATTCATAATGATACTGAACATAAGCATGTTCATCTGCTGATAAATGGAAAGGATGGAAATGGGCAGACGGTATGGTTTGATAGAACAGACATAAGGAATACGTTTCGTCAATACCTGCAATATGATTATACCCAGATGATAGGAAACAGGGGAATTGAAGAAATAGAACTTGCAAAAAACAGGCAGTTACGGTCCAAGCGCATCACTCAATTGGATAGGGAAATTGCCGGAATGGATTCCCTTGAAGATTCAGTTCTCTCAGAAAAAATAAAACAAAGACTTGATTTTCTATGTGAATTGGGGCTTGCACAAAAAAAAGAAACAACCTATGAAATGAATAAAAAGTGGATGGATATACTTGAAGCAACTGGACGGTATAACTGTTTTATTGATCAGTACATGAAAGGTGGTAAGGAACTTGTTCTTTATGAAGGTGGAAAACTTAAAGGTAAAGTCGTTGATGTCGTGACTTTTGAAAAAGATGAATCCTGGTCTGATGCTCTCATAATAGACAATGGAATGAACAGAGTTTATGTTCCTGTATGGCAACTGAACAAAGAAGTCAAGGGAAAGAATGTTGAAATTTCCGGTGGAACCAGAAGTCTTTCGCGGCAAATTTCAGATAAAAACATTACCATTGATGATTCTAAATATCGTGATTGTAATTCTTTCAATCATGAAAATTGAAGAAGGAGAGTGCGTGAATTGTCCGTTTTGCAATAGGCTGAATTTTTTTTCCAATTTTTTTTCAATGAATGCAAAGTTGAAGTTGAACTTAATGTTGGAAAAAAAATAGAATGTGGCGAATGCAATCAGATTTTTTCCCTGGAAACAGGGAGTTCTGTCCGTAGGTTTTACTCATAATGAGACCACATTCTTAAAACCCTTACAGTATTTTGTTCTGCAAAAATTTCGTAGACCAATCTGACTATTACAGCAAAGGAAAGATTGAACATGGAGAAAAAGATTATGCAGAAGTATAAACAAATAGAAGAAGTTTTTATGAAAAACATTAAAGGTAAAAGGAAGGGAGAACAGATAACAAAATAAGTACTCACAGGTTTCGCTTCCGTTTGAGTATAAACACCATAAAAACGGAGTCGCAGGAGTGAGCTGACGATTAACCGATGAAGGTTATCTGCTGATTAAATTAACGTCAAATTGATGGTTGGGCCACACATTACCAGAGGCTTGAAATAATGTGGTTCTTGAAAGCTAAGGAGAGTAACTAATTGGAAAAGGTGGAAAAAATTATGGAAAATTGTGTAATAGATTTTAACAGTAATGCCTATCCCATAATGGGTATTAAAAAAAGAGAGACCTTACAGATAATAGTCTCTAACCCTGAAATACAAAACAAGAAATTCTTAAATGAAAAGAATATGGAAATTTACAAGATTCCAAACGGGAGATACCTTGCCGTAAAAGATTCCAAGGGAAACATTGTATGCAAGGAGCAACCTTTACTGAGCGGTGCTTACACATTACACGGTGGTAATAAATATCATTGGACTGGTATTTATGCAGATAAACTTGAAGGAAGAAACTGGGGAAGCTATGAAAAGTGGAAGAAAATGAATGAAACAGAATCAAAAAAGATAAACTGCAAAATCTGCGGAAAACGTTTTATTCCGTATGCAGATACAGATAAGTGTCCTGACTGTTATGTTCTTTATGAGACAATGATTAATAAAGATAACGAGAATATGACGGTATATGAACTCAGAAAAAAAATAAAAGCCGTAATCGGTCAATAAATAATAAATCCATATAAAAAGGAGGAATAAATTATGGAAAAAGAAGTATCAGCTTCATACGAAGCTACAAAAACAAACGAATCATGCCTGGTGTTTAACAAATCAGAGGATTATTCAATCATGGGGTTTATCAGTATAGTAGCAATTATTTGCCTAATATGCTTTTGTATATCTGGTGAGTTTGAATGTATTCCTTACTGTATTGCAACAGTTATTTGTTGTTTTATTCTCATTTATATCATGCATAAATGCAAGCAGTACAGGATAAATAGATTCATAAAAAACAATAAAAGTAATTTCGCTTATAGAATTGATGGTAAAATATACGAACTCCAACAGGGGACAACGGAAGAATGGATTCAGCTCAAAAGTAAAGAGTATGATTTTATAGTACTAACCAATCAATTTTCTGTTAATGGCAATGGCGTTGCCTATGTAATCAGAGACAAAAGTACTTTGTCTGACCCCGATGCAAAAATATACATAGATCAGAGTTATTCAGAAGAAATAAGTATTTTTTACGACCAGATTACTGAGATAAAAACAGGAAAAATACTCACTGTAACAGAACTAAAGCAGTTCTTGAAATCTTAGGAGCGTAACTTATGGTAAGCTCATTTTAAGATTTTCTAAAATCGGCAATTGCAAGCTGCATTCTGATAGAAAAGTACCTGTCAGAAAAATATTAATTGTAAATCATCAGAAAACAATAAATCTGAATCAAAATCACATTCAGATGACAGGTCAAATTAAAAAGAAGGTAAAACAGATGAAAATACAAATGCATAACTTATAAAAATGGAGAATAAACTATGGCAAAAAATTTGATTATCAGCGATATTGTTGAGAAAAAACGACATTCATTTCGAATCAGTGTAAGCGACAGTCTATATAAAGCAATAAAATATCATGCAGTAGAACGAAACTTTACTACAGCAGAAGCAGCAGAAGATATGCTTGAAAAGTCTGTGCTAAAACTTCCTATAATAATTTATGACCCCCATGCGGATGAAGAAACGAACACAATCAACAACATTAAATATTACATTGAGGAAATAAAAAAGAATGTTATAGATTCCATTTTAATGGTTCACGATGAAAGTTACGGTCATGCTGCAGAAGATTTTATCAGCTTTCTTGAATCTTTAATGAGTAATCCTATGTCATGTTTTAATTCCGGCAACCTTGCAAGAATTGAAAAGGAATTTATGAATATCCTCTTGGCAGCCTACGATGCAGGGCTAAGTGCAGGGATTCCTGAATTTCCGCTGTTAGAATCTTATTTTTATAGATTTTTGCATTTATGCAGAAGGGGATTGGAATTAAAAAATGAAATTAAAAATGAATAAGCGAAAAAAAAAATATTCAGTATGTTTTAGATACAGAAAATCATTTTTACCACTGGGTACTTAATCTGGAGTTTAAGCATTCAAAAGACGAATATAAATTGAATCCTTCAGAGATGAGATTTTTACTGGAAGTTAGTAATTTCAATGATTTTTTAAGATTTTTTATTTTAGATGCAAAAGGTTTTTCAAAAGCAGATAAAAAAATCGTTTTTGAAAATGCAGAAAATAGAATCTCACGTTATATTGATCTTCTTAAAAATGAAGAATACAGAAAAAGGCTTGGAATAAATACAAATGAAAGAATACAGGCATGGATTAACTATATATCATCAGAAGAAAATTTAAAAAAACTTGAAGAAATAAAAGCTGATATAAAGGAATAAAATGACAGATAATTATGAATGAAAATATCGACATTGTAAAAAGACGTATAAAAAAGCTTCTCGCCCTGTCAAAATCACCGAATGAAAATGAAGCGGCCTCAGCCCTCAAAAAAGCAAATGAGATGATGGAAGAGTATAATTTTACCGCAGTGCAATTTTCCGACTACACAAAGACAAAAATAAAAGACACAAAGCGTTTTGTCAGATGGCGTGTTGTCCTTGCTAACGCTGTAGAAAATCTTTATGCAACATACCACTACAAGGATCATGAAGGAAACATTGTTTTTATCGGCGAGGATCTTGATGTTTTTATGTCCACAGAAATGTATAAATACCTTGTAAAAACAATAGACCGAATGGCAAAACAAAACATCCGCAAAAACGCAAAATACAAATACCGCCAGTCATATAAAGCAGGAATAGCGAGCCGTCTTTACGACCGAATGTATGAACTCGGACAGCAGTGCAGCTGGCGAAATCCGAAAGAACTAAAAGGACAAAAGAAACAAATTGCAGATTTTGTTGAAAAACAGGTTGCTGTCGAAATATCAAAAAAGAAATTTGAAAAAGCAAATCCGACAGCTTTTCAAAAGGAATTAGCGATGCCAACGAAATAAACCTCAGTCGACAAATGACTGGAAAATTGAAAATTACATATTGATTAAACAGATTAAAGGAAATCAACTTTTTAATTAAAAAAATAAATATATGACAAGAGAGGAAACAAAATAAAATAGAATCAAAAAAACACATATGTAATAAGATTTGTATAAATACATTTAAAAATGGTATGAGAACTGACAGGAAGAGATTAATTCAATTCCAAAGAGGAGATAAACATATATGATTAAAGATTATGATTTCATAAAGATAATGAAAACCTTCAGAAAGTATTTTTTTCATGAAGACTATAATAGCCCATATTGCGAGCCATACGGATGCTATTACTGGCTTTTAATAGGACTAATAACACATTTTTACACACCGTACAGGAAAAAGCAGATAGTAAGATTTGAAAAAGTAGAAGAATTTATTTACCACAGATTGATTGAGGCAGGATACAATGAAACATTCCTTTCTTCCTTTTGTGGCGGATTTGACAGTGATTTACTCTGGGCATTCAGGGATTTTTTGTGCGTCCTGAAATTTCTCTCGGAAACGGATTCAGACGAATTAAAAGATTTTATTTTCCTAAAATGTGAGGAAAGAATTAAATATGAGGAAAGAATTTATACCTTTCAAAAAATTAAAATACCGGAAGACGGTTCAGAAATTATGAAGCTGAATAACTTTTTTGACATAACTTTTATTACGGTTCAGGATAATGATGAACGTGGAAACATGACAGGGGAATACAAGGCTGTTTTTTGCAAGACAAACAACGGAGAAATTGTCGAATGTGACAAACCGATTTTTTATTCAGAGGTGGAGTAAATAAAATGAATAAACTTCAATGTTTAAGGCAGACTGCAAAAGGTTTTATCAAAAATGAGTAGAGAATTTTTATATATTTTATTTCCAGCGTTAGTTGGGGTTCTTTTTTATTACTATTGGAATAATGAAGATGAAGATGAGGATGGTGATTCAAATAAATAGAACAGACACGTGTCGGTTATAAGGAGAATAGAGATATGAACAAACAAATTCAACTAAAAGCATCAAAAACAAACGAGTCATGCCTGATGTTTAACAAATCAGAGGATTATTCAATCATGGGTTTTATCAGTATAGCAGCAATTATTTGCCTAATATGCTTTTGTATAACTGGTGAGTTTGAATGTATTCCTTACTGTATTGCAACAGTTATTTGTTGTTTTATTCTCATTTATATCATGCATAAATGCAAGCAGTACAGGATAAATAGATTCATAAAAAACAATAAAAGTAATTTCGCTTATAGAATTGATGGTAAAATATACGAACTCCAACAGGGGACAACGGAAGAATGGATTCAGCTCAAAAGTAAAGAGTATGATTTTATAGTACTAACCAATCAATTTTCTGTTAATGGCAATGGCGTTGCCTATGTAATCAGAGACAAAAGTACTTTGTCTGACCCCGATGCAAAAATATACATAGACCAGAATTATTCAGAAGAAATAAGTATTTTTTACGACCAGATTACTGAAATAAAAACAGGAAAAATTCTCACTGCAGCAGAACTAAAGCATTTCTTAAAAACTGAGGAGCGTAACTAATAATCATAAGAAACAAGGAGATAAAAAATGATTGATTATGTACTATGCGTATCAGGTAACGAAGTGATTGAAGGCGATGAGGTAAGTCTTAATCTTGAAGGAGATCTCAGGCAGAAGGAAATTTACTTTGATGACCAGGAAACTTTGGAAAAAATCTTTAATTCATTAAAAGAACAGAAATAGGTAACAATTAAGGAAAACTTCGGTCTATTTATGAAAGATAGAAAAGAAAAGCTCATTATAAAAACTCTTACGGGCTTTTATCAGAATGGTAATGAAAGGAAAATGCTTTTTTCTTTCCAAAAGGATGAAATTACATTGCATTCAAAATCATATTAAGGAGAAAGAGAATGACTAAAAAAGAACTTGCAAAATACGTATTAACTCATAACTTGAATGAAGTAATTGAAATCTGTAAAAAAATAATTAACACAGAAGATAATGCTGATAATGAAATTATTTTAACAGATTCAATTTCTATAAATGATATTCCAGATATATCAAGAAAAATGTTATACCAGTTACAAACACTTCATTATGATAATGTTACAGACCTTTTGGATAAAGAACATATAGAAAAATATGGAAGATGGTGGTATTTACGAGGGGTCGGAAAAAAAAGTTTGATGCCAATTATGGTTTATTTATATAAAAATAACTTAATAAAGGATGAAAATACAATAAATATTTCTTTTTTTGAATTATATAATTATTGTATCCATATATATTTAAAAAAGAATTTAACGACAACACCAGAAAAGATAAATTTCGATTTAAGTGATAAAGAACGCCTTATGGCTCTTAAATTAGAAAATTCAAAACTTCCCCAGCGGGCAAAAACTATTTTAATAAGTAATAATATAAAAACTATTGGAGAACTTTTAAATATTACAAAAAATGAACTAAGTAACTTCCCTCAATTTGGATGGAAAACTTTTAATGATACTATTAAAAGTCTTAAAGATAATTATGGACTTGAGCTAGAAGAAATAAAATCACATTCCTATATAGAACCATTTTCTGAGGTCTGTTGAGGATTTTTCAAAGATTGTGTTTTTGAATGGTGAGAATGTATTATTGCAGTTATGGCAATTACAAAGTTTTAGATTGTCATTTCTATGCTGAACACGAACTTTTGAACCGCAGTGAGGACATATAAGAACATCGTTATATCTGATTTTGAGAAAGTATTTTACAACGGCTGTTTCAGTCGGAAACTCAAAACAGAATCAATAATCAGTCTGCTTACTGTTTTATTCTGTTCTTTTGCTTTCTGTTTTATTGCCATTTCCTCTGATTCAAGACAGGAAATGAAAATTCGTCCGTTTTTTATCCCGTATTGTTTGTTGTACTGTGTTGTCTTTTCCATAAAATCACCTACATTATGAACCAAAACCAGCAAGGCGATTTTATCTGCTCTTGACCACGCTTTTTTCTTTTTGCGTTTCGTCAAAGGATAAACAAAAATCACTTTGTTTTTCTAGGTTTTTTATTTTCAAAAATATCAGATTTGAATTTTCGCTTAAATAAGAGGCCATCCTCATATTTATGGTCGATGGAACCCCACATGGGTTCATACAGAATCTGCGCTCCAGGCATAAGGTTCATTAGTTCATCCATATAATAGTCATAGCTGATGTCGGTTGACCTTCCATATGCTTTTCTTGTTCCTGTTGGAACGTACAAATAAAGTCCGTACAGATCGCAGGCTTCATATTTGGTGCGAAATTTTCCCTGGTTTTTTATTGGCCTTCTCATAAAGAATATTTCGCTTGATTTTTTATCCTCAAGAGTTAATGGGCGAATCCTAATGACAAGTCCTCTGGCTTTTTTGGGAATGCTGCTTAGAATTTTAGGTGTATTAACAAACGCAGCATCGGTATAATAGTATTCATAAAACTCCCCATCAAGGCACAGTAATTTTTTATAATTAAGGTTATAAAGCACTCGGTGCTTTACATTGTCGGCTGTTCGCAATGTAAATTCATACTGATAGAGTTTCTTTTCTACGGCTCTTTCGCAGCTGGCGATAAGTTCGGCAACTGTTTCTTCGTTTTTTGGAACGCGCCACATTGAAAAAGATGAGTGCACATAAATTGTTGACATTAATAACAGCAAAAATATTTTCTTCATTTTCTTCTCCCTAATAGTCCATTTCAAGATTGCAAAGGCATGCTCCGATGTTGTCTTTGTTTACTTCCCATCCCTGCTGGTGGCATTTTTCTACAGCCCAGTTTCCTGCATCCATTGCTGTCATTCTTTGTAGTACAGTCGGAAAATCTTCCTGTGCCAAGGGACAGACCTTTGCAATCCCAATCATTTCCGTTGGCGAATTTTCCTCGAAAATGAGATTTTCCCTGTTGTTTAGTTCTTCTTCTGTGGAAACATGCTTTATTGTTTTCACAAACCAAAATCCATGCAATTTTACAAATTCCTTTGATTCTTCTTTAGTCATCTTTCAAACTCCTTTTCCACTGATTTTGCCAGTCCCAGAACTTTAGAAATGAATTTGCTTACAGACAATTTGCTGTCCTTGGCATATTTTTTCAGAAGTTCGACCTCTTCTATTGGAAGCGTAATCGATAGGGTTGCGGTTTTTTTTCCGGTGGCCTTTCTGCCGGAACCTTTTCTCCGCCCCCCCCAATTTGATTCATTCATGGTTATAATATAGTATCCTATCTTGAAAAAGTCAATTATTTTTTCAAAAACATTTGTGCTAATGTTTATTTTAATGCTTTCTTGTATTTCTATAAAATGCGAAATAGACATTTATTCAATTTGTTTCTATAATAATTCATCATACATAAGGAACCGCCCGCCCAAAGGTAAGGATTTTTATGTTCAAAGAGAAAGAAGAATTCTCACGAAAGGATCCTGGTCAAAATGTGATATGGAAGCTGGCCGCAATTCATTGGCTGATTCCGATATTTCTGGTTTTTGCAGGTGTATTCCTTACTACCCAGAAATTTGCCAAATTCATGAACTATGATCCTAGAGTCGTAGGAAAGCCTATCTTTAAAATCTGTGGAATACTTGTCTATAATCCACTTGTTTTTCTGATTGGAGTTTTCAAGTATGCCTTCAATGATGTTTATTCCTATTATTTCTTCAAGGCTGTACCACCGTTTTTATTCTGTTTTATGACGGCTGTCCTATGTTTTCTTGTAATGGGAATTTTTATAAATGCTCATCAGAAAAACCAGCACATACATGGAACGGCAAGATATGCAAATGTCAGGGATCTTAAAAAAGCCGGGCATCTGCAGGAGCATGGCATTGTATGCGGCGAACTTGAAACTGCACGTGTTTATTACAATATTAACCCAGTCAAAGGCAATATGGTTCTTCATCTACACAAAAATTGGCTCACGAAGAAAACTTATGCCGCTCCCTTGATATGCCATTCTGGAAGCACAAATACATGGATGATTGCACCAACACGTTCAGGAAAAGGTGTTTCAACAATAATTCCTTCATGTCTGAACTATGGAGTTCCGTATTGGGAGTATGACAAGGAAAACCGGGAATGGATAATCAAAGGCCGTGGGTCAATGGTTATTTTTGATCCGAAGGGTGAAAACTGGGATGTAACAGCCGGTTACAGGAGTAAATTTTCTGTCTGTATGCCTTTTAGACCACTTGATGAAAAGGGTGATACTGTACATTACAACCCAATCCATGAAATTCCTGATAGTCCCTCTCAGGCCTTCCAGTGGTCAGACATGATTGCAGAAATTTTTTTTGGCAATGAAAAAAACAAATCCGGTGGTGACGGAGCGAGTGAATATTTTAACAGTATGGCCCGTGATATATTTTCCGGTGTTGTCATGCATGTAAGATTTTCAAAGCATATTGACTGGGATGAAAAGAATCTTTCCAAAGTTCTTGACATGTTTTCCATGGCAAAAAAAGAGGGCGATGAAAACTCAGATGAATCTGATGGATGTGGTTCAGCAATGTTTGATGAAATGAGGAACAGCGACCATGGAAATCCAATGATACATGATTTGATAGTAAAGGCGGCCAATAGAAGTGACGGACAGAATCCAAAAGAAAGGTCATCAACTTTTGCCACTGTGTGCTCAAAGATTTCACTGTTTCAGGATCCATTGATAAAGGCTGCAACTTCTTATTCTGATTTTTCCATCGATGACTTTGTGGACAGTGAAAATGGCATTTCATTGTATCTTATTATTCCATATTCTGACATTACGCGTATTGCACCTGTTTTCAGGATGATAATCACATTCATGGTCAAGAAATTTTCTTCAGGGACCACAAATGCAAACGCAATGAAACTAAAGATTCCATGTACGTTTTTGCTTGATGAATTTCCAATTCTTGGCTACTTTCCCGATATTGCCTTGAATGCAGGTATTCTTGCAGGGTATGGAGTTACATTCTTTATAGTTTCCCAGTCTCTGAATCAGATTAAGGATATATACGGAGAAAATCATCCGTTTTTGGATCACTGCAAGACCAAAATCATATATGCGGCTGGCAATTTTAATGATGCAAACATGTTTGCCCAGACAATTGGTAACAGGTCCGTTCTTCTTGACAATCTTTCATCATCTGGCAACAGGTTTGAACTTGGAATGAACAGTGTTTCCAGATCATCCCAGGAACAGAGTGTGAGTCTCATCAATGCAGATGAACTTATGAAACTTGAATACTCACGATGTATTGTAATGATGGAAGGTTTTCCACCTTACAAGGGCAAGAAGGTTGTATACTACGAAGACCCCAGATTTAAGGACAAGCAGTTTCTTGCCATTCCATCCATGGATGAACTGATGAAAGATATCAAGGATTTACCGTCAAGAAAAAAAGAGAGCAAGTTCAGGTATATACCAATTGAAGAACAAATAAGGAAAATAGAAAAAATTGAAATTGAGCCGCTAAAATATGTGCCGGATGTTTTCACTGATTTCCTTAATGAAGATGCAGAGGAGGATGACGTTGCCTAAAGTATCAAAAACAAATGTAACAAACAAGACTGTATATGTGCCGATAAGGATTTCCAAGGAAATGAACGAATTGCTTGAAATTGAATCTAAGAATATGCATATGGACAAAACAAAGGTCATACGCAGTGCCCTTGAACTGTTCCTTAAGAGGCGAATCAACAATGTTGAACTTGCAATGGATGAGATGAAAAGAAATTACAAAGCCATAAGCAAACTGGATAAGAAATTTGAAGTACTTCAGATGCTTATTTTCTGCTGCTATCGCAATCTCCTTGCCAAGCATCCCATTGAGCCTGCAATCACCGACCAGGATACAAACCGCCAGATTGAAATGACTAAGAATGAATTAAGGTCCATGCTTGCAGGGATGGAAAGAGGATTCATGGAGCAGATTGTGCTTGACTTCCTGAATGAGGATGGAATGGATCATGATCAATGATGCACATCAGATAAAGGCGGAGAAATGGTTTCGCAATCTGGAAGACGACATGAGGGATATAATTCCATACATCGAAAACAAAAGGGTCACCGATATAGCCATTGGATTCAAGGGGCAGCTCATCGTAGAAGGCATGGGAATGGATAAACTTTTTACGGGAGTGTTTTTTGACGATGCAACAACTACAAGAATAATTTATGCTTGTGCTTCAATACTTGGTGTTACCATCGATGACAGAAATCCAATTGTTGAAGGTGTCCTTCCAAAGTGGAACATACGAATAGAGGGAATTCTGCCTCCCAGGGCACCGGCAAATCCAATGCTTTTCATACGCCGACCGCCAAATTCTATTTTTCCTCTTGAGGATTATCTTGAACAGGGGCGAATAACTCAGGATAAGTACGATCTACTGATAGAGCATATAAGAAGAAGGAGTAATATAATAATTGGAGGTGAAACTGGATCAGGAAAAACAACCCTGCTTAATGCAATAATACAGAAGATGGCTGAATTCACACCGAACGACAGGTTTTATATTGTTGAAGATGCAGGGGAAATACAATGTAATGCGTTGGACAAGGTTCCCATTTGGGCTGAGGGGATAGATACTCTCAAGGCTGTTGGTATAGCACTTAGGTGCAATGTTTCAAGGATAATTTTTGGTGAGCTGCGTTATGGAAATACAACTAATGAAGTTTTGAAAGCCTGGAATACCGGACATACAGGCAATGCAAGCACAATTCATGCAGACAGTTGCCTTACAATGCTTTCTAGGATTAGGGATCTGCTGAGGGAAGTAATTACAGGACAGCTGCCAGATGTTGCCCAGTCAGTGCAACTTTTGGTCCACTTGAAGCCAACAAGGAATGGGCCTATTGTAGATGAAATTGTGGAAACAAAAACCACTGTATCGTCTTCATTCCTTGAAGACCTTGAGAACAATAATCTTATTTAAGGAGGTGATTTTAGAAATAATTATATTTTCGTGAAGTTATGCTTTTTCTTGATTGAATTTATGGATTTTACAACAACTATCAAGGAGAACTTTTAAAATGAAAATTAAAAACAACAACAATGGGTTAATCCAGGCCGTGGTACCTTATAAAATGGTAATCATTATGGCAGTCATGGTTATTTTTGCGTCTTCACCAATTTTTGCGGCGGACACAATCGAGTCTCTTAACACAATGTCGGATAAATTTCTTGGCTTGTTTAACTCGAGTTGGGTTAGGGCTTTGGTTGCAATCGCAATAATCATCGAGGGAATTTCAATGGTTATTATGGCAAAGAATGGTGGAGGTGGTCAGGTTGTCCAGAGGTTCCTTCCAATCATCATCGGTACGCTTGTCATTGCATGTGCCTGTGGAATATCTGCATTCTTGACATCAGATATGGATATAAAGGCGGAATGGTAGGATGGAAATCTCGATTGAAGATTATACTTCCCCGGTATATAAGGCTCTTTATGAGCCTTCCGTCTTCCTTGGAATTGGAACCATGCCGGCAAGTATCATTGGGATATTTACTTTTCTGCTCATGTATCTCATCAATCCGTGGTGCATTGCAATTGGACTTATTCTGCTGCTAATCTGCCGCAGGATATGCAAAAACGATAAGGCTGCCTTGAGCGTTTTGCTTGAACGTTTGATGCAGCCCGATATATATAAAATGGATTAGCAAATGAAAATTCCATATCTTGATTTATTCAAATCCAAAGAGAACCAGAATCAGCTTAGGAATGTTCTGCCGTATTCATTCATAATGAACAATGGTGTTGTTCTTCTTAAGAATGGAGCGGTCATGGTCACTTTCAATGTTGAATTTCCGGATCTTGATTCTTCTAGTTTTGAACATATTGCATCAATGTCAAATCTGTTCAACATGTCGGCAGTTTCTCTTGCGCAAAACGAAGGCTGGGCGATTTTTTTTGATGTGAGGCGGAAGAAAACGAGTGAATATCCTGCAGGCGAATTTGAAAATCTTGCAGGGTTTCTTGTTGATCAAAGGAGATGTGAAAACTACAAGAATTATGGGCAGCACTTTACTACGGAACATTATATTTCTTTTGTGTATCAGCTTCCAAGTGATATAGAAGAAAAAGCAACTTCTTTCTTCTTTAAATCCGGGAATAAGAAAACAGCTAAGCAAAAAGGTCTTTTTGGAACTGGAAATCTTCCAATGTTGCAGCAGGAGATAGACAATTTCCTTGATGAATGCATCAAGGTTATGGGAACTCTCTCCTTGAAATTGTATGTTCACATGCTTGATCATTCCGAAATGTTTACGTTTCTGAAATCCGCTGTTTCTTTAGAAGACCAAAGGATGTTATATCCTGAAGATGTTTTCTTTTTCCTTGATGATTATCTGGTTGATTCAGACATATATAATTCCATGCCCTTGAAAATAGGAAACAAGTATGTTCCTGTAATGACAGTCATGGATTTTCCATCATCAACTTATCCTGCCATTTTTGATGGATTAAACAGGACAATGGCTGAATTTAGATGGACCACAAGGTTCATTCCTCTGGACAAGGAAAAAAGTCTTCAGTCAGCAGACAAATACCAGAAAAGATTTTATGGCCAGAGAAAAAAATTGAGTACAATCTTTATGGAAAGTTCAATGAATCTTAAAATCGATATGGAAAACAGAGGGGCTAATGAACTTGAAAATCAGGCTTCGGAAGTACAGGGGGGATAACCGTGGGGGATTTTGTTCTTGGTTATTATACTTCCAACCTGATGGTTTGGGACGCGGACCTTGATAAGGCGAAGGAAAAAGCAAGATTTCTGCAGCAGGTAGTGCGACAATGTGGCTTTACGATAAAGGAGGAGACTTTTAATTGCATGTCTACCTGGTTAGGTATGCTTCCAGGTAATGTTTACTCAAATATCAGGCGGCCACTGATTACTACAAGAAATTTCTCCCATGTCATTCCCTTGTCGTCAGCATGGCAGGGAATAATGCATAATGATTTCACAGAGGAAACCTGCGGTTGTAGTCTTCCTCTGTGTGTCTGTTCAACAAATTTTGGCACTCCATTTTTTCTGAACATTAATGTAAAAGATGTTGGGCATACATTTATCTTTGGACCTACAGGGGCTGGAAAATCTACACTTTTATCTCTTTTGATGTGTCAGGCCACAAAATATAGGGGATCAAATATTATTTGCATTGACAAGCAATTGTCATCACGCTGTTTTATGGTTAGTGGAGGTGGAATCTACATAGAACCTGGTAAGGACAATGTTGCTTTCCAGCCTTTGTCAGAACTGCTTTCCCCGGATGAATCAACTGAAAGTGATTACGTTGAAAGTCTGATGTGGTGCCAGCAATTTATCGAAGGATTGCTAGGGCAGCAGTCTATTGCTATTAATCCTAGAATCAGCATGGCCATAAATGAAACCCTAAAGCTTCTTTCAAAAAAAGATAAGTCCATGCATGACCTTGCATCTTTCCAGCAGTATGTTAAATATACCGATCCGCAAACAGGTATAAATACGATACAGATTGGAATTGAACCATACTGCAGGGGTGGTCAGTTTGGTTCAATTTTTGATGCAGACGAAACAAATTTAAAGTTGAGTTCACTGATGACTATTGAGATGGGAAGCCTCATGAGGTTGTCCGAAAAAGCTGTTGCACCAGCCTTGATGTATATTTTCCGGTACCTTGAAAAACTTTGGAATAAACCTTCAGGTAGTAAACAGCCTTTGACCTTTCTGTTTCTTGATGAAGCTTGGCTTTATCTTCAGCATCCGATTTTTGCAAATTATCTGCAGGAATGGCTTAGGACACTCCGCAAGAAAAAAGTCATGTGCATTTTTGCAACCCAGGAAGTAAGTGCTGCGGCAAACTCATCTTTGAGCGACACTATCAATCAGCAGTGCCTTACAAAAATTTATCTTGCGGACGAAAGTGCAAAGAACCATTCCCTTGCAAAAAACTATTCGTATTTTGGACTTTCGGATACGGAAATTGAAAATCTTTCAACTGCACGCATGAAAAGGGATTATTACTACAAAAGTTCACTGGGAACAAGGATGTTCAACCTTGATTTAGATGATCTTCAGCTTGCTCTTCTTACTCCGGACCATGAACTATTGGATAAGGTTGAAAAGCAATACGGAAAAAACACAGGGAAGCCTCTTGCGTTTAGAGTTTTGGAAGAGACACGAAAAAAATACATGGAAATAGGTCGGGATACAAAATCCCTTGACTATGAAAAATATGTGGAAATGGTTGGAGGTATTGATGCGGTGTAAGTATATATTAATGTCAGTATTGCTGGGACTGTTGAAATTATCGCTGTTTGCTCAGGGATTGCCGGTTTTTGATGCCATGGCAGAAAAATGGAACGTGATGAAATATCTCAACATGATTGATAGTTTCTACCAGGGGTATGACATGATTCAAAATGACATACAGGCGCTGGAAAATCAATACAAGCAGATGCAAAAGGCTGTAGAAACTGCACAAAACATTGATTGGTCAGAGGTTCAGTTTGATGGATCATTCGATATCAGGAGTACATTAAAGGATGCTGGTACGAAAATTAATAAGTTTATGACTCAGATTGATAAACTTAGAAATTCTCTTACCACACCAAATATTCAGATAGGTAAAGATAAATACAGTCTTGCCGATCTGGGGTATTGTGGAAAAGATCCCAAAAAAAATCTTGAGGCAGCTTTTTCTTCCGCAGAGGATTACATCAAAGATTTGGGCGGGTCTTTCTCAAAAAAACTTACACAAAAGGAAATGGAAAATCTTGCAAATAAATATGGTGTGTCTGCAAGGAATTTTAAGTTGATGCAATTGACAGGCGGATACATTGAAAAAAAAGTTGATGATGCATTTGTAATTTCAACAACAGCAATTCAAAAAATGAGGGAGGAACGTGTTACTCTGAACCAAGCCATTATGGATGCGTATGATGCAAAACTGGATAGTGACGGCAATAAAAGCATGGGTGGTTTTTTTGATGCAAGCCTTTTGCTGACTCAAAATTTGACGGAGTCTATCGATGACCTTCATGGAACACTCGGGCATCTTATTGAACTCTATACAGGACGAGGTGTCCACAAGGATATGATTGATACTTACAAAAAGCAGGAGGAAGCCAAAAAAGAACTGGAACATGAACTTTACATGCAGTCTCTCCATGAAACCATTACTAATGGCTGGGATATGCAGACAGTTCTAATAAGCGACACATCTAAAATAAGTACGTTTAATGTTTGGATAAACATGTTTATGTCCATCATGTCTGCAAAATGGCTGAAAGTTCTGCTTATTGTAATCATTATTTGCGAGGGATTGGCAATGACCTATGCTAGTCATAATGGAGGAGGTTCCAGAATTGTTGGGCGAATGATTCCAATTATATTTGGTACTTTTATCATTGGGTCTGGTTGTGCAATAGCCACCATTTTTGGTTCTGCTATTCAGGCTATTCTTAAGTGATTTGGAGTTTTTAAACATGTACAATGTATTGGATGGTCTTGACTTGACCATGATCGAACTAATTGAATACTTTCTTGGTTTATTTGCATATTTTAATGGGGTCGGCAAGGGAATTGCAATTGGTATTGGCGCAGTTGGAATAATCTGGTCAGGTTTTCAGATGATGAACTCTCGTCTTCAGGTAAAAGAGTTTTTCTATGGAACAATATTCAAATGGTTTCTCTTTATAGTTTTTTTTACGATCTATCCAATCATTATGTCTTCGGTTCCACTGATGGCGGCACATTATGGTACTGCAGGCGGAAAGGGAGAGGAAATGATTCTTACGCAACTTTCTACTTTTAGAAGCAATCTGGAGCAGGAGATTAAATCTACCGTGGCAGAAAAGAAACTTCTTGCAAGTAAAGAGTTGAACGAAGTCTTTCAAAGAAACCGTCTTGTCCCAAAATTGCTTGCGGATAACAGTATTCAAAGTATGTGGAGGGATTACGTTGACAACAACAACGAACTTGCGAAGGAATACATACTTGAAGCCATGAAGGGCAAGGGGAAAAAAACAGAGTCATATCGGCAGCAGCTAGAGGAAGCAAAGAAGAAACTTTACAAACAAAATGTATACAAGACATCAACTGAAAAGGCTAGAATCATAGACATAATCAGGCAAATCATGATTCCGGCGACACAACTTGATGGAGTTGAAGTTGTCTATGAAGAGGGGGAAAACCTTGTTTCAAACTATGTGAAATTAAACTTGTGGCTTATCAATTCTGATGGGGACCCATATCCATATTTCAGTCCAAATACACTTTTTTCGCTGGGCGTTTTGTGCTGCGAGATTGCGTGGAGAAAAGTTTTTACAGATGTCATGGATGATCAGAACCAGGATTCTTCTACTCAAGAGGAATCAAAGAAGAAAATGGGTTTCTTTAACATTAATATAAAACCTACACTGCTTCATATTGTCGATATAATCATGGCACTGATAATATGTATTGCAATCATGGCATCAACGATTTTTGCATTGATACAGTACATTATGTGCGTTATGGAATGGTGCATCATATGTGGAATTGGAGTACTCTATATTCCGTTCATTCTTTTTGACGGAACAAAAGAAATGCCGAAGAAACTGGTGCCTGTGTTTACATCATTCTTGATAAAACTTCTCGTGATGAATATCTGCATGATATTTGTTTATTACATCTACATTAACTTTACCATCGACCAGATAACAGGAGTGAATAATCTTTCCTGGTCAACTGTTGGTACAACATTGTTTTCAGTCTTGCTCGGGTTCATCCTAACACAGAATGCACCGCAGATTGCAGTGACTCTCACGACCGGCCAACCACAGATGTCAATGGGCGAGGCCATACATGCAATGGCAACAGTTGCAGGAATTGGATATGGTGCTGCCAGGGCAGGACATGCGGCTAGAAATGCTGCTAATTCTACAATGAATGCTGGGCGTGATGTACTTAATCATGGAACTGATATTGCCGGTAAGGGAGCAAGAATTTTTTCTGCCGGGAATTCTGCATACAATGAGATGAGAAACAGTGGTGAAGGAATTGGATCATCGCTTCTTACTGGGTTAAAGGCATCTGGAAGCACAGCCACTCGGACAGCATGGGAAGATGCAAGGCAGACCGGCGCAAAATGGCTGCATGGTGGAAAAAACGGAAGTGGTGGTGGAGGTGGTGCCGAAGCTTCACATGGTAACAACAGGCAGTATGACAAGAATGGAAGCAATGAGCAAAGCACTCGATTTAACAATTCTTCTTATTCTAATGCTACAAAGGATATAGATGATGGCACTGGAAGACTTGTTCAGCAGCAAATGACCCATAAGGAATTCATGCAGGAAAAATTAGACCAGGGAGCAAGCATCGGCCGAGAATATGCACAGGCTGCATTGGCTAAAAAGGAAAAGAGATACAAGGATGACTGGAAAAACTCTGTAAGGTATACTAAGCCTACAAAGGAATGAGAAAGAAAATCTATGAGAAAATAACCCTGACTTTGGCAAGACAATATTGGACTGATTCAGAATCGACTTTTCCCATGAGTAGGGGATTTTTCCCCTCTATGGATTCCGTAACTATAAAATTTTCCTCGCAGAAGCCAGAATAAAGTCTTGTTTCTATTCGTCTGCCGGTACCGTGTGGTAGAATTTTTAATCCTGAGACTGTGCCAGTTTTTTCATTGTGATCTCTATTGGATAGAACCAAAATGTAGTTCTTCCCAAATTTTAAAAGATCTCCACGTTCTGGAATTTCATGGAGTTGAGATTCTTCGTCATTATCTGAATCTGCCGGAATAAAATAGTCTATCGGGTTAACTTTTGATATGAGTTTCCTCATCATTGAAAGAGATGGATTTGCAGTTCTTATATTAAATATTTTGTAAGCAGATTCATAGGGGATGTCATTTTCCTTGGAAAATTCGATATAGTCAAATTTATGGGATTCTACAAATCTGCTGACT
Source organism: Treponema sp. (assembly GCA_016297405.1). GTDB lineage: Bacteria > Spirochaetota > Spirochaetia > Treponematales > Treponemataceae > Treponema_D. Next base: position 25,070 of record JAEDGP010000024.1, read on the forward strand.
TGTGTGCGGCAATCAAAACGCTGGCAAGTTTTCCGTTCAACAGGAATTTCTTCATCCGTATGAAAAAGCCAGTCTACAGGAGGTATCACGTGGCAAAGGCGACTCACCATAAGAAATGAAACCCCATTTTCTTCAACTGCACAGGCCCTTAGTCTTGTCGGATCAATACCGTTATCCTTTGCAAAGGCAGTCAATTTTCTTGCTTTTAACAGATCTATAAGTTTTTTTTGTGCATAAGTCATTCTTGCAGGTACATCAGTCATTCCAATATGATAACAAATATTGATAATGATTTTAAGTAGTTGAATGATCTGTTTTTTGTATGTATTCAATTAAGCGCTGACGGAATACAAAATGCACAGGTTCAAGCAATTGGAGTGAAATAACAGCATATTTTTTTGACTTTGTCGATATTTTTTTTATGAAAACCTTATGACCGGTAAGCAGTGTGCTTTGTTCAGGTTCATTGAAGCATATTCTGACTATTATTGTTGATTCTCTGTCCAATGCTATGGAATCCGGACATATTATGCACATCCCATGGAGAGATATGTCTTTGATTGCACAAGGAAGCGTTATTTTTGCTGTCTTCAGGTATATCATCTGTTCAGCAGAATTCATCGAGAAATTCTTAAAGTTTTTTGTGCCTATCTCGTATCTGTTTTCTTTTCGTCTTCCATATTTTTCATCATTGAATACCAGTTTGTTAAGGGTGTCTATGACATTACTTGCCTCTTTATCCGCCCTGCATTTTTCAATGTCAATTGAAATCCAATTGTCTCCCAGTTCTTTTATCGGAGCGATAATTCTTCCGCTTTTTATGATGCTTGTTTTTTTTTCTGTTTCATTTGCAAAATTGATCTTTAAGGATATGTTTTCTTCCGAAAAATATTTCATTGGATACGTGATATTCAGGAACCAATCTTTACCTGTGACCTTTGACAAAACACATAAATCTTCTGAGGCACTGCCTGATATTGTCGTTGTTGAGATGTTCAGATATTCCAAAAGTTCCTTTGTAATTTTCATTGTCATTTTCCTTGCAGGTATTCTGATATTAAGATATTTAAATCTGAGTTTCGTAATTTGTGGCAGTTAACAAGCGAACCAAGTCGTTTCCAAAAAGAATTTTCAAGTGTGTAAATTGTTTGAACATTATGCTTTTCAAAGTGGTTAACAGCCATTTTCATGTAGTCCACGCTGCGACCGCTTCCTTCGTAAAGAATATCAACAGTCTTGTTCAATCCTGGAAGAGTGAATGAAGAGTCTTCTGATTCTTTTACTATGTAGGTTCTACGAAAAAGTGTTTTTCCTTCATCTTTGAAATAGTAGAAAAGTATCAAGACACTTTCCGACATGAATTTAAAGTGAAGGTTTTCTCCTTTTTCATCATACCAGGGAATAGACGCTTCCAATCCCCTGCAGAAAATCTGGTAAATGGAATCTTCTGATCCAGAAATTTTGACAGTTATCATGAATTCCATTATAGAAGAAATTTGCTTTATAATAAAGCGAAAAAGATATTTTTAATATTGCGTAAATAATATTTATATTTTATTCTCTATGTATCAGCAGTCAGCCCACCATTTGATAAAAGGAAAGCCGACTGTTGCTAATCCTGTCGGGATGGAAAAATACTTTCAGAAAATCAATTTTTTCAAGTCAGCTTCTCCTAAGGCATTGGAAAAAGTTTTTCATTATAGAAAGTGTTTTTCTGTTAATTAAAGGAGCCTCTTATGAGTTCAGAAAAAAACGATAGAAGTTTCTCGGAAATGGAAGAGTATCCTGAACAACCAAAAAAAATCTATGAAAATGTGGTTGAAACAGAGCTGCCAGATTTCGTAAATTACCTTCAAACCATATTTTTAATTTCGGAGTGCCTGAAGAAATATTGGAAAAATGCGGTTTTCCAAAAAATCAGAGAATTGAAATGGTGGCCTCCAATTTAAGTTCTAAATCAAAACTTCTTTGGCATAAGAAAATCAAAATAAACATACAGGAGAAACAAAGATGGAAGAAACAAGAAATGAGTATCCTAAAGCAAAGAATGTATTGCAGGTCAGAAATGCTGATTCTTACACAAATGACATTCTGGATAAAATCAGAGCTGCTGGAATTGAAGTTGTCACTGATAAGGATGAGTTTG
>JAEDGP010000002.1 GCA_016297405.1 Treponema sp.
AAGGGCTCAGGAACCACTGGTCAAAATGACTGCTACACTAAATTCGGTGGTTTCGATAAAGTCAACCACCGTAATGCAGCCTTATTGGACAGCCTCTATTTTTTTTGCAATGCACAAAATCGATTTCTTTTATTCAAAATCCAATGTGCTCACCTGCACAGTAGATAGCATTCCCCTCCACTCAAAATACGATCCCATTCGTGAAGCAGAACAGTTTTCAGCATCTGTTAAATGCGATTTTATTCCATCTTCAATTCTGATAGTTGAACCTGGTATTGGCTATTCCATCGAATTTTTAAAGAAAAACTTTCCTCAAAGCAAAATTTATATACTTCGTTTCACTCATGAATTCGACAAATTCAACAATACTTGCCCAACAATATACTGCGAAAAAGACGCATTGGAAGTTGAAAATGAAATCTTTAATCTATTTGGAGAAGAAAAGCTTTGCCAGACACTTTTTCTAGCATGGAGAGCAAGCAATTCGTGTTTTCCAGAAAAAAACACCATCGCATGGGAAGGAATAAAAAAGGCTATATCTAAGGGTAACAGCGTTCTTGCAACTAGAAGTTTTTTTTCAAAAAGATGGCTATATAATTCATTCACAATCATAGAAAACCTGGACAACTACCTTATTTTAAAAAAAATTTCGAAACCTGTGGTTATCACTGCTTCCGGCCCAAGCCTTCAGGGAATGATTTGCCAAATTAAAGCAAGCAGAAAAAAAATGTTTTTGCTTGCCCTATCCTCGTCCTTAAGCGTATTGCTTTACAATGGAATAATTCCAGACGCAATTCTTTCAACAGATGGCGGCTATTTTGCATCCAATCACTTAAAAAAACTTTCCCAAACAAAAAACATCCCCCTTATTATAGGAATCGAAGGTTATTGTTTTTCCCACATTCTCAAAAAAAGCAATATCTGTCCCTTACTAATTAACGATTCCGTTGCACAATCAGTAAAATCAAAATGCAACTTTCCTACAGTAGATCCAAACGGAACTGTTAGCGGCACTGCCTTACAAGTTGCAAGATTATTGACCGATTCGTTTATTTTCTTTTGCGGCCTGGACCTTGAAATTGGTAAAGGGTTTCAGCATTCAAGTCCAAATGAAAACGAATTGCAAAATTACTTGCACGATAACAGACTTCGCTCTCAAGAAAACCGCATCGTTTCATCAATGAAAGCATCCATTTCTCTTGATATATACAGAAATTGGTTTTCAAGCTTACCGATTGACATGGCAAAAAACGTATTTCGGGTCTCAGACAATTATCCTTTCAAAAACAACCTGAAAAACATTAAAGACGTTGGAAAAGCTTTTTTTAAATCAGCACTTTCGAAAGAAAACGATAAGTTCGAAAATCCCTTTGAAAAGACGGTGCTTAAAAACAAAAAAGAGCTCTTAAATGATTTACTTAAAATCATCACCACTGATGATTTTTGCTACAAATTGAATCCATTGAAAAAAGTGCAGATTGAAAAAAGCTTAGATGAAAACAGACGCAACATGCTTCGGAACGAACTTTACGAAGAAACAACGCAGTTCATAAATAAAATAAAAGAGAGGTTTTTCCATTGATGATATACTCTTTTGTTGAAACCGCAAAAGATGGAAATCAAGTTCCTATTTTTCAAAGCGGAAAACCAATGCATTCCAAATACAACCCGTTAAAAGAAGCAGAAACCCAATGCAATCAGATTGAATTAAAGGACTTGTTCATAATATTGGGGCTTGGAAGCGGTTATTTATTAAAGGAACTAAAAAAACGTTTTCCAAAAAGCACATTCATTGTCTATGAAAATTCTGCTGATGATATTTCTTTTTTGTTCAATCACATAGATGGACTTAAAGATTTCATATCGAAAAACTCAATTCCCTGCTTCACCTCAGATCAGATTTGCCAAACTCTTCCATATTATTTCAAGCCCGCAATCTATCCCACACTTGAAATAATTGACAACAGGAACTGGCTTTCCGAAATAAAAAACCAGGCATACAAAATCAAAGAATCATTTAACAAAGCAATCGATTCAATTTCCAGAGATTATTCAGTCCAATGCCATTTTGGAAAGTTTTTTCAGCATAACATTTTGAAAAACTGTCATTTTCTTAAACAAGATCAAAAAAACCATCTGGATCTTTCAAAAATTGCCGTAATCACTGCAGCAGGACCTTCCCTTGATTCAAAAATCCCATGGATACGAGAAAACAGGGACAACATAATCTTAATTTCAACAGACACTGCCTCTAAAAGCCTTTCAAAACAGAATATAAATTGGGATTGCGCAGTCAGCATTGATGGCCAATTAGTGTCACAAGCACATTTTATTGGTGAAAACCTCAAAGGAAAGAAGCTTATTCTTGATTTATGTGCTAATTCTAGTATTTTCAGAAAAGCCTTAAAATCTGGTGCAAATGTCACACCATCAAACAACGGGCATCCTCTTGTTTCTTATTTGAGTTTTAAGATGCAAAATAAAGACTTTTCGATCAATCTTTGCAGTGGCAGCGGTACCGTCACAATTGCATGCTGCGACTTTGCATTAAAGGCGGGTTTTTCCAAAATCATCGTTATTGGGGCTGATTTTGGATATAAAAACAGAAAACCTTATTGCAAAGGTACATATCTTGACAGAATTTACAACAGCCAAAGCACAAGAGTTTATACATCGGAGCAACAGTACTCTCACTTGATGTTCCGCTCCGATTGGCTTGAACACGAAAACAATAAAGAAACCACAAAACTTTTGAAGTCATACGAAAAGTCATTCATTCAATGGACGATCCAAAACAATCTTGAAATGGAAAGCAAGGACGATTTTTACGTTTTAAGAGCAAAAACAACTGGGAACACGATAATACAGACTTCCGCTTTGCATTTTTTTAATGAGCCGCTTTTCAATAAAAAAGAACAAATTTCAAAGAGCGACGAACTTATTAACGCAATGCTTCCTTTCATGGCTTATTTACGGAACAAAAATCAAAAGCAGGAAAATACAGATGAATTATTCAATATTGCATTGAAAGATTTAGTCCGATATACTAAATGATATGAAAAAGAAGAGTATTTTTGTTTATTCAATTGTCGTTTCCGTAATTTTTGCATTGTCATTGATTTCATTCGCCTTGAGCATTTTTCAAGAATACAAAAACGGTGAGCGAAGAGCAAAAAAAGATTTTGACAACATCCTTTTTCTGATCGACAAGGAGGACATTGAAAACCCTCAAACCCAGGATAAAATCAATTTCCACAACTTCGCTTCTCTTTTGGTTCAAAAAAACCAGGAAATCGTAATTTCATATCCTTCATCCTATCAAATAAACGAAGAACCTACAAAATTCATAAAAGTTTATGAAATACAGGTTTATAAAAACAATGCACGATACACTGTACAAGCTTCCATCTACGTTCTAAGACCTGAAATTATTTTCAAAAGTGCAAAAACAAGTTTCATCATAATCGCAATATGTACGATCCTTACTACTGCATTGATTTTCTTTTTGAAGACAACAGAAAATGAAAATGAAAATGAAAACGAAAACGAAATAAACAAGAACAGCTCAAAAATTGTTCCAATCATTTCAAAAGATTCCAAGATACATTCCCTAATTTCCAACAATGATGCAAATCTTGATAGAAATGAAAAACCTGAACTGGCCCCTCTAAGGGGGAATGAAGACGATAAATTGGATGATAAATTTGATTTAGACGAGAATCTTGAAAATAATAATGAAGAAGCAGATAAAGAGGAAGTTTTGGACAGCGATTCATCATTCGAAGACGAAACAGCCCCTGTTATAAAAGAAACCGCTAGTGATCCTGGCGAAAAAGAGAATCACGAAGTTGCATACGAAACCTCTTACAACGATGTAGAAAACAGCGTTGAAGATGACGAAAATGAAATAGATTTTGACGAACCTCTCATTACAGACAAGGAAAGACAAGCCATCAATGCAATCACTTTTGATGAAACTTTTGAGAATAGCGATGAAAAGCAAGCTCTGATCCAAACTGAATATGAAGCAGAAAATATTTCAGAACAAAAGTCAGATACAAATAACAACGAAGATCTTTCTCCAGTAACCGGTGTAAAATGGGAACGACTTCTTGAAAAAAAACTTGATGAAGATTTGATTGAAGCTGGTGCATGCGAACAGGATCTGGCACTTTTCATCATTAACATTTCAGATTATTCGTTTACAGATTCTGTCACAAATGACATTGTTTCATATCTGGAAAAGGAATTTCAGACAAAAGACAGGATATTCGAATATAAGAACAACAGTTTTGCCGTCATTCACAAAGACACCAGCATCGAAGATGCGGAATCTATTGCAGATACGGTTCAGGCCAACATAACAAACATGATTAACGCAAACGGCTCAAAATGCTACATTGGAATTTCGGCAAGAACTACCCGAGTTCTTTCTGCTTCTCGCCTTATACTTGAAGCTGATCAGGCATTAAATCACGCAAAAGAAGAAGCTGATAGTCCAATCATAGGATTCCACGTGGACATAGAAAAATATAAGGAATATATCAAAAACCTCTAGGTAGAATCTTCAGCCTGTAATTCAGTGTCGTTTTTTTCGTTAATTTGCTGGATTTTGCTTTCAAAGGTTTTTATGTTCGCATTGTCGCTAAATTTTTCCTTCAAAGCCTTCAAAAGTTCTTCTGCTCGCTGAACATTTTCAAAATAAAGCTCAACGTTAATGTAATTTACAAGCACAGCATCGTTGTCAGGATATTCCTGGTATAGTTTTTCATACAAATGGGAAGCTTGTTTAACATCTGAATTCATAGCTGTAATATAACAAAGGGAAAGCTTTAGATCCAGGTTATCAGGATCCCTCTTTAATAGCTTTTCATAATAGGATACGGCCATATCCCAATTTTCATTCAGAGCATATGCCCTGCCACATTTATACATGCAGGTCCAATACAGCTTCTTTGAACCCATTGCAAGTTTATAATACTTGACAGCTTGTTCGTACTTTGCAAGATTAACGTAAGCTTCGGCAATATTGTAATATTCGGTGTAAATATTTTCGATTTTCACTGAATTCTCCCCCGGTATGGGTATCACTTTTGAGGAAGAGCATGAAAAAATGATAAGGGAAAAACAAATTAAAAATATTGCCGATGCTTTAGACAATTTTTCTATCCTAATACAGTCTTTTCGATTTCAAATAGCTGAGATCTGTAAAGCCCTGCAATGTTGCTGCCATAGTCTGCGATAAGCTGCATAATGTTTCTTGGATTATCTTTTACATCACAGCCGTTAAGCCTGTCGCCGGCATCACCCAGTCCTGGCAAAATATAAGCTTTATGGTTCATAACAGGATCAACCCATAAAGTATAGCATGTACAGTTTGGCAAAGCTCTTGTTACACGAATGCTACCTTTCAACGCTGAAATTACATTAAAGAATTTGATTGATTTTGGTTTTATACCTTGACTTTGAAGATATTTCACAACTGTAACCAATGATCCTCCAGTTGCATTCATAGGATCCGCAAAAATCAGGTCTTTACCATCTAGTTTACTCAAATCAAAGAAGGACTTCTTCAAATCCAAAACATATTCCATATTATTCTCTTTTTTCTCGTCATTTCTGCTGATTTTGAACAAAGCAAATGGAGTTTTATATTTATGTGAAGAATATTCTTCGATTTCTTTAGCCATAATCATGCTAGGAAGCAATGCTCCTCTGAGCATAACGCACATAACAGAATTTTCAATCTGTTCATCAATATCAGGAATCTTGTGTACAGCATACATCTGGACAGGATCAGTTACGGGAGTCTTTACAACAATGTGGCTCTTTTTTTCGGAATGCTCATCTGTAAAAGCCATTCTAAAAAGCATTTCGTAAGCCCGCTGGTTATAATACATAAATTCCTCATGACTAGTGTTAATATCACGGAGTTTTGCAATAACTCGGCTGGCTTCAGCATGAGCTCCTTCCTCAGTGACAAAACTGAATACTTTTATTTGAGGATGACTGGAGCAAATTCTTTGCATCTCGTGACCAAGCTTGTCATATTCGCAAATTATTTTCTCCTGATCAAATGGATCAAAATGCTTTTTAGCCTTTTCAAACATTTCATCCAATCTGTTCAAATCAGACAAATCCTCTTTAGTCAAATATCCGTCAAGGTCTTCAGCTTTTAAAATAATTTTGTTTCCTTCCATATAAAACTCCCGATGTAAAGTCAATGTGAAACATGAGTTTCAGATTTAACTTATTGTGTGCATATTCGCAGTGAAATGAGAATTTGCATTAAATAATATAAGTTTGCAACGCAAACTCTAAGCATACAAAACCCGCATAGTTATGGTTGTTTTTATCCACACCTATAGAACAAATAATTTATAAAGCTGATCTTTACTGATCTTTATTCTATTCACCTTCACATTTGTTGGCGTTTCCTGAACAATGGAGGAATCCGTCAATCCGAATGCCAGGGTTATTGCAGATTTTGCCATCGAAACAAATGCAGGATTTTTGAATTCAAATTCAAGGTTCATCAAATATTGGTTATCATGTTTTGGATCTGTAACCATGCTTCCGCGTACAAAAAGAAGCTTAAAATTCAAATTTGCACCAGTCAAAATTGTTAAAAAAGACTGAGGTCTTGTTGCAAAAAAACGAATCTCATTTTCACCAGAAGAAAGCCACTCATACACATTGTAATCCAGCGGTGAATCCTGTACAGCGTTCATCTGGTTTGCTATGCAATGATAAGTTACTACCATATCCTGAACAGATCGCCCCAAAAGTGCAATCTGTTCAGAAGGAAATGAAGCTCTTATTGACGAACCTGAATATACCGTATAGGAAACAGATTTTGAAGAAGGCAAATCTAAAGTTAGTTTATCTGCTTGAAATCCGTTTTTTCTGGTAAAAATCTTATTTACTGCAATCTTTGGAATATTGCAGGCAGTAGCGATTTGATATTCTGTTGATTTTTTTGTCTTGTTCATGCCGACATAAACAGTATCCAACCTGCCAGCAACCATCATCGCATCATTTTCTGAGATTCCGTCAAAAGAGGATTGAACGATTTTGGAAATCAATTTCTGATCAACTGAGGAAGGAAGCTTCATATAAAACGAACTCCTGCCATCAAGCAAATCCAAAGCGTTAACTTGATTTGTTGCAGGGGAAGTTTTACATGATGAAACAAACAGAACCGTGGCGAACAAACCGAGGACTTTAGCCCCCAGTTTATGACTATTAAGCTTTAACAATAGAAATACTCCATTTTTTATCTTCTGATTCAACTTCTGTACCAGCTGTGATGCTGCGAGCAAAAACTGTCGATGACGCAAGAACTTCACCTGCAACAAAAGTTTCAAACATCTGGAATGCTGATTTCAATTCATCATCACCACTTACAGTAAGTTTGATGCGGTCAGTAACGTTCAAGCCGCTTTCCTTACGGAGATTCTGAATACCACGAACAAGATCACGAACGTAACCTTCTTTCTTAAGTTCATCAGTAATCTTTGAATCAAGGCCAACTGTAAGAGTTCCTTCGTTCAAAACTTTAAGACCATCTTTTTCAAGTCGTTCTACGATAAGCTTTTCTGTATTAAGTTCAACACTGGTGCCTTCTACATCAATTGCAACCTTAGAACCTTCCAGAACAGACTGGATCTGTTCAGATGTAAGGGTCATGATTATTGATGCTGCAGCCTTCATTTTTGGTCCAAGTTCTTTACCAAGAACCTTGAAGTTAGCTTTTGCTTTGTATTCTACAAGTTCATCTTCACGGTCATGGAATTCTACCTTCTTAACATTCAATTCTTCGCGGATTGAATCTTCCATTTCTGCAAGAACACGTTTTTCATCAGAATTGCGGGTTACAAGAGCAACAGATGCCAATGGCTGACGGTTCTTAAGGTTGAAGGTATTGCGCAAAGAGCGACCCATAGAAACAGCTTTCTGAACTGTTTCCATCTTAAATTCAAGTTCCTCGTTATGCCATTTATCATTGTAAACAGGATAATCTGTAAGATGAACTGAATCCTTGTCTTCTACTGTCTTAAGGTTCTGCCACATTTCTTCTGTAATGAACGGAACAAATGGTGAAGCAACCTGAGCAAATGTTTTAAGAGCAATGTAAAGTGCTTCATAAGCTTCTGCTTTGTCAGTATCGTTTTCTGACTTCCAGAAACGACGGCGTGAGCGGCGGATATACCAGTTGTTCATTTCGTCAATGAATTTAACGATTGGATCAACTGCACCGCTTAAATCATAGTCATCAAGACCAGCTGTAACATCCTTTACAAGCTTCTGAGTGATAGACAAAAGCCATGCATCCAGTGGATTAGAAGGAAGCTTATTGTCGAACAAATGACCTGTCGGCTCTACACCATCAATATTAGCGTATGTTACAAAGAAACTGTATGAGTTCCACAAAGGAAGGATGATGTTCTTGATTACGTCGCGAACACCTTCATCTGAATAGCGAAGGTCATCAGCTTTTACTACCGCAGAGTGAATGAGGAACAGACGAAGAGCATCTGCGCCAAATTTATTAATTGCTTCTACAGGGTCTGTATAGTTGCGCAAAGATTTAGACATTTTACGTCCATCAGAAGCAAGAACAAGGCCGTTTACAACACAGTTCTGGAAAGCAGGCTTGTCGAACAAGTGGCTTGCAAGAATTGTAAGTGTGTAGAACCAACCACGAGTCTGATCCAGTCCTTCAGAAATGAAGTTAGCTGGGAAATGCTTTTCAAAATAATCCTTGTTTTCAAACGGGTAATGCTGCTGAGCATAAGGCATGCTTCCTGATTCAAACCAGCAGTCAAAAACCTCTGGGATGCGACGCATTGTCTTTCCACATTTACAAGGAATAGTAATCTTATCTACAAACTGCTTGTGAAGATCTTCAGGATAAGTTCCAGAAAGTTTTTTCAATTCATCGCGGCTTCCAACGCACAAAACTTCCTTACAGTCAGGGTCTTCACACTTCCAGATAGGAATCGGGTTACCCCAGTAGCGGTTGCGGCTTACAGCCCAGTCGCGGGAACCTGCAAGCCATTTGCCAAAACGGCCTTCCTTGATGTGTGCAGGCTGCCATTTAATCTGACTGTTTGCACGCAATAGAGCTTCATGATGGTCAGCAACCTTTACGAACCATGAACCAATACCACGGTAAATCAAAGGAGAGCCACATCTCCAGCAGTGTGGATATGAGTGAAGGTGCTGTTCCTTCTTGATGAGTTTGCCTTCTTTCTTAAGGCGGTCCATGATGTCTTTATCACATTCTTTTACAAATCGGCCAGTATAATCTGGAACAGCTTTTGTAAATTTACATTCAGCGTCGATTGGTTCAACTTCTGGAACACCACTGCCTGCAAATACCTGGTGGTCATCTTCACCAAAGGCTGGTGCAATATGAACAATACCAGTACCGTCATCTGTTGTAACGTAAGCAGCATTGAACATGCGGAAAGCGCCTTTTTCGCACTTCTGACGTGATTCAGCTTCACAGGCTTTTGGATCCTTAAGGTTTGCAAAATATGGGAACAATGGTTCGTATTCTGCGCCAAGGAAATCTTTACCCTTATGACGGTAGATGATTTCGTAAGCTTGTGGATCTTTATAGTAAGCTGAAAGACGAGCTTCTGCAAAGATATAAAAATCTCCTGATTCCTTGTCCTTAATCTTTACATAATCAAGTTCTGGCCCCATACAAAGACCAAGGTTTGAAGGAAGTGTCCATGGAGTTGTTGTCCATGCGATGAAATATGTGTTTCCGTTAGCCATTTCAGGATCATTTACGCCTTCCGGTGCCTTAGTAATCTTGAAGCGGACAGTAACAGTCATATCGTTTACATCTTTATATCCCTGTGCAAGCTCGTGTGTAGAAAGAACAGTTGAACAGCGGGGACAATAAGGAAGAATGTATTTACCTTCATAGATAAGGCCTTTATCCCACAAAGATTTTGCAACCCACCAGATTGATTCCATGTAGTCAGGGTTCATTGTCTTATAATCATGGTCAAAGTCTACCCAACGACCCATACGGGTAATTGTTGTACGCCATTCTGAAGTATATTTAAGAACAGATGCCTTACATTTATCGTTGAATTTATCAATTCCAAGTTCTTCAATTTCATGCTTTGAGTTGATTCCCAGTTCTTTTTCAATAAGATTTTCTACAGGAAGACCATGACAGTCCCAACCGAAACGGCGTTCAACCTTTTTGCCCTTCATTGTCTGGTAACGAGGAATAATATCTTTAATTGTTGAAGGAATGAAATGTCCAAAGTGTGGAAGTCCTGTTGCAAACGGAGGACCATCAAAGAATACGTATTCTTCACAACCTTCACGCTGGTCTACTGATTTTTTGAAAGTATCATTTTCTTTCCAGTATTTTAAGATTTCTTCTTCCTGTTTAGGGAAGTCTGCTTTAGGATCAACTGGCTTATACATGTAGTTTGTTACCTCTAAATGAAATTACTATTTGGATTACATTATGACATATTTTTGAATAATATTCTATATAGTCAAAAAGGTATTCTATTTTATTAATTATGGAATATTGCAAACACTTTGTCTTGCCGATAATAAGGATATGAAATCAGTTCGCATTTTTTCTTTGTTCCTGCTGTTTTTTTCATCGGTATTTGTTTATAGTCAAACTCCAGACAAAATCAAAGGTATATGGGCAAACGACGACCGTCTGCTTTTCTTTGGAGGCGATAATGAAATTTCTGTAATTCTAAAATTATATTACGGCTGGTACTATGATAGAACAAGCGAAAACGAAAATTTCTCTACTCTTGCCCAAAGGAACGTGAACAACGCCACTTCACCAACTCCAATACGTCTGAACGCAAGATACAAAAAGCTTGGCGATGAAATAAATGCCTGGGAACTTCAGATATACAATGATGACAAATTAATAGACTCAATTCCTTTTTGCGTCATTGACGACAACATCTATCTGAATTTTCTGATTAAAGACAATAAACATTTAAATGATTCACAAACAAATAATTCAGAAAGAAACGAAAAATCAACATCCGGATTTTGGAAAGGAGTGAATTCCAGACAGACTATAAAGACATGCAAAGGAATAAGCCAAAAAGAGATTATCTGCTGGTACGTAGAAAATGACTGTGCCTACCGTCTGCGATTCTGGGAAACCACGATGGATTTTGATAACCAGGCCATGGCCGCTTTTACCGATGGAGATAAGTTTTTTTCAATAAACAAACACATTGACAGCGCAAACAGCATTTTTACATGTACAAATGGACGGTCTTCCAGAATCAGGAATGTAGAGAAATATCTTGAACTACCATTCGAAGTTACATATGACGAAACAAACACCATAGCAGCCATCGGGAAACCAACTTTTAAAAGAGCAAGTGAAAAATATTCAAAAGAGGATCTTATTGCTATTGTAAATGAAGCAAATAGCAAAATGTGTTCTATTCCACCTTCTCCTTTTCCTGTACCAGATTTTGATTTTGAAAAACATCATTACGTAAAAGCTGAAAAGGAAATGACAAAAACCGATTTTCACTGGGATCTGATCGATGACATGGAGCAAGGAATTCAAATCATCCAGGAAGTGCGAGAAAGACAGAAACGTTTTGGGCCTAGAGGAAAAGACAGCGGAAACTAGAAAAGCTAATAGTGATAGTCAACAAAGCGTAAAAATTGTAGAATATACACATGACAACTTATCTTGCAAAAATCGGCGAGCTTTCTTTGAAAGGCTCAAACATAAAGACATTTGAACGGCTTCTTGTTCACAACGTAAAAGAATGCCTTACACACAGCGGTACAACTGCAAAAATCACTTTACGATCAGGACGGCTTTACCTGGAATGTGAAGAATCTGAGGAAAAAGGTGCAGAAAACGTTCTCAAGCATTTGCTTGGAATTACAGGCTGGGCTAAAACCAGAACCTGCGAAAAAGATATTGAACAGATTAAGATTGCAATCAAAGAAGAAGCAATGCTCTGCGTATCTAAAGGTGCAAAAACTTTTAAAATCGACGCCCGCCGAGCAGACAAGAAATTCCCCCTAGATTCATATCAGATTGCATGTGAAGGCGCAAGTCTTGTATTTGACGAAAGAATAATGGACGTTGATGTAAAAAATCCTGACGTCAAGATTTTCGTTGAAGTTCGTGAAAAATGTTTTGTTTATAGCTATGCAGAAAAAGGCTGCAGAGGACTTCCTGCATCTTGTTCCGGAAAAGGACTTCTGCTGCTTTCCGGCGGGCTTGACTCGCCTGTCGCCGGATACAGAATGATGAGAAGAGGCATGCGAGTTGACTGCGTTTATTTCCATTCCTACCCATATACTTCCGTTGAAGCACAGCAGAAAGTTGAAGAGCTTGCCAGACGAATCTCACAGTTCGGTATTTATACTTATCTAAATATAGTGCCTTTCACTGATGTACAGATGCGCATAAAGGAACGCTCTCCTCAGGATTGGACTACGCTTATGCTAAGGGTCTGCATGATGAAATGTTCAAATATGATTGCCCACCGCTGCCACGCTGACTGCATAATCACAGGTGAAAGCCTTGGACAGGTTGCAAGCCAGACTATGGAAAACATGAATGTAACAGAACATTTTGCAGAATATCCTCTTTTACGCCCTCTTGTAGGATTGGATAAGGAAGAAATAATTGATACTGCAAATTTCATAGACACTTATGAAACATCCATTTTGCCTTACGAGGACTGTTGTGTATTGTTTAGTCCTAAACATCCAGTGTTACGAGGAACTACAGAAGAAGCGGAAAAAATTTATACTGATCTTGATGCTCAAGTCCTTATAAAGAATGCCTTTGAGAATCGAAAAATCAAACACTTCATATTTGGAAAAGAAATTACCAAAGAAGAAGAACAATAAAAAAAACATAAAAAAAGTGCCATTTTTAACATAAAACGGCGCTTTTTAACAAACTAAAATCACCACTAAAGTTAGACAAATGAAGTTCTATTTTAGTGGTGTTTTTTTTACTCATCAAGATAGAAGAATCTTTGCAACTTTTCCTGCATCAGTATCGATGGTAATGGAATCGAAATTTCTTTTCATTTTCTGGTCAAAGTTCTTGTCATTCAAAATTTCATTTACTTTTGAATAAATATCAGCTGGTTTTTGTAAAAAATATCCGACTCTATTATCTACTGCAAAATGCATATTGCCTAATTCCTGATTATGAAGATATTTGCAGATAATTACAGGTTTTCGGCAACTTAAAACCTCCATCAATGTTGCAGGTCCAGCCTTAATGACTGCACAATCGCAAATTTTTACTAGTTCGTCCAGATAGTCAATGAAACCATAGACATGCAAATCGATTTTAGGGTTCGCAAGACGAATGATATTCATGTTGTTCTTCTTTACAAGATCACGGCCACAAATGATAGCAATAGAAAACTCAGCTTTGTTTATGACACATTTATTGATGATTTCTGTTGCACCAGGAAGGCCTTCCCCACCACCTACTAGCAAAACAATTTTTTTATCAGGATCATAGCCATGTTTTATGCGAAGCTGCCTGATTTCTTCATCGGAAATAGATTTGCAGAATTTTTTATTCATAAGAAACGGGATTACCGTAACATTTTCTTCGGGAACACCACACCGTTCCACAGCAGAATCCCATGCTTCATCAGAATATACAAGGTATTTCAAATTTCTGTCATAGAACCAGAAATATGGAACGGTAAAAGGATCTGTAACAATGACTTTCAGATTAATCTTCCAAGGCATTGCCTGTGCAATTTCCTTAAGAATCGGTGAGAGAAGAAAGTGAAAAGATACGATATCTGTTGGATGCTCTTTATAAAGAATGCGTCGAATATGACTTCGTTCGGTAAAAGTGAGAATTCTAATGCAAAGAGTCTGAAACCATTTGAAAAAACCAAAATCATACAGAAGAGGCCACATCCCCTTAAAATAATTGCAGGAAACATTATATCCGCGTTCAACAAAGATATTGCCGATACCATGTTTTCGAAATCCGTTCACCATATGTATCTGGCAGCCAGGATCTTCTTTCATCATGGCTTCGGAAAGAACGCGGGCCGCAGAAATGTGTCCGGCACCTGTATTCAAATAAAAAAATAGAAACTTACGACTTTTCATACACCACCATTAAAAGAAAACCTTCGCAGAAACCGCAAAATAGTGATTAAAAAGATCAGAAACACGCTTTTCCCAATCTTTTCTGGCAGCTGTTACTTCCTCAACATTGCTATAGCTTTCAGAATACATTGGACTATCTACACCATCATTTCTGACATACTCAAAAGTATAACCGAAATTCAGAATAACTGAATTATTTTTTTTCCGAAAAACATCAACATCAAGATTAAATGCGGCCTGCATTACATACATGATAGTATCCTGCTTAAGGAAATCTGTAACATCCAAAGCAGAATCAAGACCATTGACATTAGCTTTGACAGTTCCATCTGAATAAATTCCATCAGAACCATTGGAATAAAGGCTCAGAACCTCTTCAGCCTCCAAAGACTGATATGGATTTGCATGTCTTATAAAAGTTGTCTGTGTGGTAAGATGTACATTAGGAATCGGTTTGAAATTCATTTTTAGGGAAATCCGGTCTGAATTTGGAGGAAGGGAAAGTCCCATTGGAACAGCACAGTTTGTATAATCCATATAATTGTATTTTCCATCGCTTGTATCGTAGTAGGAATAACAATAAGGAGTTACCAGATCATAGTTGAAAGATATCAGATTGCACATGGAATCGACAGGCGTATATACAAAGCCAAAGGTAAACGCACTTCTGATTGCCGCATCATTAAGCTTAAGCTTTAAAAGCTTCTTTATCTTCATATCATCAAAAGCTGCAGAAGCTGTAAGCATAAAGAAATTTTCAGGTTTCCAGTCAATCTGGACTCCCGCAAGAACGTTTTCACAATATCCTGCAACATTAGCAATTATCACATAAGGAACAGGCAGCAAATAG
Source organism: Treponema sp. (assembly GCA_016297405.1). Taxonomy (GTDB): domain Bacteria; phylum Spirochaetota; class Spirochaetia; order Treponematales; family Treponemataceae; genus Treponema_D. Next base: position 14,996 of record JAEDGP010000002.1, read on the forward strand.
GATGGCTGAAAAGATTTTCCATACACAACAGATTCAAAATAAGACAAAGCGAATCTATCATCTAGGAAAGGAACTCTTAGAGAATGGAATGAAAGAAATTTTCCAGCGGCAAACTCATTCTGCGAAAATCTGTTCCATGCCCCGATCATTCCAAAATACTGGGAATAATCGAAAAAACCATTCTGCCAGTTTATGGTGGCATTCAAAGCCTGATATCCATTAGGATTCATAATAAGACTGGAATCCGGAAACCTGCCAAAACCTGTTTTATTCAATCCTATGCTTCCATACAGGTTTTCGTTACCAAAAGTCACTACACCGTTCACATCGAATACACAATCCACGTTCTTAAAATCCAGAAAAGCATTCTTTATTTCAAGTTCCCGATTTGGTTCCATGTATTTTCCATAAAATGATGAATAATCATTCCCATCATTGAACACAATTGCGCCAGTATTATAACTCAACCCAAAAAGACCTTTATAAAAATCGCCGGAAACATAAGTCTCCCCTGAAATTCTGTGGGAATCAGCATATTTTTCCCTGGCGTCATTTCCAGTTAATTCGACCTGAGTATATTTTGCCTTAAAATCTACTCCTGCGCTGACTGTACAGGAGTTTGAAAAATATCGTTCCAGGTAATACCTGGCTTTTTTTGCTTCAATGTTGTCATCGCATGATTCTACAGTTTTCAAAACATCATATACAACATTTACAGGAAAAGGACGCAACTGAGGAAGTCTTTTTACATAACCTTTTAATTCCCAGCCAATGGCATCAGAATAAAAATCATCGGATGGTTCAACGCTAACCTGAGAAAAAACTGAAAGAGGTAGAATAATCCCAATGAAAAAAGCAAATATAATTTTTTTAGACGAAATCAAAATCAATTCCTAATTTATACGCTACATGTATAGTTCTTCTATTTTATATCTTTATTGCATGAATTACAAGTTATGTGATATTCTTTAACCATAATGAAGGGTTCAGACAAGACACAGATTTACGGTTTATTGAATGTGATTTCAGACTATTGTTACGGATATAAGTCACCGGAATTTAATCAGAACTTTAATTTCCAAGATGACATGGCATCACAATCAGCAGATGAAAACAAGGACTCTTCCGTAGAAAAGAAGTTTGTTACCTGTGATTCTTCCCGGACAACAATAAATACAACAAAGCCAAAATCGTCTTCTTTAACATTAGATTCAATTGAAAGAAAAATCCACGAATGCAAACGTTGCCCTCTCCATTCAGGAAAGACAAATTACGTGCCAGGAACTGGTGTTTCTTCTCCCTATGTGCTGGTAATTGGCGAAGGTCCGGGAGAGGAAGAAGACAAATCAGGCCTCCCATTCGTTGGTCCTGCAGGAAAGCTTTTGGACAAAATGCTCAACGCCATCGACCTGGATAGAAACGTAAACTGCTACATCGCAAATGCAGTAAAATGCCGGCCACCGATGAACAGAGATCCGCTTCCAGAAGAATCTCTTGCATGCAGATCTTTTCTTGACGCACAGATTCATGTTCTGAAACCTAAAATGATTCTTCTTGTGGGCAAGGTCAGCGCTCATGATATTCTTCAAAATGACTACACCATAGCACAGATGCGCCAGCGTTTGTTTGAATACAACGGAATTCCTGTTGTAGTGACCTATCATCCAAGTGCGCTTCTTAGAAACCAGGAATTGAAGCGTCCTGCATGGGAAGATCTTAAATTCTTCAAATCAAAACTTGAAGAAATCGCTCCTGATTACAACCGAAATTTCAAGAAGTAAAACATGAAAAAGTATCTGGAAGTGGTTTTAAACATTCCGTTAAACCAGACTTTTACATATAGCTATGTCTCACCAGAAAACGAAAATCCCCTGCTTCTTCCAGAAACCGGAAAACGTGCTGAACTCAGATTCGGAAACCAGAAGAAAACTGGATTCATCACAAATGTCTATGATTCTCTGCCAGAAAACTGTCCTGTAACAGAAGACAAAATCCGAAACATAACAAGAATCATCGATAAAGAACCGCTTTTCAATTCAGAAATTTATGAAATTGCAAAATGGATTTCAAAATTCTACCTGTGTTCAATCGGGGAAGCGGTCTTTTCGATAATTCCTTCCGGAAGACGAGAATCAAGCGAAAACGGTTTTTCCTTTGAAAGCGAATTGAGTTTTGAAAAACAGAATTCACTCTCTGCTGAGCAACTTCAAGCGGTGCAAAGCATTACCCAGTCAAGCAAAAGCAAAAAAGCCGAATATCATTACATATACGGCCCCACTGGTACTGGAAAAACCGAAGTATTTCTTTCTGCGGCAAGTAAAATTCTGGAAACAGGGAAAGGCGTAATTTACCTGGTGCCAGAAATCTCACTTACCCAACAGGTAATCGAAGCCGTAGTCAAACGATTCGGCAATACTGCTGCTGTACTTCACTCAGGTCTTACACCAAGTCAGAAACTTGCCCAATGGAAAAAAATAATGCACAGGGAATGCAGAATAGTGATTGGTGCACGAAGTGCAGTTTTTGCTCCAGTACCAGATTTGGGACTTATCATAATCGATGAAGAGCATGACGGTTCATACAAATCCCACAGCACGCCAAGATTTCATGCAAGACAGGCGGCAATGTTTCGCGTAAATATTCTGGGAATTCCCCTTGTAATGGGTAGCGCCACTCCGTCAGTGGAAGCCTGGAAAATGATGAGCGAAAAAAAAATACATTCACATATTCTTAGCAAGCGACTAGCTGGTGGAAGCATGCCAACCATCAAAGTTATCGATCTTTCAAAAACTAATTCCACAGGATGCATTTCCTATGAGCTTGCACAGGAGATAAGGAATACCCTTGACCAGAAAAAGCAGTCAATCCTATTTTTAAACCGGCGTGGATTTACGCATTTTTTCCGCTGCCAATCCTGCGGATTTGAGCTTTCATGCAAAAACTGTTCAGTTCCTATGACCTTCCACAAAAACGAAAACCGTCTTCGTTGCCATTACTGCGGCTGGTCTGTCCAACCTCCTCAGGTGTGTCCAAAATGCAGTTCCCTTGATGTAGGATATTCTGGCTTCGGCACAGAATTCATTGAAGCTGAAACCCGGGCAAAATTTCCATCAGCAAAAGTTCTTAGAATCGACACAGATTCGCTTACAAAGAAAGGTGAACTTCAAGAAAAACTTGAAGCTTTCAAAAAAGGCGACTATGACATTATGCTGGGAACCCAAATGGTAGCAAAAGGATTAAATTTTCCAAAGCTTCAGCTGGTTGGTGTGATAATGGCTGATACGGGACTGCACATGCCTGACTTCAGGGCCAGCGAGCGTACATTTTCACTGATTACACAAGTTGCAGGCAGAGCCGGCCGTTATTTCCCGGACGGAAAAGTTTTCGTTCAGACATACAACCCGCTTAGAGAGCCCATTCGCTTTGCCTGTTCCCATGACATAAAAGGATTTTACGAATACGAACTTGATCAGCGAAAGATGCTTGGATTTCCGCCATTTTCCAGACTTATAAGACTTGTTTTCAGATCATCCTCATTGCAAATGGCTGCCAGCTCATGCGAACATGGTGCGAATATCATAAGGCAGGCACTAGGAAAAGAAGGCTATATTCTGGGGCCTTCAGAATGTCCAATCCTGAAAATTGCAATGAATTTCCGTTACCAGATAATACTTTGCGGGCAAAACATTCGCTATCTGCAAGAAGCCTGCAATGTTCTGCTGAACAACTACACCCACCCGCAGTCAGTTTACATTGAATGCGATGTGGATCCCACAAGCCTGCTATAAAAAAACAGAAAAAAAATTATTTCATCAAATAAAACTAATAAACTTTCACAAACAAACGGTTAGACATGCCGTCTTTCGCCGTCAAAACTTATGTCATAAAGAAAAAGTCCATCAGCAGGTGCTGTAACACCAGCTTTTTTTCGGTCCTTAGCTTCTATGATGCTGCGAAAATCTTCCAAGCCTTTCCCGTTTTTATCCAAATCAATTAAAGTTCCTGTAATGGTGCGCACCATTTTCCAAAGAAAAGCATTGGCTTGAATTTCAAATACCAAAAGATCTTTTCCGTCGGGAAAAGATTTCTGCATAAAGAAATTAGCGTGTTCAAGATATCTAAAAGTGGAAAGGCTTTCATCACCGCTTGCCGTGAATGAAGCGCAATCCATTTCTCCTTTCAACAAGGATGCCATTTCATTAAGATTTCGCATATCAGGAACATGATGGACATTCCACGTATAGCGAGTCATGGCGGCATTCTGCGCATTCCCATAAGAAATGAAATACCTGTAGGTTCTGCTTGTGGCAGAAAAACGAGCATTGAAATCACTTTCCACAGACTTTGCTTCAAGAATCCGAATGTCTTTAGGCAAGAAACTGTTCAGAGCCCTAATATAGTTCTCAGGCTTCATAGACGGGACAGGAGAATAGAAATTTGCAGCTTGAGCTAAAGCATGGACACCGCTATCTGTCCTGCCAGAACCATACAATATGGTTTTTTGTTTGTGAATTTTTTCCAACGCATCTTCGATTTCCTGCTGAACAGTTCTTACGCTGGCATTTTTATCTTCATGATCTTGTCGCTGCCAGCCGCAGAAATCACTCCCATCATAGGAAATCTTCAGTAAAATATTTTGCATTTCGTTTCCACAAATTAAATATCGTCGTCGCTTACTTCTTTAGAAAGCAAGTCGTACAGATCCCTGGATTTTTCAAGCAACGGACCAGGTTTTGATTTAGAAGATTTACCAAGACCAAAGATTCTTGCAATGGCAGTCTTTGATTCGGAAAGTTTTTTCAGCCTAAGCTGAACATCTTCTTTCTGACCATATTTATATTCCAGAAGTCCGCAAAGATAAATGACACCATCCCAGCCATAATTCTTATCCATGTCGGGACCAAAATTGCTGATTGTAGAACACTTTTCAGTTCTGTTCGTCTCGTTTGCAATAGCCTGGTGATAGAAAAACAGAGCTTTTCTGTAAAAAACCTGAGAAATATAATCAAAATTGTGATCTGGACAAACCTGATCAAGTTCTTTTGTAAGCCAAGCCAGGCGCAACGTCAGAAAAGCACTTTTCATTGTTGGCAAAAGCTCTGAATTCACTTCGGAATATGTAAGGATCGCAAGATAATACATTGCAACACCATCATACAACGATCTTTCATGGCTTAAATTGTAATGAGGAAAAACTACCGAAACTTTCTTTTTTCGCTCTTCCCTTTTTTCAAAGAGGCGGTCTATAACCTCCTTATTTTTCAGTTCCTTAAAATCACCCCAAAGAAGAGCAGTATTGCAATGAGGACATGCTCCGATTTCATAAATCAGCGGATAGATGCGGCCAAATCGGGCAGAAGGCTCAAAGGTTCTGTGAAGATCGTCAGACAAACCGCCGGCAATCATACGACCGTTTCCGCTAAGCATAACTTCCCTATCGAAAGTTTTTTTGCAGACTGGACAGATGCACTTTTCTTTTGACCAATATGAGATGGCAGCTTTTTTCTTGTCGGAAGTTTTTTTAACACCGGAAACCATGGGCTAATCCTTTTTTTCAATGATTACGAATGCGACTGCATATTCCTTTTCATGAGTCAGCGAAACATGAACATAACAATCGCCATACATTGATTCTAATATTTTTTGGGCAGAACCGCAAACATTTAATGCAGGTTTTCCGTTCTGGTCATTGGTAATATATACGTCACGAAGGGAAAATCCGGCAAGTCCAATTCCTAACGCTTTTCCAAACGCTTCTTTTGCGGCAAATCTGGCAGCATAGTGTTCGCAGGATGCCTGCATGGATTTTGCAGTATTCATTTCATTCGTATTGAAAAAACGGCAGATCATGGGTGGATCTTTTGTCCAACGTTCAAACCTTGAAACTTTTGCAATATCTGTTCCGATTCCTACAATCATCTGTTCTCCATAACTTCAGAGCCATCAGATCCATCGATTTCAGTCTTTCTCTTTACAAAAAAAGTCACCTTTTCTACTGATTTTGACTGAACCTCAACATTTGACGGAACTTGCAAGGTGACTGGTAAAGTCCATTCCCCTTCATCATTCACTGACGAACAATCTACGATGGCCTTCACAGAGGATTCAGATAAAGAATTCAGAACTGGCAGCGTTCCAGACAAGTTTACAGAAACAGACTGAAGAGAATTTTCCAAAATAAACGAAGGATCCAGATTCTGAGCCTCCATAGAAACTGACTGCAAATTCTTTGTTGAAGGAACCGGTTGAATGTCCACTGTAACCTTGATTTCCGGAACTTCAGGCAACTCCACATTGTAATAGATATTGTCTAAAACCGTAGCTGTAGAAAAACCTTTTGCAGCACCTTTCACAATGATTTTACCAGTATAGATATGAGTCATTTTGTTTACCACAGAGGCTGGTCCCACAACTTTGATACTTGAGGGCGAAACTTCAATATTTTTTACCGTATAGCCGAATTCAGGTTCACCTGTCAAAGCTGGAGACAAAGGCACATAACGTTCGATTCGCTCATCAACATATATATCAAGGAATTCTGGAGAAACTGTAATTTCCAAAGGATCAATAAGCATCAACGCATCAGCAAGCTTGAGCTTTACAGGAACTTTATACCAGCCAGCTTCCGTGATGTTCGTTAAATCAATCGAAGCAGAAACTCCGTTCGCACCAATGGAAGCAAGGTTTTCTGAGTTGGCTTTTACATTGATTTTTACCATTTCCGGCAAATCTGTAGTAGGATAGACAAGCCCCTGTGAGACAACATTAAGCGGAACCACAAAGGACATTGATTCAAGCAAGGAAATCTTGTGGAAAACAAAAACCAGAACCGCTGCGACAAAACAAACAAGTTTTGCAATCCAGTTGTCAGACACTTTATCAATTAACATTTTTATGTTCATCAACAGTATCCTCCACTACAGAATTTTCTGCAGTAACATCAAGAAGATCATCAAGAATTTTCGTGATTTTTTCTTGGGAAAGGTCATAATAAAGTTTGGAATCATAGGCAAGGCTTATGGCTCCGCTTTCTTCTGAAACTACAAGCACAACAGCATCAGAAATTTCCGAAAGTCCCAAAGCCGCCCTGTGTCTTGTACCGAACGTTTTTTTAATATCATACTGTTCGCTCAGTGGAAGAAAACATCCGGCCGAAATGACCTTTCCACCTAGAATAAAGCAGGCGCCATCATGAAAAGGCGTATCATGACCAAAAATCGTTACCAGAAGGCTGGATGTTAAATCTGCATTAAGTTTTGTGCCGCTCATCATTATATCATCAAGATTAGTATGACGAAGGAAGACTGCCAGCATACCTCTTCGCTGGGAAGAAAGAGTTTCTGCCGCAATCAAAACAGAATCAACATAGGAATGCTTTGACCTGTTTGTAAAACTGAACCACTGACTTTGACCAAGTTTCAGGAAAACCTTTCGCAATTCAGGCTGAAACACAATGGCAAAAGCAATAAGCAGTATTGGGGTAATCGTGTTGAAAATCCAAAGCATGGTGCCAAGCTGTAAAAAGTACGCCAATGCATAAGCTACAGCTACAATCAGGCCAGCCTTAATAATCTGAATGCTGTTGGTCTTTACAATGATTCTGTAGGCTTTGTAGAAAAGAAAAGTCAAAAGCCCGATATCCAGAATAGGCTGAAAAAATTTCACTACGGCAAAAAAACCATCAAATGAATTCAACTAATGATTCCCCCAATAAAAACTTTACATAATATAACTCATTACGGACAAAGTATCTACAGCAGGTCTTACATCATGAACGCGAATAATCGTAGCTCCGTTGATTACGCTGATCATATCTGCTGCAAGAGTACCGTAAAGTCTTTTTAAAGGCGGCTCAATTTCGTTTGTTTTTTTACGGAAAATTCTTGTATCGCTGCTTATCATTTGGCCAATACAGGTTTTTCTGGAAAGTGCCATCAAAACCTTATATTTGCCATCACAAAGTCTGCCAGCATTTCTGATCAGATCCACATTTCCAAAAAGATCTTTGCCAAAACCAATTCCTGGATCAACAATGATTTTTTCGGCATTAATTCCTCCATCTATTGCAAGTTGAACTCTTTTGCGAAGATAGGAATCAACTTCATCAAAAACATTGCCATAAGAGGTATTCTTCTGCATTTCAGAGGGAATGCCCCTTTTGTGCATCAATATGACAGGAATGTTGTGAGAAGCTGCAAAGCAGACACTTTCTTCATCATCTTCCAGCGCAGAAATATCGTTAAAAATATCAGCACCGCTTTCATAACACGCTTTCATCACAGAAACTTTACGTGTATCAACAGAAATGGGAATTTGTGAAAATGATCTGATTTTCGAAATCAATGGAACAAGCTTACGAATCTGCTCTTCTTCATCCACATAAATGCTTCCAGGTCGGGTTGATTCTGCACCAATATCCAAAATGTCAGCGCCTTCATCAATAAGCTTTTTGGCAAGATCAATTCCACCTCTGCTTAATGAAAAAAAGGAATCTTTGGTGGCATTGACGATTCCCATCACAAAAGCCTTCCGATCAGTTTCAATAACCCTGTCAGCCAAAGATAATCTAAGCATATAAACTCCAGATAATAATCGTTGATATGTTTTATTCTATTTGTTTTTAAAAACCGCCATAGCTGCATTTTCCAGATCTGAAGACGAAAGACCTGCTTGCTTCAAGACCTGCTCCCTGTTTCCATGCTTTGGATACAGCTGGGGAAAAGCGGCAACATAAGTATTTGTAATTCCATTCATTGCGCAAAGCCCGGCAAGATATTCACCGATTCCCCCACTTTTTATTCCGTCTTCCGCAAAAACTATTCCCTTATAATTTCTGGCCATATCAAGGAAATAGTTTTCATCCAAAGGCTTAATGAAACGAAGTGAATATATGTCGCATTTCTTTTCCTTCATCAAAAGAGAACGGCAGGCAATCAAAACTTCAGGATACATTCCTCCAGTAGTAACGAACAAAACCTTTTCCCTGAATGGAACTTTTGGAAGCTGGCTTTCCAATGAAATGGCATAATCTTCGCAAGTTAAAAGAATTCCACGTCCAACTTCCACAGGACTATTGAATTTTTCCAATTCAGAAGGACAGGAATTCTTAGGATAACGGATCACTACGCTTGTCTGGCTTTCATTCACACCATAATCCAACAAAATTTCAAGATCTGATGCAGAAACCGGGCTCAAAATCGCTACATCAGGAACAGGTCTAAAAAGCGCTATATCGAAAATTCCCTGATGGGTTTCGCCATCACAAGGAACAGCTCCAGCCCTATCCAACATGAAAACTACATGGGACTTTTGAAGAGAAATATCATGAATCATCTGATCAACAGCCCTCTGAATGAATGTGGAATAAATGCAGACAACTGGCAAAAGTCCGCCTTCTGCAAGTCCTCCTGCAAAAGTAACCGCATGCTCTTCGGCTATGCCCACATCAAAAAAACGCTCTGGATAGTGGCGGGAAAAAACATCAAGCCCCGTTCCTTTTGCCATGGCTGCAGTTATGCACACAATATCCTTTCGTTTTTCTGCCAGTCGCATCAAGGAAGTGCTGAACGCCTGTGTAAAACTCATGGTGTCGAATTTTTCCACCGAACCGTCAGAAATACAGAATGGCCCGATTCCGTGGAATTTTTCAGGATGATTTTCAGCCGGACTATAGCCCTTTCCTTTTTTCGTGACTATATGAATTACAATAGGGCGATTTATTTTTTTCGCATGGTTCAAAATCCGCTCAAGATTATTTTCATTATGCCCATCATAAGGGCCGGCATATTCAAATCCCAAATCAGAAAAAAGATTCGTGGCAAAAAGGAAGCCTTTTAATCCACGTTTAAACCTGAAAATAATTTTCGAAAGAAATTTATTTACAAGAGGAATCTTAGAAACTACAGTATCAACAGAATTTCTGAACTTCTGATAATGGGATGTCATTGTAAGTCTTGAAAGATATCGTGAAATGGCCCCTGTATTCTTATCGATGGACATTTGATTATCGTTTACAATAACGATGAGTTTTTTTGAAATCTGGGCCGCATTAGAAAGAGCTTCCAATGCAAGTCCACCTGTAAGGGCCCCGTCCCCAATGACAGCAATGACATGACCGTCCTTACCTTCCAGATTCCAGGCCGTCAAAAGCCCCAAAGCAGATGAAATTGATGTAGAAGAATGGCCAGCGTCGAAAAAATCATGTACACTTTCGCACTTCTTGGTAAAACCAGAAAGTCCCTGATATTGGCGCAAAGTAGAAAATTTTTCATATCGACCAGTGAGAATCTTATGGGCATAGCATTGATGACTTACATCCCAGACAATTGCATCTTTAGGGCTTTCGAAAACCCTATGAAGAGCAATGGAAAGCTCAACCACCCCAAGATTGCTGGCCAGATGTCCCCCATTATTACCCACAACTTCGATGATGGTCTTTCTGATTTCTTCAGCAAGGATTTCCATATCCTTCTGAGGCAATGCTTTTAAATCATCTGGCGATTTTATTCCGGAAAGTAACGTAATTAACCCCTACATCATCTACTTTAATCTACAAAAAAAGACCGCGGTCGTTTGTAACTCTCGCGGTCTTATCGGACACATACTTTTAACAAAGCAAAATTACTTTGCCTTATGTCGATTTCTTCTAAGCATCTTCTTACGCTTATGTGTCGCCATCTTCTGGCGTTTTCTTTTCTTTCCACAAGGCACGATGGCACTCCTTCACTTGAAATTGTGTTATTAATTATTACCAAAATATAAGCTTTGGTCAAGCATAAAAATCAAAGATTAGCCATAAATTCATGAATTTTATGAGACACTTCTTCAAAAAGCCTATCCTCATCATCAGCATTCAAATAAACTGCACCAGGAATATTTTTCATGAAAGTACATTGTTTCTTTGCATACTTTCTGGAATCATGCTGAATATCTGACTTTATCCGTTCCACTGTTTCTGAATCCCACACCGGATAGTCAAGCCACTGTCTGTATCCAATCGCCTGCATTGCCGGCATTTGCCTTGATGCTCCTTTTTCAACGAGTTTTCGAACTTCCTGTTCAAGCCCCTGGTTGAACATCTGCTCCACTCGCAAGTTTATTCGATCATACAAAACCTTACGCTCTTTTTCCAGAACCAGTATAAGAAAATCATATTTTTCCCGAAGTCTGGAAGGCATTTCAAACGAACTTCTAGGTTTTCCAGTAATCAGAAAAATCTCAAGGCTCCGGATAATTCTGAAAGCATCATTTTTATCGATTTTGGAGGCACTTTCCCCATCAACCTTCAAAAGTTCATCATATAAAGCCTGAACTCCTTCCCTTTCAAGCCTTCTTTTAAGGCTTTCCTTGACTTTTTCATCAGAGGGTGGAGTCTCTGGCATTCCCAACAGAAAATTCCTGATGTAGAAGCCTGTACCTCCAGCTACAAGGGGGATATAACCTCTATTAAATATATCTTCACAAAGCTTGTCTGCAGAAGAAACAAAATCGCAAGCAGTAAACTGCTCATCCATATTTTTAATATCTATAAGATGGTGGACAAGCTGACTTTGTTCTTCCAGGGTAGGTTTTGCGGTTCCAATATCAAAACCTCTGTATACCTGCATGGAATCAGCGCTGATAAGTTCGCATTTGCCGTTAAAAAAAGACAGACTGCCTTTGCCGAACAATTTCAAAGCTAAGGCAGTCTTTCCTGTAGCAGTTGGTGCAAAAAGAACTATTACCGGAATTTTCACCAGTATTAGTCCAATTTTGATTCAATGCGGTAATTTACATCTCCGCAAAAGAGCTGACGCGCTGCAACAGATACTGATTTTCCAGAATTTTTATCCAATTCCGGATCGTTAATTTTTGACATCTGGAAAGCGCGACGACTTGCAGCAACTGTTATTTCATAAATATTACCACTGAATCCAGCAAGCTGTTCAAGAGGGAAAATTGTGTCCATTTAAAAACCTCGTACTCTACTAATTATAATCACTTATTTAAGAAGTGTCAAACAAGTTCAAACAGAAAAGCCTTTGATTTTGACAATCAAAAACACTATAATTTTTGGAATGGGTAAAACTTTTTGTGCCAACGGCACTGTCGTTCAGGTAAAACCTTCTGGTGAAAAGAATTTTATGGTTGTCGCAATCACAAAGGAAACAGGCCTTCTGAATGCTACTCTTTATGGCGGCCCAAAAAGCAGGCTGAAAAGTCTAGTTTCCCCATGGAACAGCGGAATCTTTTATCTTACAGAAGGCCAAAACGGCCAGTTTCCAAAACTGAACGACTTTGACGTAAAAAAATACCATGAAAGCTTCAGAGCAGATTTATTCAAAATGTGGGCCGCGTCCCTTGCTGCAGAAATTGCAATAAAAACAAAATGTGCAGACAACAACGAAGAATGCCTGAAGATTTTTCAGGGCTTTATTGATGGACTTGAACTTTGCAAAACAAAGGAAAAAGGCCAGGCTGGACTGATCCGCTTTTTATGGAGATATCTTCAGATTCTTGGAATACAGCCGGATGTTTCCCTCTGCAGCCAGTGTCAAGCATCTTTTTTAGGTAGAAACTTATCGCCGGATAATGTAAAATACATTCCAGGTGGGGCTAATTATATACCGCAGGAGAACAGTTTTGTTTGTACAGACTGTTCAAAGGCAAAAACATCTTTTTATTTGGGAATCGATGCCATTCAATATCTTGCGGCCGTATCAGCATTAAAACCATCTGAATCAAGGACCTTTCCCCTAAGTCAAGAAGGTGCCGGACAACTGAAGGAACTGGTTTTCTACCTTTCCCAAAACGCCTGTGGATCTTCTCTAAAAAGTCTTGAAAGCGGGATTGGGATTCTTTAAAACGAAAACAAGGAATCAATTTTGATCAAATACAACAAGAAAAACATTAGCCGGGAAGAAATTTACGATTTGCACAAAAAGTTCGGAATCGATTTACTTGAATCGTCAATTTTCGCACGACGTGGAATCAATACAGGTAAAGACATAATGTATTACCTTGAATCCGATCCCAGATTCATCCACACTCCATTTTTGTTTTCTTCTATGGAAGACGCCGTTTCAAGAATCAATGATGCCATCGATGAAAATGAAAAAGTCCTGATTTTTGGCGACAGGGATGTAGATGGAATCACAAGCACTGCAATTCTATACTCATACCTGAAGCAGCAGGGCCTTGACGTTCAATGGCGTCTTCCAGTTGGAGAAGATTCCTACGGACTTTCCATGCAGGCAGTGGATGATTTTGCCAAAGAATTCGGATCACTTATCATCACTGTAGATTGCGGCATTTCAAACAACCTGGAAATTCAGCATGCAAAGGAACTTGGTATCGACGTAATCGTCACAGATCATCATAACCCGCCAGAGGAATTGCCTCCAGCAATAATCATAATCGATCCGAAAATGAGCGATTCAGGCTATCCGTTCAAGGACATTTCTGGAGCCGCAGTTGCATACAAGCTGGTCAGCGCTCTTCGTTTCAGTCATTTTCAATTGTATGCCCAGGATTTCTGTCTTTTGGACGTAAGTAAAACAGAAGAAGGATTTTCTGTTACCTGCATGAAAACCAGGAATCTTGTTGAAAAATCAAGACTCCAGGTGAATTTCGACCAATATCCGGTATCAATTTCCACCACAAAACTTATGGACTATCTTAAAGGCCAGCAGATTCTTGTATGGAACTACGAAAAAACAGAAAGTCTTCTGAGGCAGCTCTTTGGAAGCGGTGTGGAATTCCAGATGCTTGACATGCAAAGCCAAATCGCTAAGACAATTCCGCAGATTCAGGGTAAAGAACTTAGCGAACTCAAAAAACTTTCTAAAATCGCATTCTATTCAGACAGGGAAACACAGGACATAGACGGTTTTTTCAATATTTTTGTTACCTATGCCTCAAAAAAAGCCTGGGAAGTTTTTCCACAATATGAAACGGATTGCGCAAACGATCTGCAGCTTGTGGCAATTGCTGCATTGGCAGACATTATGCCGATGCAAAACGAAAACAGAATTTTTGTTAAAAACGGTTTGATGGCAATTAACAGCGGCAAATCCCGGAAAGGCATTGCCGAACTTTTGGCAAGAACGGAACTTGCTGGCAAACAGGTGACATCCACAGACTTGTCATGGAAAATAATCCCCGTTTTGAACGCAGCAGGTCGCATGGGGCAGTCAAATCTTTCCCTTGAACTTTTGATTTCAGAAGATCCTTCCACACGTAACTTGCTTGCCCAGCAAATCATGGAACTAAATGACAAGCGAAAGGAATTCGTTTCCGACGGAGAGTTCTGCACAGCAAAACAGGCCGAAGAAAGCTTTGCCTATTTCAACAAAAAATTCTGCATTGTTTATGACCAGAAGATAAATCGAGGAATTACAGGTATACTCGCTGCCCATCTGGTAAAGAAATTCAACGTGCCTTCAATGGCAATAACTTTTACAGAAGACGGATCTGTTGCAGTTGGTTCAATGAGATCTTGTCGCGGTGTAGTTGCCACAAGTTTTCTTGATAATTTCGGTGATTTTTTCATCAATCATGGGGGGCACGATGCAGCCGCAGGATTCAGCTTTGGAAAAGACAAGCTTCGCCAGTTCCTTTCAATCGCATCCGACCTTGTAAAAAAACTTTCGTTGGAAAGCGAAGAAGAAGCTGTTGAAGTAGATGCGGAACTTCCTCCTGAATACATCACACCAAACTTATTGAAGCTTTCGGAAAAATTTGAGCCTTTCGGTGAAAAAAATCCTGAACTTGTATTTGTTTCAAAAGCTCTACCTGTGGTCGATGCTCAGAAGGTTGGCAAAACCGAAAAAACACATCTAAAAATCACTTTCGATTGCGGCAAATACAAATTTCCAAGTATTGCCTGGGGTGAAGGCGATCGGTTAGGAAAAGATTTTGATAAAAACGACAGATTGAATATTATATACACGGTTGGAAAAAATACATTCAATGGAAACACAACTGCCCAGCTTGTAATAAAACACTGGGAAAAAAATTTGTAAAAACGAGGTTCTCTTAAATGATTTCATTCAAAAAGATTATTGCAGCTTTTTCATTGCTTTTTGCAACAGGATTCCTGTCCGCAAATACCGTCTCGTTCGAAACAGATGATTACAAGGGATCCATTATCTATAACGAAAAGGCAAATCCTGGCCAGGCGGTTTTTGCCCGACTGACAATGAAAATAAAGAAAGGCAGTAACAACGAAACGGTTGCCTCGATTCAGCTTTTTAAAGATTCTAAAAAAATTGATTCCACAAAATTCTACTTTCTGAACGAACAGGGACAAAGAAAAAACACCCCAGACATGTTTGCAACTCTTCCACTTTCCACCTGGCTCAGTTCAAAAAATGAATATTACCTGAGAGTGATTTTCTCAACAGAGGAAAATACTGCCAAAGAAGTTCTTCTTCCTTTTCATATAGAAGATTATGAATTTCCAGAAGAAGTGCTGGATCTGGACGAAAAGAATTCTCAAATCAGACAGAACATGAGTGCGGAACGACTTCTGCAAATCGAAAAGCTGAATAAACTTCTTGGAACTTTCAATAGTGAAAACATCTTCACAACTGCGCCATGGATCAAACCAGTCAAATCAACTCGTATGACTTCCCATTTTGCAGACAGAAGAACCTACAAATACACCAATGGAAAATCAGAAACATCTGTTCATTATGGTAACGATTATGGAGTACCAGAAGGCACAGATGTTGTTGCATGCGCAGATGGAAAAATCGTTATGGCTGAATTCCGCATCTCCACCGGCTGGACAATCGTAATCGAACATTTACCAGGTCTTTACAGTCTCTATTACCACATGAGCGCCCTGGAAGCAAAAGAAGGACAGTTTGTAAAACAGGGATCGCTGATTGGAAAATCGGGTTCCACAGGACTTGCTACAGGCCCCCATCTTCACTGGGAAGTCAGGCTGAACATGTGCCCAGTCCAGCCTGAAATATTCATTTCTGACTATATTTTTGAAAACGTTGAATAGGAGCTATAGTTCCACTAAAGAAAGGTTTCCCCTGGAATCGCAAAAAATGCCGTACGACTTTCCGCTTTCACAACCAACCAAGTCCACAGTTTTTGTTTGAATTGATGTGTATTTGAAGATGGATAATGGACTGAACACATAACGGTAGACTTTATAAAGCTCTTTTTGCCTGAATACAGATTTTTTTCCTGCCAAAAGACATCTGCCGTTTTCGGTATAGTATTTTGAAAGGTTGATGCCGCTTTTTCCTTTGCTTTCATAAGAGCCGTTCCCAAATGCATTGATTGCCGCAGGAAAACAAAAATTTATTCCGCCTTCTTTTAGACAAAGAAAATCCACGCTAAGCCTGTCACCTTTCCAGCTTCTTTCAATGACAGCACACTCATCACCCTCCATGTCACGTATGGATATGCGTGCGCTTATAGACTTAGAAGCCTCGTCAAAGCTAGATCCATAGACAAGCACTTCCATTGCCTCATAATCACAAAGACTGGAACTTTTTGCTCCATTGCAGGATGAAATCAGAAAAAAGCAATTAAGACCGATAAAAACAAATATCGAGATAATTAAAGGTATGAAAATTGTTCTAGGTCCAAACTTCATTTTATCTTCCAGAAATTTTCAAAAATTCCATTTCGTCTATTACAGGAATACCAAGCTTAGCAGCCTTCAAGTTTTTAGAAGAACCGGAAGAAACATCATTAGTAACAAGATAAGAAAGATCCTTAGTTACCGATGATTTGCAGCTGCCTCCAAGCTCTTTTACGATATTCTCCGCATCACTTCGCTTCATAGACTTCAGTTCGCCTGTAAAGCAAAAAGATTTTCCTTCGAAAATTCCCCCGGCTGCATTTTTTATTGAAACAAAATTGCTGACCAGAGAAAGCATTTCATCTTTATTTTCAGCAAAGCCCTCGACAGCAGTTTTGGCCATTACTTGAGCAAAGCCATAAACAGCTTCAATCTGTTGCTGTGAAAGGGAAAGCAATTTTTCAAGGCTGTTGTATCCTGCTGCCATAAGCTTTTCGACTGTGGTTTCGCCAATGCCTTCAATGTCAAAACCGGCAATAAAAGCCTGAAGACTTACATTTTTGCTGTCATTGATGGACTTCAAAACTTTTTTCGCACCCAAAGATTCCTTTTCCATTGCGATGCTTTGCTCATTCAAAAAGAAAGGAACAAGATCCTTTTCTTTGAGCCGATAAAAATCAGAAATCGAACGTACAAGCCCGCTTTTAAAAAGCGACACCACAAGAGTTTCACCCAAATCCCGAATATCAACCACATAAACCCACTTGAGAAGCTGATGAAGCACCCGTTTTTCGCACATTTTGTTTGGACAAAAAAGTCTTGAATCCTCATCCACAAGCTTTGTTCCGCACACTTCGCATGTGCACGGAACGTCCACATCATAAACCATGGCATTCTCTTCGTGAACAACGCTTTCAATTTTAGGGATGATCTCCCCACGTTTTACAACCACAACCTTGCATCCGATTTTCACGCCAAGGCTGCGCATGGTTGCAGGATTTGCAAGACTAGCCCTCTGAACACGAGTTCCGTTCAATTCAACTTCATCAAAAATCGCAACTGGTGTATATGTCGAGCCACTGATGCTCCATTCAACTTTTCGCAGAACCGAAACCGCTTCTTCCAGGCTAAATTTGAACGCAATCTGTCTGTCAGGCCGTGTTCTGCTTGCATCATCAAAGTCAATCCGACGTTCCTTTATGACAAGCCCATCGATATCGTAATCCAGAGATTTTCTTACATCCATAACATGAGAACGATATTCAATAACTTGTTGAGGAGAATCAGCTATATACAAGGGAACAGTATTGAAACCAAGGGAGCTAAGCCATTTGATTTTCTGCTGCTCATCCAAGAAAGGCTGTTTTCCTGTTGTAGAAAACGCATCGTAGACTATAAGGCAAAGGTTTTCGCTTCCTTCCCCGTCTTTCCTTTTCATAAGGCCATTTGCCGCATTCCGGCAGTTTGCTTTGTCTGAATAAAGCTTGTCATGGACTTCATGAGTCATGATTACTTCACCTCGAATGCCGCCTGTGAAAGAAACAACATTTCCATTGATATTCAGAGTGGAAATGACCCCATTCATTTTTTTTGCATTATCGCTTATATCATCGCCAACGCTGCCATCCCCACGAGTTACAGCGCATTTGAGAAAACCATTTTCATACTGAAGCTCAAGGGAAGCGCCATCAAGTTTGTATTCAACAAGATATTCGGAATATACATGCTTGGCTGCCCATTCAAGGAATTGCTGAGGATTTGCAGCTTTTTCCTGACTTCCCATAGGCATTACATGAGTAACCTTCGCAAAATTGCCTGAATCCGCACCAACTTTACGCAGTACTTCGTGGTCAGGTGCCAGTTTTTTTAGTTCATCCCAAAGAAGATCAAACTGACTGTCTTCTATTTCCCCTTCACCATTATAATAACTCTTCTGATAACGCTTTATAAGCGAAGCCAGTTCATTTATGCGAAGTTTTTTGTCGTTTTCTTTTGATGCTTCATCCAGATCAAACAAATCGTTATTCATTTTTTAAAAAATATACTTCCCTGATAGGTCTATCCTGTTGAATTCCCTTTCTTTCAAATTTTGTTTGTGGTCTCCATGACTGAGGCTCTGCAAAACCTTCGTACCTGTTTTTTATTCCAGGGGTGGCTTCAAGCTGTTCCAATGCAAAATCTGCATACTCTTCCCAATCTGTAACAAAATAAATATAACCTGAAGGTGCAAGTTTTGAAGCAAACAGATCTGTATTAGGCCGCTGAACCATGCGTCGTTTGTGGTGACGTTTTTTTTGCCATGGATCTGGAAAAAATATATGAAATCCATTTACAGCTCCGTCCACAATCATATCCTGCAAAACTTCCAAAGCGTCATGTTCAATAATATATAGATTCTTCAGATCTCTGTTCTTGATTTCTCCCAAAAGGCGACCAACCCCAGGAGTATGAACTTCGATTCCAATATAATTAATATCTGGATTTTTTGCTGCAATTTCTGCAGTTGCATGGCCCATTCCAAAACCGATTTCAACGATTACAGGATTTGTATTTCCAAACACATCAATAAGATTTATTTTTTTCTGCTCATAAGGAATACACCACACCGGTGACAACTCATTGTAGTCCCGTTCCTGAGCGTTTGTCATTCGTCCTTTTCTTAGGACATAAGTTTTTACAGCCCTATAAAAGGGATTCGAGGGAAGGCTCCCATCATCAGATGTCTGATTTTCTTTTTCCATAATCATAATTTTTCCTACAAGGTTTGCATTGCAACCAAATTATATATTTATTTCCTGTATACAGGAGGTAATAAACAAACTGTTTTCAATTCCGATATGACTACGCATTTTCTATAAGCATAGGAATTCTTGTTATCCATAAAGAGCTTTTCACAGTTGTTCCAGGACTCTTGCAAATTTCCATAATAAATCACATCATTATCTTCATTATATATGATGACTTTCTGGAGTTTTGGAAACTCTGAATATTGATCAAGTTCTTTTAACGTCAATTTATAGATATCTTCAGGAAAGGCAACTGTAAAAACCTGCTCATAATTTCTTTCTAAAGCATCGTAATAATTCAAGATATAAGTACCGCTTATTCCATCCACATGAGGCAATGTAAAAGACGAATATCCAGCCCAACTTTTCCCATTTGAAGAAAAAATTTCAGGACTGTCTGAAACCCATCGCAATCGAGCCCCTTTTGACTCAACTTCGATTTTGGAAACACGACGAACATCGCTTGCCGCATCAGCAAAAACCGCAAGTCTGCAATCATAAATTTTTCCATCTTCCTGATAATCAAGAACAACATATGAAGCTACCGTATTCAATCGAGGTTCCGTATCGGAACATGAAATAAAAAGATGGCACCCAGTTAAAATGAAAAGAGAGACAAAAAAATGAAATTTAAGATGACAACTTCGATTCATATCAGAAATTGAAAATCAGGTTGATGACGGTAAGATCACTTGCGCTGAATTGATTCACAAGAGATTCAAATTTGACATTTACTTTTTTACATGCATCATCAAGATAAGAAAGATAGTACAATCCCAAATCTGTGCCTTCCTGACCATCAGGCAGCTCCCGGTAAAAGTCAATAAGCGTCTTTTTATGAGTATCGGCAGTCATCTTTGTTTCGATGTTTTCCTTAACTTCCTGAAACTCATCATCCTTGTTGTAAAGAGTTATCTGAAGGCGTCCCTGCTTTCCTATTGATGTGGAACCACCCCCAAGCTTCCATGACACGGATACCAAAACCCTCTTCTTCTGGAGTTCCTTTACGATTTTTGCCCTTGCATCGGGATCGATAAGAAGTTCGTTAATGTCATCAACAGCAGGATAAAGAATCTTTGCTTCCTTACGGATATTTGCATTTTCAGAATTAAGTGCAAGTTCCATAACCATAACTGAAATGTATTCGGCAACTTTTGATTTTTCCATAAAAGATCCAATAAGGTTGCGAATTGCTATTATCATTTCATCAAAATTTTCAGATTTATGGAAAAGCGTAATTACATACCAGTTCATCAAACTCATGCGGTTCATGAATTTTTCTGACATGAGCATATAAACATTCTTTTCTTCAATCGAATAGTCTTTATTTTCCCTGATAGACTGCCATACAGGCTCAAGGATTTTCTTTCTTGTTTCCCCAATAACAGCATCTTTGTTCATAAGAATGGATCTAAGCTGTTTTTCATTTATCTTTGTTTTTTCATCGATAATGTGTCCTGCATTCTGACGATTATATTTTCTGACACACTCACATTTTATGATAGAAGAATAAATATCCCTATCAAACTGTTTATATAGAAGAGAAAACACTATAATCTTTGAAAGATCCATCACTTCCTGGCGCGATGAGACGAACTCTGGCTTAGAAATTTCGATTTTCGAAATATAATCCAGCATCACCATGCTCTGAATGGACTGTGGCGAAAACTTATTCAGGGAGATTCCATATTCATCTATGTTGTCTGCCAGCCTGAAACGAAGCAGCCGTTTATTATGACTTATGAAATTTGAAGCACCATCTTCAGTCAAAATTACCTTCAATGGAAGTTCGAGCATTAATTTTTTGCCTGCTGCCATAAAAACGATTCTCCAAAACCTTTTTTGTTACTATCTATTATAATCAACACTACTTGCATTGTAAACTGATAATATTATAAACTAGATATATGAAGAAAAACAGTTTTTTTTTCAGGTTTTTCACTTTTTTTCTCTTCATATCTTCTTCCCTTCCCCTTAATGCTCAGGATCTTCATGGAAAAGCCCTTTCAGAATTCATCTTTAGCAGGATAGGAAATAATTCAGAAAAACAATTTCTGGTAAGCTCCGGGGCAAATGATTTTCCATACAACGTAATTACCCATATTCATTCTTCCAAAGAATTTAATAAAAAGATAATTTTCGCATTCAAAGCTGAAGATTTTGAATCTCATGAGGTATTTTTTGTTGAGCTTTCAAAAGCACTGAAAAAAACAAAGAAGCACTGCAACATCGACATGATATGGACCATTGGGGATTATGAACATTGGGACGACCAGACTTATACTAGCGGCATTGCCACTTACATTTCAAAAATAAAAGAAACCAACGGCCTGTGCGCTGTAAACATAAAGTTCATTGAAGACAGAGCTAAAATCATTCCAGGAAGTGGCGGTGACGTTTCTCCTTCATGGCTTCTAAAACTTGCTAGTGACAGCTTTTACAAATCAAAATTGCCATACAATATAAAAGGCGGAGTAATCAGTTCTCTATACAGAATCAATGCCCTGGTTGAAGATGCCTCCACAGGACTTTTCATACAAGAGCGCATTCCTTCAATTGGCATAGAGCTCAACAACCAGGATTTTGAAAAAAGCGAAGAAAAATGGCAAAAGGAAATCCAGGCATTATGCAGTCTGGCCGAAAACTACAATCCCGAACAAAGCGAATATTGGGACAGACATACAAACCAGCTTTCCATTGGTCCCAGGACATTTTGGCTTGACGAAAAATTCACTGTCATATCGTTTTCCATAATCATTTTCCTAAGTCTTTTTATCATCTGCGAATTTTCCTTCGCCTTTAAAAGACAGAAAATCAATTTTGTGGAAGGATTCAAATCCCTCTGGTATTTCATTCCTCTTTGCGCCATAGTGACTTTCCTTTGTTTTTTGGCAGGTCAATTCGTTTCGATGGCTATTGTAAGGAATTTCAGAATAAATCCTTTTTCAGCCATTTCCATAAAGCTTTTCGTCGCTTTTTTCCTCTATTCATCCGCCTCCCTTATTTTCATCTATTTTGAAAAAAACATAAGTGACCGAGTATATTCCTTTTTACAGTTGATTTCTGCCCTGCTGAACATATTCATTTTTTCTACCATCGATATTTCACTTTTCTATCTGTTCGCCATTGAATATATTCTGGTAAACATAAGCCGCTATTCAAAAAAGCTCATATATCTGGAACTTTCGTTTCTTATGATGCTTGTTCCTTTTGTTCCTTATGGATATCAGATTGTTCTTTATGCAAAACCTCAGGCCATCATCGCCTTTCTTTCTGTTACGCCAAAATTCAATGTTTTTTTTGCCTTGGGATTTCTTCCATTCATTTTGATGTGGATGCGGATTCTTGCAAGAATAAACGAAAAGAACAGTAAATCACACTCAAAAAAGCGCTGGATTGTTCAAAACGTTCTGGCTTTATTTTGCGTTTCCATGGTTTTTGCAATTACACTGGTTTTCTTTTCCATGTCAGTACCTCACCGATATAGAACAGGAAATGTCAAGCAGCACCATGCAAATGAAATAATAGACGAAGAAAACCTGATTAATATCAGCTTCAATGATTCTGTATTTTTCGGAGAAACCACAAGAAGTCTTCAAATCGATCTGGGAAGAGAATGTATTAACTGTTCTGTAATCCTTTCGGGCAACAAAAGACTGCCTGTACTTTATTCCCAATGGGATTACAAATCTGACATCAACTCCCTTACCAATTATTTTCAGCTTCCCGTATATCCCTCTCGAAAAATGCGTTTCAATTACATTTCAAGCAACGAAACAGATACAACTGTAAAAGTGCGCTGCAGATTCCAGAATGAAGCTGACAAAATATATGTAAAAGAATATTTAATTCCCATGAACAAAGGAAAACGATGATGGAAAAAGATATTTCCTGGGAAAAATGTTTTCTCCACATCGACATGGACGCTTTTTTCGCATCAGTAGAACAACATGACCATCCGCTATGGAAGGGAAAACCTGTGATTGTAGGCGGTCTTCCAGGAGAAAGGCGCAGCGTAGTTTCTACAGCATCCTACGAAGCAAGAAAATTCGGCGTACATTCGGCCATGCCTACATCAAAAGCCTTTGAACTTTGCCCCCATGGAATCTACACCCATGGAAACATGAAGCGATATATAGAAATTTCGAATGCAATAATGGAGCTTCTTTGCAAATATTCACCAGACGTTGAACAACTTTCCATAGATGAAGCCTGCGTTGAACTTACGGGCACACAACGGCTTTTTGGCACTCCTGAAGAGGTTGCAAAAAAAATCCGCAGGGAAATTTTTGAAAACACAGGACTGACTGTTTCCGCAGGGATTGCTTCCACCAGATATCTTGCAAAAATCGCCTCTGAAGTGAAAAAACCAAACGGTTTTTACCAGATCAATCCTGGCGACGAAACAAAGTTCATGCTTGGACAGGATCTCAAAAAGATCTGGGGAATCGGCGACAAGACACTGAAAAAGCTAAACTCCTACGGTTTTTTCACCACTGCGCAAATTTATCAGCAGAAGCTTGAAACCCTTGAAGGAATTTTTGGAAAAACAACCGCAACTTTTCTTTACAACAGTCTGCGCGGAATCGAAAACCTGGCACCAGGAAAAAGCGATCATTCCATAAGCGCAGAAACAACTTTCTGCTTCGATCTTACAAACCTGTATAATGCACAGACAGCGCTGCTTGAGCTTTGCACAACAGTAATGTTCAGGCTGAACAAGGAAAAAGGTGCCTCAAGAACTTGTTCCATAAAAATCAGATACGAAGATTTCACTACATTTACTGTTCAGGAAACCCAAAATGAATATATCACGTCTGTGGACGATCTTTTTTCAAGAACCTCAGCCCTGCTGCAAAAAAAATATGAAGAAGGCAGAGGAATCAGACTACTGGGCGTTTGCATATCAAACATCGAATCAAAGGACACTCCCAGACAGGAAAACCTCATTGATTTTGGTGAAAAGAAGCGACAGGCAGTTGAAAATTCAATAATGAATCTTTCTCAGAAATTTCCAGAACTTAAAATCAAAAAAGCAAGGTTGCTGGAAAAAATAAAGGACAACGGAAAACAACTTTGCCATATCCTTATACCAGCTGTTATGTTCGCCCTTTCTTATTTGCCGCTTCATGGACAAAACGACTACAGAAAAGACGGTTTTGCAGGATCCCTTTTTCCATCCACAGGAAGCGAGCTTGTGGAACTTCCGTCTAAAGAGGAAGGAACTGTATTAAGCGTAAAAAATATCGATTTTTACGCTAATGGATGGTGGCAGGCTGAACTTTCAGCGCCATTTTCCTTTAGTTTCAACCCTTCAAAAAAAAACAGCGATGATTTAGGCTTTTCCTTTAGCATGCCTGTTTTCAAACAGAAAATTGACCTGGATGCAAGCCTTTGGATAAATAAGCAATGGTATTTTCAGACTTCATTCGCCGATGAATTCGAAAAAAACACTATTGCGGCAGGTTTCATAGGCCAGGAAAAAGATTTCATAAGGCATATTCGCGTCGCAAATCGGGGGATCGTTTTTCCAAATGATTATTCTATCAACGACTTTGGTCTTGGAATCGGTGGCGGCGACAACCAGGCTCCTGGAATCAGCGCAAGTTTTCTTGATGTAGTAAACGGAAAGTGGAAAGCTGATGCTGTAATTCGCTATGACACAGTCAAACAGCATGACGCAACCTTTTACGGCAAAAACAGCGTGATTCAAAACAACACAAAACTTTCAGCCTTTTTAAGGGGCCAGATATTCTTCTTGCCTTCCAAAACTCTGATCCAAAACCTTTCTGCCATTTATGTGGAAAATAAAAACGGTGAATACAAGGACGAAAACAAAAGAAAATATAAAAAGCTTCCCCAATCCCAATATCTTATTCTTCAGCAAAAGCAGATAGTCCTGCTTTCCGTTGATGCGCAAACCTACAGTTCAAACAGCAATGTGCCCCATGTTATTTTCGAATTCCAAAGCATTTCGTCAAAATCACAGCTGGAATCATTGATCGGAAGCTATGACGACAGCTCAACTTATCTTGGAAAAATTCAAAATTATTTTGGAAGCAAGCTTGAGACAAGAACAAATTCTTCAAAGCCCTCACAATTTGCCTATGACATCTACACCCAGATGGACACAAAACAATCACTGATTGTCCAAAGTCCATCTGGATTTTCACCTTTCATTGCATCTTACAGGTACGACGCAGGAAACATCAGTGCAGCAGACGTATACATTGCAGATCCTGCAACAGATAAAAGTTCCCAATACTATGCAGCCCAAATTGCTGACGATTCAATTGATTTTGCGGCAAAAGACTTCATAAACTCAAAACACCTTTTCGTTGACGTATTTTGCGAAGAAAGAGAAAGCCATATGATAATGGACGAACAGGACATGTTTCCATTCGCAGACAGATTTCCAGAAGTCTATTTATCCAGCGATCAGAAAACCAACCTTCATGTGATATTGAAAAACTATTCCCCAGTTTCAAGGTATGACATCGGCACCAATGCAAGCGGTGGCTCTGTGCGACTTTACAGAAACGGAATTCTGGATACAGGAGCAACCTATAACAGCCAAAGCGGCGAAGTTGTCCCTTCAAACCAGGTTTCTGACTTCGACAAAATCTACATAACTTGGAACGAAGACGGATCTGATTTTTCTCAAGGTGCTGTCAGCGCCGCCCTGGGTTTTGAATACAGTTTTAGTCCAAAGATAAAGACCGACCTGGCATTTTCAACAAACTGGAGCGCTTCCTCACAAAAAAAATATGCAGAGGAAAACAGGGCTCAAGGTGGTTTTGCTGCATTATCATCATCCTTCAACTACATTTCACAAAAGGTTTCCTTCTCAAACAGCACCGCAGTTTCGCTGCAAAACCCAAACACCACAGGTTTATACCGTATCCTTTCAATGGACGATTTTTCTTCCAAAACCTTCTATCACAATAAAAACGACGGCTATTACATCGGATCTTCCACTGTTCCAAGACTGAACAGCCAAACTTCACAACCTTATGAAGACCTTGATTTGGAATACAACAGGACCCAAACATCTTCTGGATGCGAAGGAAAAAATATTGCAGGCATCACAGGATATGCAATTCCCCTTTCATGGAAATTTCAGACAGAATCGTCAAAAAAACAATGGGCAGCAATGAACGTTAAGCTTTCAGACGGAAATTCCCTTTCCAATTCAACACAGTTTAGTTTCGCTCTAAAGGCAGAAGACTACGACAGCAGCGATTATGATGTATTTTTACAACTGGGAATCGATTGCAAGGAGGAAAATCCAGAGGATTCCCTATCGATTCCAACATGGAAAATCACCGACCAAACTTCATCCCAGATCCAAAAGCCATTTCATACTGACGGTACCCTCTCAAATGATAGCGGCTGGCAGACGGTTACCATAAGAATCAGCGACTGGCAGAGAAGCAAGATCGCATCAAGCCATGACATGAGAATCATCTGTGTTTCAAAATCCGACCCGTCAAAAGCTTTAGAGAATACCCTTTTCATTGGTCCTTACGAAACTAATCCCATTGGAATGAGCATTTCACATAATGACATAGTTCAGGTAACTTCCTGCCAGTTAAAGGATAACAGCGTTCCCAAAAAATCTATCTTTAACGAAAGTGATAATTTCAGCCAGAAAATTTCCTGGAACTTCACTTCTATTCCTGAGACGGAGCAAACCGTAATAAAAGCCCAAAAATTCTTTTCTCAAGTTGATTTTTCATCATATGAAAAACTCATACTTTATTTCAAAATCACCGATGCAAGTTCCACAATTCTTGATCTAACCGACCCCACTTTCGACGAAAATGACTGCGCCTTGTGCATTTTACTTGACAGTGAAAGCTCTTCCATTGATTCCCAGGGAAAAATCGCTTTGAAAGCTGAAATCAGCAGAAAAGATATGGGATCAATTTTTGCATCTTCAAACAACAACTGGCATAAGATCGAAATCAACATCCAGAAAAAGAAATTTCATCTGGACGACAGGGAAATTGAACCATTGTCTTTTACGATAAACAAAAAAATAGTTTTCAACAGATTGTTTCTTTCATTTTCGCCCGCATTCCACACTGATAACGGATTCCAGATTCTCCAGGAACAGTCCATTGTTATTGATGAACTTCATCTGAAAGACCTTGATCCATATTACCTTTTACAAAACAGATCTGCTTTTCAGGCACAAAACCAGGAACTGGACATGAAAATCGCTGGATTTTCCTTACTTCAGCATCCATCTTTTGAAGCCAGGCTGCTTGCTTCAAAAACATTGTCTCAAAACAAAAAATCAAACATAGACTCACAAAACCTTGAGATCCAGATGGAAAGCTTTGTTACATTGATTGGAATGGATTTGGATTTTTCTGCAGATTTTTCATCCGCAGAAAAAGGGGGAATACAATCAATCTCTCATAAAATCCAAACACATTCCCCGCTTTTTGGCTTTCTTTCCCTTTCTGATTCATTTTTATACAGCCATAGCGACTATTCTTCTGATAAACAAAGTGCCGTTTCTGCTTCATTTGGAAAAAATGCATTTCCTTTCAGCATAAGCGCAAAAAGCCAGCTGCAAAAAAATCGATCATCCATAAATCAAAGGGAATCAGGAACAATATCCATGGGAAATGGGCAGAAAGTCTATGTTCCTCATCTAGACTTTACACTTGAAGCAAGTCAGAAGCAAAAGCCAAAAAGCTCATATTCCTCCCACTTCGATTCCTCCACATACTTTGATTGTCTGAAACAAAATTATAAAGATTTCATTTCCCTGGGCAACCCAGGCGCATATTATAGAAAAGTAAGCCAAAACGCCAGTATCTCACAAAAAATTGATTTTGCCGATGGGCGAATCAATGGAAAATGGAATCTAAGTTCTACTTATTCCACCACAAAAAATGTTATGCATACCAGTGTCCAGTACGTAGAATTGTCTTTTCCATTCAAAATTGGAAAAAGCTCATTTGACATAAAATATTCAAAAACAGGTTCTGAAACAGCTTCATGTATAGAGGGTGGTTCCTATAAAGATGATTTTGAAAAACTATACTCTGCCATAGGCGAAAATAGTTATTTCTACGAAGTGTTTCCATTCCAGGATTTATTGGACCCGCACTTCGATAAAACTGTTCTTGAAAACACTTCAAAATTTGAAAGCCTTGAGTCTCTCTTCTATAGCTCCAACTATTCTTTTTCATGGAAACGAAATCTTTTTGGCAGCATCAGCGATTTTTTCATGCCTATGCAATTTTCATTCGAAACTGAAAGGGATATTCGTACCAACGTGGAAAACACCGACTTATATCAGTTCAAGGCTACATCCTCAAACCTTTCCATAAACCTTTTTGGTAAACAAGGAACAAACAGACTTTTTGAATGGTTTGATACGGATGAATACAGTTTTTCATTATCCACTTCAGCAAAAGTTCCCTCCGATAACCCATCAGATTGTTTATTCACTTTTTCAGCCTACTTGCAGGGAACAATTTTCATGAAAGAAAAAGATTCCCTAAAATCTGCCTCACAATTCAAGATTTCCACTGATCAGAACTGGACCTTCACACAAATCGCAAGCTGGAACAGGAAAACCCATTTCAACCCTCTACTTTCCTTTATAAAGCTTTTTTCCAATGAAAATTTTTCTTCCAAGCTTGATTGTATAGACAACGCTGCAACCGACACTCTTAGTATAAGTCTTGCAAACACCAGTTCTGATTACTACAGGAACTATCAATGGAACCACAAAATTGAAGGCAATCTGAACAGTTTCATCAGTGTAAATGCAGGTTTCGACCTGATTCTGACATGTTCCCAAATCAAGTCTGACACAATAACAATGAATCTGAGCATAGGATCAAAACTTCAGTTTTGATTACACTATTGCACAAAAAAAAAATTTAAGCTAATTTAAAAAAAAGGAGAAAAATATGAAAAAAATTATTTTCACCAGTGTCACAGTTCTTATTACATCATCACTTTTACTTACATCATGCAACAAAAAATCCGAAGGTGCAAATCCTTCTGATGCAAAACAGAACGAAGAATTGACCACAGCCGCAGAAGCAGCAGACGAAGGCAATCTTGACGACTACTCAGAGTATCTTAAGAAAGCTACAGAAACTTTGGACTCTTTCAGTGAAGAAGATTATTCAAAAATCATGGAAGACGCTAAAAAGATTTCTGACCAGTATATTCCTGAAGAATACAAGAATGATTATGAAGCTGCAAAAAAAGAATTGGAAAAAATCCAGACCCTAACAGATTCACAAGAATACAAAGACGCATTGGAAAGCAGCAGTAAAGCTTTAGAAAGCGCAAACAAGGCACTTGATCAACTCAAAGCAATGAATTTTTAAATTTTTGCCAGATGATTGTGCAATGGTGGACAAAAAAAGGGGCTGTCCAATAAGTTTGCATTACGGTGGTTTGGTTTATCGAAACCACCACATTTAGTGCAGCAGTCATTTCGACGAGTGGTTCCTGAGCATGTCGAAGGGCTCAGGAACCACCTGTCGAAGGGCTCAATGAGCGCTACACTCATTACTTTTGGGACAGCCCCTTTCCATCATAGACTCAAGTCTTTTTTTTCCATCTCAACAGAAGACGATGCTTTCTATTGAAGTGGAGCAAAATACCCGGCCTCATCCCTTCCACTTTTGTTCATTATATCAGCCTGAACTTCTACCGGCAGATAAGTTTCACCAAAACCTGCACCCAGCGATGATGTATAAGTCAGAGTGTAAAGACTGACAGGAATATCTATTATGTCATTTATTACATTCGACAAGCCTTCCTGACGATAAACGTAATATTCTTTCCCTGGAGTTTTATCTACCACATAAGCAATTTCTTCATCACTAGCACGTTGAACAAGATTTATCTGGGAAAACGAAATGGAATTGTTGTTTAAATATGCAACAGTTTCTGCAAGGCTATATTTAGCAAAAGACTTTGAAGTCGCTTTTCCTGCTGTCACAAACAAAATAGCCCGCTTATCAGAATTCCCAATCAGATCATTTGCACAAAGCCTGATTGCCAGATCGAGTGGAACTTCCTGCGCATAATCAGTTTTAAGACCTTTGCATGAAAATTCAAGCCCACCATTTGGAACACCATAATATTCAAGCAAAGGAATTTTTCCGGCACTTACAATCCTAAGAATACCTGTATTGTTCATGGATCGACTTATTTCCCTTACCACCTGATCCACCTGCTGCTCATACTCTTTTGTAGATACGCTTCGATCCAACAATATTGTGACATCAGCAAAATCGCTTTCTGATGTGGCACCGGCAAATTTCATATTCTCTATTTTCTTTCCATTTTCAGTCAGATTAAAATTCTCTTCCCTTAAACCAACGACTGGTTTTCGTAAACGACTTTCAACACGAACTTCAAGACGTACATCAGGGAAAGAATGAGCATCTACCCTTTCCACCTGAACAAAAAGTCCACCTATCAATTCCTGTAATTTTGCCATAACATACACTTCGTTTTTGTTCAAATCAGAAACAATCACATTGCCGTTTGCATCTGGAACAGCACATGTAAGATGGGATGGAATATTTCCTGCACTCATGATTTCCATCACAGAACCATTAACCGTATCAACGGAATAGACTTTGTTCATATCACAGACAACAAGGAAATCTTCCCAAACTTTCATCGACTCAGGTTTCTTAAATGACCCGCTTTCAACAAGTTTTCTTCTATAATTCCCTGCATTATCAAATTCGTATATGGCACCATCATAATCGTCACATACATAAACAAGATTGTTGATTGAAGCAATTCCCGTAGGACCGCGCAATCCTGAAAATCCCTGAGTCTGAGTGCCAAAAGAAAACAAAGGATTACCGTCGATATCAAAAACGCACACACGGCTATTTCCATAATCTGAAACGAAAATATTTCCATTCTGATTCTGACTTAAAAACTGAGGCCCTAAAAGCTGACCAAGATTTCTGCCTTTACTTCCATAATATTTTTCAAATTTCCCATCAGAAGAAAGCAGTGCAAGTCTATCTCCAGCTTCTTCGCTAACCAGAATTTTTCCATTGTTCAGACGAATCATATCTATAGGCCTGTCAAAACCATTCAGCGGACCTGGATTACGGGAAAGCACATAACCGTTTACATTTATCTTTATAAGCTCATTGGATCCGTAGGCCAGAACCCAGATTGATCCATCGTTATTTGGAATAATTCCTGCAGGACCACTAAAAATTAATTTTCCGTCGAAAACTCCATGATAGCTTCCAGCTTCGGTCCATCTGGTATGGGAATCAAAATCCTTTGCAACACGACGTTCCTGAACAATTTCAACCTTATTCTGAAGTAAAAGTCCGCCATAACCATCATCCATGGCCTTTTTCCATGTCTGAAGCGCAGTTCCTTCAAGTCCAGCTTTATAATATGCTTTTCCAACCCAATCAAGGATCAACTTGTCGTCAGGCAGATAAGACAATGCTTTTTCAAACTCCAAAATGGCTTCATTATAGAACCCCCTGTAATATGCCTGCACACCTCTTCGAAATTCGTCTGCAGCAAAGCCTTCATCCGCTGTTCGTCTGTGTCCTGAAAAAAGGCCACCAGATGTGCTGTCTGCAAAACCATTTGAAAAGAATGCAGCAACCATAAAAACAGAAAAAATCTTTTTTAAATTACACGGAAGTTTCATGCACGTTCTCCATCAAGAAGCATATTTCTGATATGTGCGGCAATTTCTTCGTTTTCATTGTCTATTTGTTCCGCCTTTTCAAGATATTTTCTGGCATCATTCATAAGACCAAGCTTGTAATAAACAAATCCCAGGGAATCAAGACAAGCGGCAGAATCAGGAGCTATATCAACTGCTTTTTTGCACATTGAAAGAGCTTTTGTAAGATCCTTATCTTCACAGGCAAGACAGTATCCCATACCATTCAATGCTGTAACGTTTTCGGAATTGATTTCAAGTGACCTCTGATAATAATTGAAACATTTTTCCGCATCATTTTGTTCCCATGCGATAAAAGCCATTGCAGCATATACAGAATCGGGCTTGTAGCCGGTTTCCTTCAGTTTGGAAAGTTCAAATTCAGCAAGACGTTTTCTTCCAGAAGAAGCATAAATTATTGCAAGAATGAACCTGCATTGCAAAACCCTGTCATTATGAGAAGCAGAAGTTACTACCTGTTCCAGATAAAGCATGGCATCCTCATAACGCCCAAGTTTAACGTAACAAAGCCCAAGATAATAGGCAACTTCATTATTATCTGCTTCCGAATCAGAAGGAAGTGAAAGAAAAAATGTAAGGGAATCCGAATAACGAGCATTCCTATAAAGCTCGATTCCCGTTGTCAATAAATTTTTATCAGCCATGATCCCACCCATATTCTACTATATTATAACGAAAATCCACTCAAGTCCACAGTATTAATGCAATAAGGTTCAGCTAAAACAAGAGAAAGGGCAATTTTACCCTCTTCAACCACAAAACAATCCGATTGTGAATTCCCAAAGGACTCAAGCCTGCCCCCTTTTATGATGACGCGATTTTCTTCATCATCAGATGTGACCAAAGCAGTATCATTGTAATTTCGGGCTCCATGAAATTTACATAAGACAACACCTTTGTATCCATCAACACTCTTACCGTTAACGTTCACAAAGCATACAGGATTCCAAGGAAGCCTGTTACCTGCGTTGACACATTCAGTGACAGAACAAAGATCAACAAGCTTTTCAAGATTATCTTTTATAAAATTAGCCAGATTGCGAAAATCGTATTTATCCCTGTCACCCTTATCTTCGCTTACCGCAATTGATGGTATGCCATACAATACCCCTTGTCTGGCAGCTGCACATGTACCTGAATAGATTATGTCGGTTCCAAGGTTAGCTCCGGCATTTATCCCGGAAATCACCACATCAATTTTTTGTTTTATTATGCCGCTTCGTAAAGCCGCAATGACGCAATCCACGGGAGTGCCCGAACAGGTCCAAACCCCATCTTCTTTCCTGTGAATTTCAAGATAACCTTTCATGGTGATTGAACTTGAAACGGCGGAACGGTTTTTATGGGGAGCCATAACGTAGACATTATGATCAGTCTTCAGGATTTGCCAGAGAATCCTTATTCCCTCTGCATCGTAGCCATCATCATTAGTAAGAAGAATGTTCATTCATTAACCTTCCACAAGATGTGCACCATCTGCCGAATGGACTTCATAACAGGAAGGTTTAAAACCAAATATTCTTTCGTATTCATTGAGTTTTTGATGCAAAACTTCCACATCCTGGGGACGAACCACAGTGTAAATGCATCGGCCAAATCCCTTTCCTGTTATTCGGCCGCAAGTTACAGGATCATGGATATTTTCCAAATTTGGCTCCAGTTCGTATACTCGTTTTAAAAGCCAGTCGATTTCTGGACAGGAAAGATCGTAGAAATCCCTCAGACTTTCATGACTATGATTCACTGCCCTCGCAAAACGACAAAATTCATTTTTTTCAAGTGCAACAATTGCTTCCATAGTGTCCGAATGTTCACGGATCATGCACAAAAGCTTTCGCCTTGTATCTTCAGAAACCTCTGATAAAGTTTCGTTAATATCCGTAACATCGCTGATATATTGCCAGCCTCCAAAGACACCAGCTTTCCGTTCCCGCAAATCACCAAGCAAAAGCGCATTTTCCGGCTCAAACAAAGTTTCCTGATTCCATAAGGAAATGCGCGGAACACAGGCATCAATCAGAAAAAATTTATTTTCCGTAAATGGATTGGGAATGTTTTCCACACGATTCTTAAAGTGGTCAGTAACGCAAAAGCATCCTTTTTTGGCAAACAATGCAGAATAATTGTCTGAATTGTAGTTTTCAATCTGCAGAAAAAGCCTGTTTCCCCGCTCAACAACCTGCAAAAGTTGATATTCGTTGCATTTAAGGTCAAAAACTTTCCGTATGGCAATGGCAACAGAAAGCTTTATTGCCGTTGTTATTCCAAAGCCGGCAGAAGGTAGAATTTCACTGCTGATGGTCACATCCATGCCACCTAGTTCAAAACCACCAGATGTAAAGCCATATATCACAGCCTTTATTGCGTTGGCCCATCTGTCCTCTTTTTTCAGTTTCAATGATGAAATATTGCACTTTTTCCTGTCATCGATCTGCGTAAAATACATATGAAGGGATTGGTCTTCTCTTTTAGAGACTGCAGCGAAAACCGGAAGATCAACCGCCATGGAAAGCGTCTTCTGCTTAAAAAACCAGGTATGTTCTCCAATAAGATGGAACCTTCCAGGGGCCGTTGCTATAGCCTGTGGAATTGTCTGATATTCGCCTTGATGCGCGTCTTTTATCGAATCTTTCATTGGCTGATATTCTCCCGACAACAAGGCGGCAACAACGCACATAGGCCATCTTATTGCGTTTTTAGATTTATACAGTTATTATAAGACAGATGAGTCGAATTTTACAAGTTTTTTATGTCATTTTTTCAGGTGCCCTCGTTGCATTGTCTTTACCTAGCGATTTTCTTAGATTCGGATCTCCTATACTGGCCTTATTTTCACTGGTTCCTTTTTACATTGCCATCAGAAAAATTGATTCAACTCCAGGATTCGTCATCTCTTTTGCAATTCTGACATTTACCACTCACATGATTTCAAGCTATTGGCTGGCTTTCTTCAAAGATTTTGCGATTTTCACCTTGGGAGCTTCTGCTTTGGGAACCAGTGCCATTGGCGGTGGTTTTGGTCTACTTTACAGCATTCCATTTTCTAAATGTAAAAAATGGAAAGTTCTTGTGCAAAACAATGGCAGCTCAGCAGGCATCTTCCTGTGCTTCAGGATTCTGTGGTTTTGTGCCATCTACGTTTGTTACGAATGGTTCAAATCCATCGGATTTTTGGGTTATCCATGGGGAACCATTTCCATGGCATTTTTTCAATGGAACAATTTCATTCAGATTGCAGACATAACAGGAACATATGGAGTTACATTTCTCTGCGTTCTTTTTTCTGCTGTCGTAGCTGAAGCAATTATGCTTTTACAAAACAAATGGGAAGAAGGCGCAAGTTCATCCTTTTTTGGCCTTAGAAACTGTTTCGTTCTTCTGGCAGTTCTGTTTTGTGCAGACCTGGTTTATGGTGTGTACAGAACACATTCACTGAAATCTCCGGTCAAACAAATAAACACTATCATGGTCCAGCAGAATTCCGACCCATGGAAAAACATAAGCGACGAAGATACAATTCTTGTATCCCAAAAACTTACTGATCAGGCTTTTGAAACGGCAAAGGAAAATGGCGAAAGGGTTGATCTTGTAGTCTGGAGCGAAGGCTGCCTGAAATCCCTGCTGCCTTCATTCATAAACCACTACGAATACACTCCAGGAGCAGAACCCCTTTTGAAGTTCATCAGAAAACATAAAGTTCCGTTTCTTGTGGGAAGTCCCTTCAGGCGTGAAGGTTCATCCGCCAGAACAATGAACGGTGCCTGCATAATCGATGAAAACGGCCAGTTTCGCGGAGCCTATCCAAAAAATCATCTTGTTCCATTCGCAGAAGCTCTGCCATTTTCAGAACTTCCAGAAGTAAACAAATTTCTGATGAAAAGCATTGGAATATCTGCTGGCTGGGCTCCAGGAGATCAGTACACTTTCTTTAAAATCAAGGCAAGCTATCCAAAAAACTATGTACAGACTTGCTGGACCTATGACTTAACAAACTCTATGGAAAATGACAAAAAACACCTGGAATTCAGTGACGTTTTGATTTCCACCCCCATCTGTTATGACGACGCCTTCCCTGACATTTGCAGACCCCTTGTACAAAACGGCAGTGAAGTTTTCATGAATATAACCGATGATTCCTGGTCTAAAAAAGCAAGTTCCGAATACCAGCATTTTGTAGTTTCTGCATACAGGGCTATCGAATACAGAACTACTTTGGCCCGTTCCACAAACTCAGGCTATTCTGCAGTAGTAGATCCCAACGGCAGAATCATAAAGGATATGCCTCTTTTCCAGGAATCTTCCATATTCGTGAAGATTCCAGTATATGAAAGACAAAAAACAATCTATCTTGAATTCGGAAACTGGCTTCCCAAAATAATGGCACTACTCTGTCTATCCTTCGCAATCTATCTGATGTTCTCTAAAAAAGAAAAATCCATTTTCGAAGATTCACAACGAAAGAAATTACGGAAAATTCAGAAAAAATACAGGGAATCTTTCTGAAAAAAATCGCAAAACTTTTCCTTTTCTCCGATTTTTCAACATTGTTCGCTTGTTTTTAAATCTTGCGTCCGCTATATTAAAAAAAGGGTTACAGAATATACAATCAAATCTAAAAGACGCAAGGGTGGGATTATGCGTTGTCCTTTATGTGGAAGCCTTGACGACAAGGTAATCGAATCAAGAACTATGGCTAACGGTGAAAGCATTCGCAGAAGACGTGAATGTCTTGCATGCAGCTACCGCTTTACAAGTTATGAAAAAATCGAAGAAAAACCTTTTATGGTTGTAAAGCGAGATGAAAGGCGCCAGCCTTTCGACAGGCAAAAACTTGAAAAGGGTATAGAACGCGCACTGGAAAAGCGTTCTGTCACTACCGGCACAATTGAAAATCTGGTAATCGAAATTGAAGATCAAGCCATGCTCAACGGAAAGACCACCAGGGAAATCACAACAGAACAGCTTGGAGAAATAGTGCTTGAAAAGCTTTACAAACTTGATAAAGTCGCATACATCCGATTTGCTTCTGCCTACAAACACTTTGAAAGTCTCGAAGAATTCATAACCGAAGTCAAGAATGTGGAGAGAGCAAAAAAATGAGTGAGCAGTCAGTTTTTCCAGAATGGAGAAGTTTTTTAGGAGATAGTACTGATGAAGAAGCAAGAAACTTCATCAAATCCGTTGTAAAACGCTCTGGTGAAGTTGCGCCATATGACAGAACAAAGATTGAAAACGCCATTGGCAAAGCCATAAAGGCAGTTCAGGTCATGGCAGATCCAGAAAAGGCTCAATACCTCACCGACCTGGTTGAAGAACGTCTTCGAATCCAGATGGCAGGAACCAGGGCACATTCAATTCCTGCGATTGAAGAAATTCAGGATATCGTAGAAACAGTCCTCATCGAAAACAAAGAAGTTGATGTTGCAAAAGCTTACATCCTCTATAGAGCAAAACACGAAGCCATGAGGGACACAAAAAGCCTCATGCTGGACATCAACAAAACCATGGACGGCTATCTTGCCCAAAGTGACTGGCGTGTATATGAAAACGCAAACGTTAATTTTTCCCTTGGAGGCTTGATCCTTCATAATTCTGGTACGATAACTGCAAATTATTGGCTGAATAACATCTATTCAAAAGAAATCGCCCAAGCGCACAAAACCGCCGCTTTTCACATTCATGACCTTTCAATGTTCTCCGGATATTGCGCCGGATGGTCACTCAGACAACTTATCCAGGAAGGTCTTGGCGGAGTTAAAGACAAAATAACTTCAAAACCCGCAGCTCATCTGTCCACACTTGTAAACCAGATGGTAAATTTTCTGGGAGTTCTGCAAAATGAATGGGCTGGAGCTCAAGCATTCAGTTCCTTCGATACATACCTTGCACCATTCGTAAAAAAAGACAACCTTTCTGAATCAGAAGTAAGGCAGTGCATTCAAAACTATGTATTTGGAATCAATACCCCAAGCAGATGGGGCTCTCAAGCTCCATTTACAAACATCACACTGGACTGGACTTGTCCAGAAGACCTTAAGAAAAAGAAAGCTATTGTAGGCGGCAAGGAACAGGAATTTACATACGGGGACTGCCAGAAAGAAATGGACATGATCAACAGGCAATTCATCAAAGTCATGCTTGAAGGCGACGCAAATGGCCGGGGCTTCGGCTACCCTATTCCAACCTACAACATTACGAAAGATTTCCAGTGGGAAAGCGAAAACGCAAAGCTTCTGTTCGAAATGACATCCCAGTATGGCACACCATACTTTCAGAATTTCATCAATTCTGATCTGAATCCAAGCGATGTGCGGTCAATGTGCTGTCGTCTGCGACTTGACAAGCGTGAACTTCGAAAAAGAGGCGGTGGACTTTTCGGTTCCGACGAATTTACAGGATCTCTTGGCGTGGTCACAATCAATTTGCCTCAAATCGGATACCTGGCAAACACGGAAGATGAATTCTTTGCAAGACTCAATTATCTTATGGACCTGGCCAAGGAAAGCCTTTGCATAAAACGCAAGGTCATCCAAAAGCTCTATGACTCAGGCCTCTTTCCATACACAAAACGTTACCTTTCAACATTAAGCAACCACTTCAATACGATTGGTTTGTGCGGCATGAATGAATGTTGTCTGAACTTCTTAAAAAAAGACATAACAACAACAGAAGGCAAACACTTCGCTGAAAAGATTTTGGACCACATGAGAAATCGCATGCAAGATTATCAGGAATCTACCGGAGAATTGTTCAATCTGGAAGCAACACCTGCAGAAAGTACTTCATATAGACTTGCAAAACACGATAAGGAGCAATTTCCCGATATCATAACAAGCGGAAACGCAGACCCTTACTACACAAATTCAACGCAGCTTCCTGTAGAATACACTTCGGATGTTTTTGATGCATTGGATCATCAGGAAAGCCTTCAAACAAAATATACAGGCGGCACAGTTTTCCATATGTTTGTAGGAGAACAGATCAGCGATTGGCAGACTTGTTCAAAGCTTGTAAAAACAATATTCACAAACTACAAGATTCCGTATCTTACAATCTCTCCCGTATATTCCATCTGTCCAGTGCACGGATATCTGAAAGGCGCTCAATTCGAATGTCCAAAATGCAAAGCCCAAAAGGAACAGAGCCTTAAGGCTAAGCTTTCGAAACTGGAAGCTGAAAAACAGGAAATTCTTGTGAATTCAAAAAAATAATTTTTGCAAATTCAATTGACATTGAACATTCAGAAAAGTAAATTCATAAAAAGTGGGAGGCAACATGGCAAAACGAACTCTTGAAGAAATAGAAAAAGAAATCCAGCAGACAAAGGCAGAGCTTTTGGATGTTCATGGAACAGAAACCGAAGTATATGCACGCATCGTAGGTTACTATCGTGCAGTCAAAAATTGGAACAAAGGCAAAAGAGATGAATTCGACAGCCGTAAAATGTTCAATATTTCTGCCCCAAATGAATACACTTTTGCAACTGAAAAAACTGCCACAAAGCTTCAGGAAAAAGTTGAGCACAAATCAGAAACCGCCCCAGAAAAATCTTTATTCTACGAACTGTACACAAGAGATAAATGTCCAAACTGCCCTCCAGTGTGCAACTACATGAAGAGCATCATCATGAATGGAACTATCATTGACGTTGATACCGAAGAAGGACTTTCCCATGCTGCCAGAAACGGTGTTTTCGCCTCTCCAACGGTAATATTCTACAACGCAGATGGAACAGAAATTTACAGAAGCCACAGCGTAGAGGAACTGGAAGAATTCATCAGAAAAGTTCCAGTCCAGGTTGCATCATAGTAAAAAAAAAGCTTTAAGATGTCAGAAGAAAAAATATGTCACCTTGTAAAAACAAGTCTTGTTGACTTTCCTTACCACGTTAGTTGTGCCGTTTTTTTTCCTGGCTGCAACCTTCGCTGCCCTTATTGCTACAACAAATCCCTTGCTGTTCCCTCAGAACAGGATACACAAAGCTCAGACATGGTTAGTTTTTCAGAGCTTGAGGATTTCCTTCTAAAACGCAAAAACGTACTTACAGGTATTGTGTTTTCAGGTGGCGAAGCACTGATGCATAAAGATACGGTCAAGTTAATAAAAATGTCCAAAAAAATTGGCTATAAAGTGAAACTTGACACAAATGGTACTCTTCCAGACAAGCTGGAATCTCTGTTTTTAGACCCGACCACAAAACCAGACTATCTTGCCATCGACATTAAAACATCTCCATCAAAATACAAAGATCTGATTCCCCTAAGTCCTTCGGATTTTGAAGAACGTCTTACTAAAACGCTGAAAATCGCATTTTCAATGCCATTAGACAACCTGGAGATAAGGACAGTGCTTGTTCCTTCACTTGTTGTTCACGAAGACCTGAAAAATATCGCCTCTTTTCTGCCAGAAAAATGCAAATGGTTCCTGTCAAGATTCAAAAGCGGCAATTGCCTTGATGAACATTTCAATACCATTGCCCCATACTCACAGACAGAAATAGATCTTCTGGTGGAATATGCAAAAAGATTTATCAGTGACGCGAAACTAAGATAAAAACTATAAAAAAATATGGAAATATTTAAAAATTCAAGATTTTCTATTGACTCTTTCTAACAATTCTAGTAGTATACTATACATCGCTTGGGGGTCTAGCTCAGTCGGTAGAGCACACGGCTCATATCCGTGATGTCATAGGTTCAATCCCTATGGCCCCTATAAAGGCTTGCATATCGCAAGCCTTTTTTTTATTCGAAAACCTGATTACACTTTATATTTTTTTATACAATTTTATATTTTTCTATATTATTTTATATTTTTTTAAATCTTAGTTGCAGATTGGTGTTGTAAGAACAAACCAGATACTATGGACATGGGTAAAAAAAACAATTATTATGGATATCCATGGAAACATTCAAAGCACCATTTAAAGGTCGTTCCCTTCTCAACTGGATCGACTGGACACCAGCAGAAATAGAAAAATTGCTGGATATTGCATTTCAGGTAAAAGCAGAATCACATAGAAATGAAATTCACCAGAGATTCATGGGCAAAACAATTGCGCTGATTTTTGAAAAAAGGTCAACTCGTACCCGCAGCTCATTTGAAACTGCATTTGGAGAGGAAGGCGGTCATCCAGTATTCATGTCCACCGATGACATTCAGCTTGGAGGCAAGGAATCCGTAAAAGACACCGCAAGAGTCCTTGGAAGAATGTTCAGTGCCATTGAATTCAGGGGATTCAAGCAGGAACATGTAGAACAGCTTGCACAATTTTCAGGCATTCCTGTCATCAATGGACTTACAGACGAATTCCATCCTACACAAGCCCTTGCCGACATTATGACTCTCAAAGAAAATTTCGAAACACTCAAAGGTCTTCACCTGGCTTATTGTGGAGACGGAAGAAACAATGTCGCCCGCTCACTCATGCTGATTTGTGCAAAAATGGGCATAAATTTTTCAATCTTTAGTCCAAAAGAACTGTTCCCAGATCAGCAGATTTGTAAAATTTGTGAACCTTTTGCGCAAAATTCTGGTGCAAAAATCCAGATTAGTGATAAAATTGATGTAATAAAAGGTGCCGATGCCCTTTATACAGATGTTTGGGTTTCAATGGGAGAAGAAGCTCTCAAAGAACAGCGAGTAAAATTGCTGACTCCTTTCCAAATTAACAGCGACTTGATGAAAGCAACTGGAAAGAGCAGTACAATCTTCATGCACTGTCTGCCTGCCGTAAAAGGACAGGAAGTTACAGAAGAAGTATTTGAAAG
This sequence comes from Treponema sp., assembly GCA_016297405.1. Lineage (GTDB taxonomy): Bacteria > Spirochaetota > Spirochaetia > Treponematales > Treponemataceae > Treponema_D. The sequence goes on from JAEDGP010000002.1 coordinate 56,807, forward strand.
CACAGCTTCCAGAGTTTGGGACGAAGCCGAAAACAGAAAACACACAATCAAAGCAATTATGCTTGGATTGATCTAACAGAGAGGAAAATAAAATGAAAAAAATCATCTGTTCTTTGATTGCCTCAGCAATTTTCGCATGTGCAGCATTCGCCGTACCTACAGAATATAACGAAAGCCATAAAGAAAACTGGTCTGAGATTTCTTATTTCCAGGTTCCAATCTATAAGGTTCTTGATTCAAAAGACGGATATGTTATCATCTATGCAAAAAACCGTGTTGGAGTCGGAAAAACTGTAATCCCTAAGAAATGGGCAAAAAATTCAACAGAAAATCCACGCAAACTCAGAATACAAAGCATCGGATCTGGAAAGTTGAAGCCATTCATGACAGTTGTACAAAAGTCTGGTGAATTCAACCATGTTATCCTTACACTTCCAAAAAACAAGTCTGATCCTGTCTGGGGTGTTGTAGACTACAGAAAAGAAGTAGAAGGCACAGACAAAGAAACTTTGGAAGAGCTTGATTTATAATGATACAAGTCAATGACAGCTTGCAAAATGCGCCTGTCCTTGTCTTATTTTGGGTTTATTTAACCCTCTAAAAACTTACAGAAAAGCTGTTTCTTAGGGGAACAGCTTTTTTTTTGAAACGGAAAAAAACAGATGACACTTATTACACAAGAACAGGCAGAAAATTTCAGAAAATTCATACTTAATCACAACTATTTTTTTGTCGTCGGACATAAAGAACCAGACGGCGACTGTATCGCATCATGTCTCGGAATCCAAAAAATCCTTAAAAACCTTGGCAGATCATGCCAATTACTTTCTGCAGGTCCGTTCAAGCGAATAGAGATAAAAAAATATGAAAATCTATTTACATCCGAAATGGATTTTCTTACCGATTCTGAAAGAAAAAAAGCCGGTTTGATTATCTGCGACTGTTCTGAGTTGAGTCGACTTGGTGATATCGACGGTGACTTAACTGACCTTGATACATTCATAATCGATCACCACAAGACTGCCGACGTGAAAGACAAAGAAAAAGCGATTATTGACCCTCAGACACCAGCCGCCTCCCTTCTGGTCCAGCAGATTTTTGAATTGCTTGGAGGCGAACTTGACGAAAATATTGCTTCAGTACTTTATTTTGGAACGATGACGGATACAGGTTTTTTCCGTTTTCTTTCCTCAAATGATAGCGATGCCCTTATTTGCATTTCCAGACTGGTAAAAGCTGGTGCAGACCCTAGAAAAACCTATGATTTGATTACAAGCGGAAAATCATGGCAGACAAGAAAACTTTTGGGCGTAATGCTGGACCATGCAAAGCCTTATCTTGATGGAAAACTAATCGTTACTTACGAAACGATGGAAGACACATGGAAATATGGACAGGATGGCAGGGACTCAGATGCATTGTACCAGGCACTTCTATGCGTAAAAGGCGTGGAAGCAGTAGCCTTTGTCAGACAAGAAACTGAATACAACTGTACTGCAGGTCTCAGGTCAAAAGATAACGTTGATGTAAGCATTGTCGCTTCAAAATTCGGAGGCGGCGGCCATAAAAATGCTTCAGGATTGAGTACAGAGGGAAAGCTCGATACCTTGATTCCTTCAATAGTAAAGGAATTTGCAAGAATAATGTAATAAAATCAATACTTGGCACGAAACTTGCTTTAATCTCCTGCAGATAACAAAAACAGGAGATTATCAATGACAAAAAACAAATTTACAGTAAACGAACTTCCACAACTTATCCAGGAAGGAAAAATCACAAAAAAGCAGGCGGTCGATTTTCTTGCAGAAGAAGTGCTGCGTGCTCCTTATCACTATGGAATAAACCTTTTGGACGAAGAAGCGCTTAGCGAACTTTCACTAAGGATTCTCCAGAACTCATATTTTCTTTTCGATCACTACAAAGCAGATTGCGGAAAATTTTCCACCTATTTCTGTTCATTTTTAAAATTCCAGATTATGTCCATAAAGAGGGATTTCATAAATGATGTAAGCAAAGACAAAACATTGAAAAACATTCAGGAACAGGAACTGGAATACTCTCAAATCGACAACAATTCTGAAGATTCCAAAAAACTAATTACGCTTACAGCCTGCAACCTTTCCCAAAAGGAAAAAGCGCCATACATAAGGAAATCAGATAAAAATCTTATTGAATCCATAGTGGAACAATCAGACTGGCAAAACATTATGGAAAGAACGCACTTTGAAAAACTCATGACAGACAGAAGAAACAGCCAGAAATTTCGAAAAATCGTGCTGGTTCTTGCCTTAAAATACAGCTATTACCTGCACGAAATACACATAAAGAACATAAGCGAATTTTGCGAAATTAACGAAGACGAACTGTTCAACATCATAAATGCCATCTGTAAAAGCCTTAAAACAAAATCCAGGAAGGTTGAGAAGCAAATTCAAAGGAGGGATTACCTTTACTATTTACATAAGAAATATCTACAAAAACTCCAGGAAACCTACGTAAGCGAAAGCAGGATTTGCAGCTACAGAAAACTTTACGATCTTCACACAAAAAAATGGACAGAGAAAAACCAGTCATTCGAAAAGAATGCCATAAAGATTTGTCCTTCCAACAAGACAATCGCAAAAATCCTTGGAATATGCGAGCGGCAGGTAGGCTATTACCTGAACCACGCCATGACAATCAGCGAAATAGATTTTTTAAAAAAGGATTTAGCCGAATAATGTGGACTTGATTTGCCGTTTTTGGTAGAACATACTCATGAAGATTTATCTAGCTACAGGAAACATGAATAAAAAAAGGGAAATGGTCCAGATTCTTAGGGGACACCAGATTGTAGTTCCAAAGGATGAAGGTATCCAGTTTGATCCCATCGAAAACGGTACAACCTTTTATGAAAACAGCATAATAAAGGCTAAGTCACTCTACGAAATCGTTCAGCAGCCAGTGATTGCCGATGATTCAGGAATAAGCGTAGATGCTTTGGATGGACTTCCGGGCATCTACTCTGCCCGTTATGGCGGTCCAAACTTTCATCAGGGAAAGCCAGACGGACAGAAGACCCCTCAAGAAGATCAGAACAGGTTCTTGATCCAGGAACTCAATGATGCTCTTTCCACAGGAAAAATTGATTCAAAAAAATTCCAGAATGGACCTCGTTCAGCTCATTACACATGTGCCATGGTATTATATCTTGGACATGACAGAGTTTACGTTGCCCAGGACACTATGGAAGGGACCCTTGTGGAAAAGATAGAAGATGCAAGAGGAAACGGCGGCTTTGGCTATGATCCGTTATTCTTCCTTCCTCAATTTGGGAAAACTGCGGCTGAACTTTCTGCAGACCAGAAAAACGCAATTTCCCACCGAGGAAAAGCAACAAGGGCACTGGTTGCATTAATAAATTCGCTGGAACTGGAAAAAGAAAATAAAATTTAAAAAAAAAACATTAAAGTTTTTTGCCATATATTCCGATAATGTATTAGAAATGTAGCAAAATAAAAGGATTTCGTTTTGTTCTTTTCTATTGCAGAAATGTGCTGATGCAGCCTTGTAAACACAGATGCACATTTTTGCAAAATACGGGCAGCAAGGACGTTGCCCTTTTGACATTCCAAGGAGGAATATTATGGTCATCAACCACAACATGTCGGCAATGTATGCCAATCGTCAGCTGGGAGTCACAGGACTCGGAATCTCTAAAGACATGGAAAAATTGTCTTCAGGAGAAAAAATTAATCGCGCTGGAGACGATGCTTCAGGACTTGCAGTTTCTGAAAAAATGCGTGCTCAGATTCGCGGTTTGAACCAGGCTTCACAGAACGCAGCAAATGGTATCAGCTTCATTCAGACAACTGAAGGATATCTTCAGGAAACAACTGACATCATGCAGCGCATCCGTGAACTGGCAGTTCAGTCATCAAACGGAATCTACAGCGATGAAGATCGCATGCAGATTCAGGTTGAAATCTCAGCTTTGGTTTCAGAAGTAGACCGCATCGCAAGTTCAGCTCAGTTTAACGGCATGAACATGCTCACAGGTCGCTTTGCTATGCCAACAGGTGAAAATGTTGTTACTGGTTCTATGTGGTTCCACATTGGTGCTAACATGGATCAGCGCATGCAGGTTTACATCGGTACTATGTCAGCAACAGCTCTTGGTATCCGTGAAGTCGGCACAGAAACAAAAATTTCACTTGCTACACCGGAAGATGCCAACCGCGCTATCGGAACTATCGATGAAGGTCTTAAGAAGATTAACAAACAGCGTGCAGACCTCGGTGCTTACCAGAACCGTATGGAATACTCTGTAAAAGGACTTGATATCTCTGCTGAAAACCTTCAGGCTTCTGAATCACGCATCCGTGATACAGACATGGCTTCTCAGATGGTTTCATTCACAAAGAACTCTGTGCTTCAGCAGGCTGGAACTGCTATGTTGGCTCAGGCTAACACAATGTCACAGAATGTCTTGTCTTTACTGAGATAGTGTATTATAATTTTTAACAAAGTGGATCTTATCCACTTTGTTAAAAATGCGCGGTGTATTGTCTCTTATCTACCCTACTCCTCACCCACATTAAATTTGACACTATCGGACATGTATTCAGACATGTTTTTGTTCTTTGACAAGAGTGCCTTTCATTTGCCTTAGTGGCGGCAGAAAAAGTAAGTTTGCATTCAGACTTACTTTTTCTGCCGTAAGGTTCTGAAAATGAAACAGGGGGCGCAAAACCTGTTTCATTCCACACCAAGGCAGATTATGCAGAACATGATGTACTGCTTTTAATTGACATGGAGGGCACAACTATGATTATTAACCACAATATGAGTTCACTTTATTCTAACCGTGTACTGAACATTTCAAATGACGGTATCATGAAGAATATTGAAAAACTCTCTTCCGGCGAAAGAATTAACCGCGCTGGAGATGACGCTTCAGGACTTGCTGTATCTGAAAAAATGCGTTCACAGATTCGCGGTTTGAACCAGGCTTCAAGAAACATTGAAAATGGCATTTCTTTCATTCAGACAACAGAAGGATATTTGCAGGAAACTACAGACATTCTTCAGCGTGTTCGTGAACTTGCTGTTCAGTCAGCAAACGGCATCTACAGCGATGAAGATCGCATGCAGATTCAGGTTGAAGTTTCACAGCTCGTTTCTGAAGTAGATAGAATCGCAAGCCAGGCTCAGTTCAACGGAATGAACATGCTTACAGGACGTTTTGGAGCTAATTCCGACAACGTAATGCAGTTCCAGATTGGTGCTAACATGGATCAGAATACAAGAGTCTTTGTTGGAACTATGACAGCTCAATCTCTTGGTCTTAGAGGAGCTCAGGGAAGCGAAGAAAGCATTTCTATTGCTGATCCTGTAACTGCAAACGCAACATTAGGTGCTGTAGACAACGCATTGCTTACTGTTTCAAAACAGCGCGCAGATCTTGGTGCATACCAGAACCGCTTTGAAATGGCTGCAAATGGTGTAAATATTGCTGCTGAAAATACACAGGCTGCTGAATCTCGTATCCGCGATACAGATATGGCAAGCGAAATGGTAGAATTCACAAAGAACCAGATTCTCACACAGTCTGGAACTGCAATGCTTGCACAGGCTAACTCACAGTCACAGAACGTACTTGGTTTGTTGAGCTAAAAAAAACATAGTCTAGAGATCTCTGGATGTCATCTTTATGACTATTTGGAAATGGGAGGGGTGCGCCCCTCTCCCATTTTTTCCTTTTTTTCAAGGAGGAAAGCCTTATGAATACAATCAATTCATTCGGGCAGACATTGGCCATGGAAGGCCTACGCAATAGCAATTCTGCTGTTTCCCCTGTAAAGCAAATCAACAAGGGAAAAGAAAGTCCTGCTAAAACAATTATTACACCAACTGGCTCTGAAGTAGCTCAGGATTTCCAAAAAAATGCTGCAGAGCTTAAGGCTGACGCACAACAGCTTCAGAAAATGTCTGATATGGTTATGGGTCGCAAGGTTCAGTTCAACGTAAATAATGAATTGGATTCAGTAGTTGTAAAAATCGTTGATGCCAATACCAATCAGGTTGTAAAGGAGATTCCCTCTGAAGACATTCAGAAGTTAAAAATCAATATCAGACGAGCTATTGGTTTGCTTTTTGACGACTTAGCATAACTTCAGATATACGACTATGCCTGGAATAAACATACCCGGTGTTACTGACAAATATAACACCAACAATACAGTCGAAAAGCTTATGCAGATCGAGCGTATTCCGCTTACAAGGGAGCAGAAGACGCTTGAATCTTACAAAAACCAGCAGGAAGCCTGGCGCGAAGTCAACAGACGAATGAGCTCATTGCGAGACAGCGTCAAAACCCTGTATTCGTTCGAAAATCCTTTCAATAACAAAATCACATCCTCTACAGAAGAATATGCCATAACAGCAGATGCAAATCGTGGTGCTGCATACGAATCATTTAAAGTAGATGTAATTCAACCTGCAACTGCTGACAGATTTCTATCTGCCGAATTGGATTCAGACTATAAAGTTCCTTCTGGAACATACACATACAAGATTGCGGACAAAACTATTACAATGAGATGGAAAGGCGGAAGTCTTCAGGATTTTTCAAGCGCATTGAACCGCCGTGGAACCGACTTCATTCAGTCGAGAGTAATCGGAGCCAGCAAAGGAAAAAAGACTTTATCCATAGAATCTCTTAAAACCGGAGAGGAAAACCGACTTTCATTTGAAGATGATGCGAAAACTTTTGCAGAAAGTTCTGGCATGATTATCAAAGTAAAGCCAAAAACAGTGACTTTTGCTTCCGACAGAAATGAGTTTAAGCAACTTACAACCATGACAACAGAAGAGCAAAAACATATGCCTGCAATTTCTGCTAAAAATATCAGTGTTAATAACAGGGAAATAAAAATTCCGCCGCGCTCGGGTTTTGAAGTAGGTCTTCCCTCTTCTGTAAAGGACAATCCCAAAATGCACCTGTTCTTTACTCTGAAGAAGGAAGATGTGCAAGATATCACGGAAGAATTGAACAAGAAAGCCGCAAAACCAGAACTTCCTTACGCTGGAGAAGCATCTTTCAGGGATGTTACCATACACAACTCACCTGCTGATCCAATGCTTCCATCAGATGCGGAAGTAAAACGGGAACCCCTAAAATCTATTGTTACAAATGATGTTATTTTCGCAAAATATGAAGATGGCTTGGAAAAAGTCATTCCAGCAAAAGATTTGCTTTCCAAATCTCAAACTGACTTTGACATAGACCTTTCAGACTATCGGGGAATCAAGTCCATCGTAGTCAGAAACAGGAACACAGGGCATGGATTTTTAATGTCGGACATAAATGCCTTTGACCCAGGAGAAAACCTTGGCTTTACGGCACAGAATGCCATATCCACTGCAAAAGATGCAATTATCAAATATGAAGGGATTACTATAAAACGACCTACAAACAAAATCGACGACGTTGTTCCAGAAGTAACATTGAACATTCATGAGAAAACCGAAAAAACTGCAACAATAGAAATAAAACCTGATACGGAAGCTGCGAAAGATGCTTTGATAACTTTTGTGGGAAAATATAACCAGGCTATCAGTGAAATTAACATTTTATCCCAAAGCAAACCTGAAATAATTGAAGAGCTGGACTATCTTTCAAAAGACGAAAAAGAGGAAGAAAAAAAACGCCTGGGGCTTTTCTTAAGTGACTCATCCCTAACAAGTCTAAAATCAAGCCTGCAATCTTCCGTTTCGGCGAAGTACAGCTATTCAGAAGACGCAGTCATAACAATGCTGTCCCAGCTTGGAATAGCCACAAATTCATCAAGCTATTCAGGATACACGCCAAGCAAACTGCGCGGTTATCTTGAAATTGACGAAAAGAAACTTGATTCTGCACTAAGCGAAAACCTTGAAGACGTCAAAAACCTGTTTGGTTTTGACTCTGATGGGGATTTGATAATAGACTCAGGCATTGCCCTTAACATGGATAAAAAGCTTACAGCTTACGTTCAGTCCGGGGGTATTTTTGCACTTAAAACGTCTAGTCTGGACTCCAGAATAAAATCCTCTGAACAAAAGATTTCAAAACTGGAATCCCAGATGGACAGGAAGGAAGCTGAACTGAGAAATAAATACGGCCAAATGGAAGGAACCCTAAACAGCCTGGAAAATCAGTCCAATTCCATATCCAACTTTACAAACAGAAACAACAACAGATGAGGTGGTAAATGATGGAATTTTATCTTAATGACGAAAAAATAGATGTTACTCTGGAAGGGGAAAAAACCGTTGGCGATGTTCTTAAATCTTTTGAGATTACTTGCGAACAGAACAATGCTGCTGTAATAGGAATTCAGGTAAATGGTAAGCAAATCACAGCTGATTTGTTCGACGAAGAAGCAAAAAAAGAACTAAAAGACGACACAAAGTTCAATTTCAATGTAGTTACCCAACAGTCAATCAAAGAATCCTTCAAAGAACTTTCTTTTCTTTTCAAGGAACTTGCCCTTAAATTATCAGAAGTTCCAGTCGCCCTCCAAAGTGGACGTGACAAAGAAGCTCATACTTCGATCAAAAATCTTGCAGACAGCATAGAAGAATTCTGCCATATTGCAGCATTGGCTTCTTTATTCCAGGAATATACTTCAATTACAATCGACGGAAATCCTTTTAATGAGTTTTTTGCAGATTTCTCACCTGTACTCAACGATTTTGAACAGGCTCTAAAAACAAACGACACAGTCAGCATTGGTGATCTTGCTGAATATGAAATCTGTCCAAGGCTCAACGCAATATCTAAGTCATTGGAGAATCTTGCATGAACTTGAATTTTCAGGCAGGGGGAAGCCCCCTTGAAGCAAGAGGAAACATCATAATCTATGGGGTACTCATTGTAGCAGGGCTTGTCATCGGCGTATTTTTTATGCTTTGGCTTTGGCGAAACATTCAAAATAAAAAGAAAGAAGACCCTAAATGGATAGAAACGCAAAAGAACAGGCCCACAAGGAATAGCGATGTAAGGGAAACCTGCCAAAAGTACAATCTAAGTGCCGAACAAGGCGGAATTCTCCTTTGGCTTTGCAAAACTTTCCATATTCCAAACATTTATTACACCATAAGAGATTTTTCCAGTATAGAAGACTGCTTTCGCCAGGGATACAAAACAATAAAAGAAACGTGGCAGCCCTCAAGAATCAACAAATTCTTTGTTTTAAGATTTGACGTTGAAAAGATTTCTGCCATGAGCACCCCAACATCATCCACAAACTCCCTTCCTGTAAACCACAAGATGACTCTTGTGCTTGAAAACGGAACTACTACCCAATGCACCATAAGCGAGTCTACAAAGGATAATCTTTCCCTCGTAATTTCCAAAGATTTTTTTGAATCAGGTGAAAAACCGGCAGAACTTTCAAAAGTTGCATTCTCCTTTGTGTCTCCCTCAGGCTTACCTTATGTTTTTGTTACAAGAGTTACAAGATACCAGGTTGATTCAAAAGGCCAAAACATCCTCATTATACCTCAAAGTACAAATCTGATTGCAAAATCCCAGCGTCATTACAAGCGTTTGAACACGAATGAAAAGTGCAGAATTGCTTCAGTATCTGTTAAAGAAAAATCGAAAAACAACTCGAAGAAAATATTCGTTGAATCTGAAAAGAAAGTCGAATGTACGCTATTGAATATTTCTGGTGGCGGTTGCTGCATAAACACTACACTTCCAATCAAAGAAGGACAAAAGATATTTGTTGAAATTAAACTGAATGGAGAAGATTGTTCCGCAATCGGAAAAATCATTAAAACCCGCAAATCAAAAACTCCCTGCACCTACAATCTACACGTTCAATTTATTCAGGTATCAGTAGAAGTGCAAAACCTCATCTATGAGAAAGTTTACGGCTACAATCAATAACAATTTATTATTCACTTGCTAATCTAACAATCATAGGTTATTCTATTCATTATGAGAATTTTGGAACTTAAAAATCTTTTCCGCGAAGAAGGCTATATATATTACAGAAGAAATTTCTCTGGAGAAGCTGTCATTGAAGTTCCAGGAACAACTTTGAACGCACCTATAGATTTTTGCATCGAAACAGATCCACTTGGCGTAAGATCTATCGAACTTTCTGTTGCATCAAATGTAAATTATCCTCTTCTGCCATTGAAAAAAGCTTTGGCTGCATATATCCTGGAAGAGGACAAAGAAGGCCGCTTACCTTGAACTATACTTTCAATACAAAAACCCCAGAGCAAACGATTGAGCTTGGCAAAATCATTGGAAGTCTTCTGAAAAAAGGAGACATCATTGCCATGCAGGGAACTTTGGCTGCTGGAAAAACTACCATCACAAAAGGAATCGCTTCTTCCTTAGGTATTCTTGAAACAATCACAAGTCCCACTTTTTGCCTTATCAGTGAATATTACGGAAAGATGCCGTTGTATCATATGGATGTTTACCGCCTGGACGGGGCAGAAGACTTTGCAGGACTAGGAACAGACGACATGCTTTACGGTGAAGGTGTTTCGATCATCGAATGGAGTGAAAAAATCATGGATGAATTGCCAAAAAAAACAATTATCCTTAGTATAACAGCACATGAAGACGGATCGAGAACTATCGAAATAAAAAACTGGAACAACGATAACATCGAATTTAATTCATAGAAAAATTAGAGGTAATTTTGAAAGCCCTTGCAATCGACTCATCAATAACACAACTTACGATTTCTGCAAAGAATGAAGATCATCAGGTTAGCGCCATATACAACATCGGAATGAAACAATCTGAAACGCTATTACCTGCCATAAGCTACATTTTGGAAAAAGCTGGCATGAATGCAAATGAATTGGAATATACAACCCTATGTGAAGGACCTGGATCATTTACCGGTCTTCGCCTGGCCTATGCTGCACTGAAGGCATTGCAACTTGCCAACGGCACACCTGTATACGGGGTGCAGACAACATACGCATACGCTCATCCTTATTTGGATTTGCCTTTCGAAGTCCTTTCAGTAGTTGACGCAAAAAAAGACAGATTCTATGCAAGCTCATATAAGAATAAAAATCAGTCTCTTCCACAAGGTGATTATGAAGTGAAAGAAGTTTTACAGGGACTTAAGGACGATGTAATTCTAATTTGCGGACCTGATGCCCAATTGTTCATCGAAGAAACAAAAAAACTCAATTTCAATAAACAATTTATAACCGTTCCATTCGTTCAGAATGTTGGAACCACCCTCTTTTCAATCGCAGAAAAAATGATTGAAGATAAAAAAGAACCCATCAAGGATTTTGACGGGCCAATATACTTAAGGGCAAGCGAAGCCGAAATAAAGCACAATCTGTAAAAAAAATTGCTCTTAATTACTTTTTCAACAACTGAGATAATGCACCGATTGAGTCTTTGTTCATGGTGCTTGCTGCAGCCTGGTTTTCTTTTTGGATTGCATTGAACACTTCCTGCCGGAAAACCTTAACCGTTTTCGGTGCTTCAACACCAATTTTTACTTGATCACCGTGTATTTCGATTATGGTAATAGTAATATCTTCGCCAATTTTGATCTGCTGGTCTGTCTTTCTGGAAAGGATAAGCATCTACTCCCCCTTCTTCTTCAGAGCTTCGATTATATTGAATTTTGTATTCCACCGGTTATCATTCAAAACAACCTGAAGACATTTGTTGTTCTTTCGATTTATAACGATTGGACCTAAAAAATTTGCAGTAATAGCAGAATCGTCAGAAGGAATTGTGACAATTGTCATGATTACAAGTTCTTCGGCAGAAACGATTCCGATTTTTGACAAAGTCAAATCGTCAATATCGGCCTCATAGTCATTACAGATCAAAAACGGATCTATAAGCAAAAAAGCCAGATTTTGTTCCTCAACGCTCTGAAGCCAGATGAATGGCTCATATTCCGATTCGATAAGGGCATATTTTTTATATGCTTCAAAGCCCATTATACCTTCAGGAAATTCAAGAATCTTTTCGTCTGCTACGTTTACGATACCTTTTGTTTTTGTAGATACTTCCATTTTATTTTTATTCCTTCCGTAATATCAGTAATTAACGCATATAGTTCAACAAAGTATTGTTGTACATTTTCCCGGCATTGCTAAGTGTTGCCTGGTATGCATAATCAAGCATCTTCATGTCTGTAATTGCCTTTGTAAAATCCAGATCACCTTCACGGGAAACTTGCTGTGTCACATTCAATTTTGTTGCACTGTTTCTCTGCACATTAAGTTGAGCCCGTTCATATTCGCTTCCAGACTTTGAAATTCTTGTGACAAGACTTGAGATTCCACTGTCAAGCGAACCAAGAACACGGCCACCAATAGCTTCTGTATCACCTTTTAAAAGCGCATCTCGGAATGCGATTACAGTATCAAACATGGAACCACCAGAAACAGTAGCAGATTTTCCAATATTGTAAGGAGGCTTCTGGCTTGCATCACCAACAATTCCAAGCTCATTCAAAGCAGAACCCTTTACATCAGAAAGCCAAAGCTGTCTTGCATCTGTAGTTTCCAGATTCAACCCCTGAGTCACTGGATCGATTCTGGCACGAACTGCTGCCCCCGAATCATTTATCTTAGCAGCCAAAGCATAGACATTGTCTCCGGCATTTATATTTATGGCAACACCATCCACACTAATCACGCTGTCAGCTCCAGCTTGCCAGCTAGAAGCATCCCTTGAGCCAAAAACCTGCTGCTGTTCAGCCCAAAAAGCCCTGTTACCAGCATTATCAACATTCATGAATTTATTTTCATCAACTTCAATTTTATTTTGATCAATATTGCCGTTATAACGAACATTTTCGATCAATGGCACCCCAGAACCTTCCACAGTACCCATTTCGATTTCAAAAGCGGTAGATTTTGTGTTTGTGCCGGCAAAAAGACTGTTTCCGTCGGAACTGATTGCATTAGCATTCTGAATAAGTTCTTTAAGAAGTTCATCAACTTCCATAGCCATATCCCGCATATCATCTTTTGTATAAATGCCGTTCGCGCCAGTTACTGCAAGTTCACGAACCCTCTGCATTACCTCAAGAGAATTGTTCATATAACCTTCCCTAAGAGCAAACTGGTCGGACAAGGTTTGAGCATTTTTTTCAAAATTGTCCACTCGCGTAAGGTAGGACTTGTAACGAACAAGATGACCTGCCGCAATAGGGTCGTCCCTCAGACTTTGTATTTTCTGCTGACTTCCAATCTGATTGTTGGCACGGTTTAACTTAGACTCATGAAGCCTCAAATTTGCCTGTGTATTCATGTTATTCATATTTGAACTTATTCTTCTCATTTTCTTACCTCACTTTTTGAGGGGAAAGCCTTCCCCTCGTCACAACCGGCAATGCCGTTTGTTCCTACCCCTTCATACGGGGATATCCCCGTAACGCCCCAGAAAGCTATACTTTAAGCCTGTTGATTACAGTATCCAAAAGACTATCCCAAACCGTCACGAATTTTGCAGCTGCATTATATCCATGCTGAAATTTTATGATGTCCGAAAGCTCCTCATCAATATTCACGCCACTAATCGATTCCCGCATATCGCGCAAATCATTCATTATAGCTGCATGGCTATTGAAATTATTTTCAGCCTGTTCGCCTTTCAATCCCACATTGGTAACCGAGTCTGCAAAATAATCATCAAAAGTCCTTTCATGACCAATCATTACCTTTGTGTTACGAATGGAAGCTATCTCAACAGCAGCCCTTCCGTCGCCGGCATTCACATTGCCAGAAACATCCATGAACGAACTAGCCACGCTCATTACGTCATTACGAATTTGAGAATTCACTTCAATATAGCCAGACGGATTCAACACAGGGCTCACAGCATACTGGGCACCATTCAATACATTCACTGCGTTTTCACGGGCAAAGTCATATGCGCCAAGAGCTCCACTTTCCCTAAGTATTCCAGAATAGCCTGTCAAAAAGAATCCTGAATCTTCAACATGACGAATAACAAAATCAGGGTTTTCCACATCTTTAGCTGTAGTTGCCTTAAGCACAAGATTGCTGTTTCTATCCAGATAAGCCTTAACTTCACCGTTGGAATCATTGATTCTGTTAATTACAGCTTCCACAGTATCAGTTGGATGATAGGCAACCTGAACATTTCCCGAAGGGCCGGACAGCGTCATCACACCTTCCAGGCCAATCTGTTCCTGTGGATCAAGCTTAGTAGTTCCTGTAAATCTGAAAACATACGAATGATCAAAATTGCCATCTCCATCCCGGTCAAAATTGCCCATATTGTTCTCTACGAACGACCGCTGAGTAAAGAAATCAAGGCCGGTGACGTTATTTGCACCATAAGCGTTTCTGTGAACATCATTTACAAGATCGCTAAAGTTCATTGTCATGGTATTCAAAGACTGAATTTCCTCACGAACATCTACATCGCGAAGTTCAATCAAAGCACCAAGAGTACCACCAAAAATCAAAGCATCATTACCAGTATCTTTCCATACAATTTTTGAATATGCATTATTGTCCACAACAGTTTCAAGATCGAAACCTCGGGATTTACTTCCCTGAACCAGAATATGCCCATCAAGATGAATCATAAATTCATCTGAATCACGCTGATCTGTTGTTATATTTATAAGTTTTGAAAGTTTATCCACCAGAAGGTCTCGTCTATCCATCAAATCGTTTGGATTGTCACCATTGGCTTTTGAACGAATAATTTCCTCGTTGACTCTGGCTATCTGTGAAGTATAGTCATTAACCTGTCTTACAGTAGCTTCTATATCACTGTTAATAAGGGATCCTACCCCCATAAGATTATCCCATTTTGTTCTGATTGAATCAGTAAGGGATTCACCGCGACTTACAACGGCTTGTCTTGCAGCCTGTTCTTCAGGATGCAATGAAAGTTCCTGCCAGGCCTGCCAGAATTTATCCATATTTGAACGAACAGAAACCTCTTCCGGTTCATTATAAATCTGTTCGATCATGGAATAGTACTTGCTTCTTGTCTCCCAATAACTTTCTTCATGCTGAATTGAAGTGATACGCTGATCAAGCATTTCATCCCTCACCCGGCTAATGCTTTGAGTATCTATTCCTTGACCTATCATTCCGGCACGTTCAGGGCGTTCAAGATCCGGACGATACAAAGGATCAAATTCCTTCATCTGCACACGCTGTCTGGAGTACCCTTCTTTTGTCGCATTCGAAATATTATGACCTGCAGTAGTGATGGCATCCGTATGAGCCATAATACTGCGTTTTCCCAATTCAATTCCTGCAAAAGTTGATCCCATTTTTTTTCTCCGTATTAAAACAAAGTATCCACAAGGACACTCTGAGGTTTGTTCTGAACGATACTGCCATTTCTTGAATAAACCTTGCTTCTGGTTTGTGGCAAAGCCTTTTCGATTACGCCCTGAACAAACATCCTTGATATATTGATATAATCACTCAAAGCCTTGTTTTCTGCCCTGCATCGAACAAGTTTTCCCCTGACAACGGAAAGCTTTTGGCGAACATCAGAAGAATCTTCATTTACTGAAATGGCAATTTCCGCCCTTTTTTCATCAAGTTCATTGAATTCATCCATCAAAAGATTGATTGCAGAAATCATATCCATGAGATGCTGCCAGCTCTTCTCTTTAACGGCATTTCTCAAAAGCCGCTGGGAATCGAGAACCTTGGAAAGAACATTATCCTCAGCTTCCAAAACTTCCATGTAATTCATATTGTTCTCCTGAAAAAAAACAAACAGTAAACTTCATTTTATTATCGGAATCTGAAAATCGTACTTAATAGAAAAATTTATCAAAAAATCGAAAAAAAACGACTTTTGAATATTGACTATTTAGTCTGAAATAATGTATATTACTATCACGTCAGTAATATGGTGCCTGTAGTTCAGGGGTAGAGCGCCAGATTGTGGATCTGGTTGTCGTG
>JAEDGP010000090.1 GCA_016297405.1 Treponema sp.
TGTGGAAACCACCGCACTGTTATTTATTTTCTTCTGCGAACTTCTTCATGAATTCTACAAGTGCTTTTACACCTGCCAATGGCATTGCATTGTAGATAGATGCGCGCATACCACCAACAAGGCGGTGACCTTTAAGGTTTACAAGGCCAGCTGCTTCTGCTTCTTTTACGAACTTAGAATTGATTTCCTTTTCTTTTGCAAGAACAACTTCGTCTGTAGCGCCAGCAACTGAATATTTTGTAAGGAATGGAACATTCATTAAAGAGCGGCTTCCCTTTTCTGCTGTTGCACGGTAGAAATCAGAATTATCAAGATAGTCATAAAGATAATTTGCCTTTTCAACGTTAAGCTTGTTGATTCCAGCTGCGCCACCGTTCTTTTCAATCCAGTGAAGAACTTTGTCCAAAACGTAGATTGTGTAGCATGGAGGTGTATTGTACATAGAACCGTTATCAGCATGTGTCTTGTATGCAAGCATTGTTGGTGTACCAGGGCGGCAAGCATCAAGTTCAGGAATCAAATCTTCCCGGATGATTACAAGAGTAACACCTGCTGGAGCCAGGTTCTTCTGAGCGCCTGCAAAAAGCAAACCAAATTTAGAAACATCCAGTTCTTCAGAAAGTACACAAGAAGAAATATCTGCAACAAGTGGAATGTTTCCAGTTTCTGGAATGTATTCGTAGTGAGTTCCCATGATTGTGTTGTTAAAACAGATGTAAGCGTAATCGTAGTCGCCTTCAATCTTTTCTACTTTTGGAATATATGAATAACCCTTATCTTTTGAAGAAGCGATTGTTGTAACTTCAACGCCAAGTTTTGCAGCTTCCTGAGCAGCTTTTTTTGCCCATACACCAGTTTCGATGTAAGCAGCTTTTCCAGTATGAATGCCAAGGTTTTCTGCAACCATTGCGAACTGGGTAGAACCACCACCCTGAACAAAAAGAACCTTGTAGTTTTCTGGAACCTTCATCAGTTTGCGAACCATTGCTTCTGCATCCTGAATTATTGGTTCAAAAGCAGATGAACGGTGACTCATTTCCATTACAGACTGACCTGTTCCGTTGCAGTCCATCATTTCTGCAGCACATTCCTTCAAAACATCTTCTGGAAGACATGAAGGACCAGCACTAAAATTCCATACTCTAGCCATTTGGTAACCCCTTATTACATATTCATAAGTGCCGTTATTGGCGACACATTTTGTACTTTAACTGTTGGTGGAACTGGGAAAACTGCTGTTGTGTAGTTCACAATTCCTTTGATTCCAGCGTTCACAAGGCGCTGAACCATTTTTTCTACTTCTGCATTCGGGCAGCATAAAAATGCATATTGTATTTTCTGCTGCTGACACACAGATTCAATTCTGCTGGCCGGATAAAGTTCAAAAGAGGAACGAAGAAGTTCCACCCGGTTCACGCTGGAATCAAATCCTGCACAAATCTTAAAATCGCTTCCTTCAAAGATTCCATCATCAAGCAGCGCTGCACCCAATCGACCAAGCCCAACAACACAGCATTTTTTCTGAATGCAACCTTCAGAGCCAAGTGCCTTCCTGATTCCCTGCTTCAAAGATTGCACATCATATCCATTTTTTGCTCCAGCCGGGACTTCAAGAAAGCTCAAATCATAGCGCACAAGGGAATCCTTGCATGAAAGCAAAGTGCTTATTTCTATGGAAGAAACACGATTTTTTTTCCAGTTTTCAAGCATTCCCAGCAAAAGCACAAGCCGTGATTTTGTGGTCTTTGGAAGTGTTTTTATTTTATTTTTTTCACAGATTTGACTCAATGGAATTTCTGGAGTTAATTCGCTCATAAGGGTGAATTTAGTAAGAATTTAGCGCAAATTCAAGTTTATTGTGAAAATATTCACAACATTTTCGATTATCACCGGCGCCGCAATGGAAGAGTGCCGTAAGGCAGGCGAACGAAGTGAGACCAAGCGTCAGCGGGCTCTGGAACTGCGGTTTGCGAATAGAATTTCGCCCAATATAAAAGGATTTAAAAAAAAACCTGGCCGGTAAAAGAATGGGAAAACGGCCAGGCTAAAAATAAGGAGGACTGATTTATTCGTAATGGCGTCGGCTGCTTGCCATAGCAACGGACATTCCATTAATTTTTTTGGAAGGATTTTCGTAATACGAACCTACTTCCTCAAGGAAAAGCTGTTCAAGCTTGCCCTGAAACGCTTTAATTTTACCAACATAAACCAAAGTTGACTGTGGTGTTTTGTTGGATTTAACTTTATTGGTACCTGCATTGTACATTGCCAATGCAGTAACATCGTTTCCAGCTACGCCCATACAGAATTTCAGATGGGACATTCCATATTTTGCACTTACTACAGGATCAAAGAACTCAGCTTCTTTAAGGGAAGGAAAGGAACTACTGTTCAACTGGAACAATCCCCGATCGATAGTTCTATTTGTGTTCCTGTTCACTGCATTCACGTTGAAACGGCTTTCTGTATGCGCAAGAGCGAATGCCAGCGAAACTGAAATATCGTTCTTATCTGCAGCTTCAAGAATTGCAAGTGCTGTTGCCCTGTCTCCTGTTACATTTGAATAAAACCATTCAACTGCCGCACGAGAAGCAGGCTGTCTGTACAAAGCAAGTCCTAAATCTCCTGTATCGACGCCTTCAACGTCGAACTTAGATTCAGAAACCTGATCGTCATCATAAACGGAAGAATCTGCAAGGAGGGAATAATTTTCTATATCTTCTTCATTTTTTCCAGAAACTGGGAAGATAACAAACACTGCAAGCGCAGCTGCCAAAGCAAAGATGCAAAAAATTATTGAGTTACGGCATGTGTTTCGGAATGCGTTTTCCGATTCTGTCATAATCAAAAACTCCTGAACTCTCTTCTCTCGATGTCTAGATAGTGACATAACAAACTGTTAATTGCAAGAGAAATTTGCGTATTTTTCGCGAAATTTATCAAATTTCTTTGAAATCCTTGCGGTTTTTCGCAAAAGATACGGTTTAATACAAAATATAGGGAGTTTCTGCTGTTTTTACATCAATATTAAACTGAGTTAGAAGCTGATTTTGAATGAAATAAACGTAGTGACCATGTTTTACATTCATTTCATTTACAAACCACTGTGACCAGCTGTTTGCATCCAGTGCCTTTCCTGCATCATTTGCCATGAGTTCAGAGGCAACAGAAAAGCCGATCACGCTAGTGGCATCCTTTATGCGGCGAGCTGTATGCACCATGGCTTTGATAAAAGAATCTGCTTTTTCGGCATCATCAAGAGGTTTGCCAGCCTGTACCGCAATAAAGGCAAAAGCGCCTGCATCTTCCAGTTTCTTCAGATAGTCGCGCAAAGCTGCAAGGCCTTCTTCATTATAGCTTTCAGCGGCAATTTCCACGTTGTTCCAGCAAAGGTTTATGACAGTTATTTTTTCAGCACAAATGGCAGCAGATCCGCTAACCGCATTCTCAAAAGTCACCTGGTTCAGATCCGAAAGATTCAGCTTTGCGCCGTCTGAAATGCGAAAAAGTTCGTTTCCCTGTGATTTTACCAATGGTTCAAATTTCATACGATTTTCCTTAAATATATTGTTAAATAAAAAAGACCTTTGCGAATGAACACAAAGGTCTGTAATTTTAAAATCAAAAAAAAGCTTTACTATTCAGTAAGAATCTTAATAACTTCAGCTTTATCCTGTGTGTTCAAAATCTGCTGGCGTTTTTCTGCACTCTTGAAGAGCAAAGAAACTTCAGCAAGGAACTGAAGATGCGGACCAGTTTTATTTACTGGAGACAATGTCATAATGAAGATTCTGCATGGTTCCTGATCCAATGAATCGAAATCAACAGGATTATCAGAGATACCAATGCAAGCGACCAAATCGCTTACAGAATCAGTTTTTCCATGAGGAATGGCAATACCATGCTTCATGCCAGTTGACATCTTGCGTTCACGATCGAGTACACATTCGCGAGCTCCAGCTTTATCATTAACTTTTCCAGCCTTTACAAGGATATCAAGCATTTCATCAATAATTTCTTCTTTTGTAGTTCCCTTCAAATGAAGGTTTACAGTATCGGTTGTTAATACAGTTCTTAAGTCCATATTTTTAGTATATTGAACTAACTAGGATTGTCAAGTTTTTTTTGCCTCTCTGCGAAGGAAACTATATTTTCCAACATGTTCCTTACCGTTCTAAAATATGCTATATTTTCCTTATGGATAATGAAAAAATCAAAGAGATCCTTCTGGACATTGCTCCTTCACAATTGGAATTTACAGTAATCCAGACTGGAAAAGAAAGCAAACGGGTAAACGGCCTTTATGCCCCGGATACACATGAAATTCTTCTTCACAATAAGAATTTTTCTACCGACAACGAACTTATTTATACGGCGGTTCACGAATATACGCATCATCTGAATGCAGAAGCTCTGCTTAACGACACAGGAAACCCGAATACAGTTTATAATGCAAAAGTTCACAATCAGGCTTTCTGGGCAAAATTCAATAAACTTATAGGAATTGCCGAACAGAAAGGCTATTACAAAATCGGTGTGGAAGATTCTCCGGAACTTAAGGAACTTACGGAAAAAATCAAAAAGGATTTTCTGGAACAAAACGGAAAGCTCATGCAGGAATTCGGAAAACTTCTGGTTCAGGCATACGACCTTTGCAAGAAAGCAAATGTTCGCTACGAAGACTACATCGACCGGGTCCTTTGCCTTCCAAGGAATTCTGCAAAAGACATCAGAAAGCTTGGTGTTGTGGAAGTAAATCCAGCTTTGGGCTTTGATAATATGAAGATTGTTGCATCTGTACGCAAAAAGGACGATCGTGCAGAAGTTGAAAAACAATTTCTGGAAGGAAACAGTCCTGCAGGCGTACGCGAAATGATGAAGCAAAAAGCAGCTGCCTGCAGCAAAATCGACCAAAAGACAAAGCTTGAAAGGGAAAAGTCTCGTCTTGAAAAGACTATAGCACAACTCTCCCAGCGTCTGGAATATGTGGAGGAAGCTCTTGGCTCGCTATAATGGTTTTGTATACAAATTTTGCATCTGGATTGTAGAACTGGTTTTTACCGCATCAAGCATTTGTCTGGCACAAAGCAATGGCATGCCCGCTACTCCTCCTGCGGCACCGGCCATTCCCCAGATGCCGCAAGCTCCAAATGTACCGGCTATGAACGGCAGTTTCGGGCTAGAGATGCCAAAGATTTCTGCACCTTCATTTGGAGAAAGCTTTTACAAGCCCAAAGTAAAACGCAATTCTCCATCCGGGGCAAACCAGACTCACATCAAAAACAGCGATGTAAATACAAAACAGGAAACTCATGCCACAAGCGCAAAAAACAACGATAATTCCAGCATCGAAGATTTCATTTCTGCCGCCAGGGGATTGTCTTCGTTACAAAGCACAAACTTCACAAGACTTTCTGCCGCAGACATTTCTAAGCTTGGTCAATCCGGGCTTCTGAACGGCATCTACGGCCTTGATGGAGTGGATGCATACCTTACATCAAAAGATGCCTTTTCCACTTTTCAGAAAAACGGTGATAACTCCGTGATATTGAAAAAAATACTTGAAGATCTGGAAACCCTTAAATCTCAGCAGGCCGCGCTTCAGGAAAAAGCGGATAAAATCAAGACCGCCAAAAACGGTATTAATAATGCAAAGGAAGATTCAATTCAGGCTGCAAACAACGATTCCAACAACTTTATGAAGACTGATGAAAAAAGCGTTAAAAAAGATCTTGAGCAAAGCAAGGAATTCTATTCTTCTGAAAACGGGCGACCAACCATAATCCGTTTTACAATAAACGGCTATAATATTCTGGGCACATGCAAAACAGTTTACTTCAGCAACAAAGAAAATGACGGTTCATTTCTTTTGACAGCCGACCGCAAATACATAAGCGAAAATAAGCTTCGTGAAGAAACTTTTTACCTGCTGTTCAGATCAAACGGGAACGGAGGTTCTGCTGCAGGTTACAATGTAGAACCTGCCATTATCCAGGATTACGAAAACACCTATTCGTTTATTTATCAAATGGCTCAAAGAAAAGATCTTAAAGCAACAAAAACCGGAAATCTTGTTTCATTAAGATATTCTTCCACGAACTGGAATATGGATCTGCTTTTGGATATAGGAAATGACGAAGTACAGGAATAAAAGATGAGCGCATCGAACAAACTTTTAGATGGACTGAAAGAAATCGGCATTCCTGAGGAACAGATTGCTGACCTTGCCGATAAAATGGATAAATATATTGGGGAAATTATTCTTTTTAACTCCGCCTACAATCTTGTGAATACAAGCGATTATGATGAAATCGTAACAAATCATATTTTAGACAGTCTTTCTGCATGGAAAGAACTTGTTGCTCTGGCAAACCAGATTGAACAGCAGCAGAGCATTAAGTTTGCGGATATCGGTTCTGGCGGAGGACTTCCAGGGATTCCTTTGGCCGCCGCAATGCCGGAATTCAACTGGACGTTGGTTGAACGAATGGATAAACGATGTGCGTTTCTGGAAAACTGCGCTGCGATTCTTGGCCTTAAAAACGTTTCTGTAATGAAAAAAGAAGCAGAAAAAGTGCCGCCACAAAGCTTTGATATTGCAACGTTCCGCGCGTTCCGTCCTTTGGACGAAAAGATGACAAAAACCCTTTTATCTCTTACAAAAGATGGTGGTTTTCTGGCGGCCTACAAAGCAAAGGAAGATAGCATCCGGGTTGAAATGAATGGTATCAAGCATCTGGTTCCACAATACAAGGCTATTCCACTGATTGTTCCAGGTCTTACGGACAAAAGCGACAGGGAAAAGCGCGACCGTAATCTTATCCTGATAAAAAAATAGATTTTCGTGATGGCGCATCAATTTGCGAATACCAGAAAAAGAGCAGCAGGCGCCTTTTAGTTTTCTTTACAATTTCTTTACCATTGCTTCTCAAAATCTTAACACAATTCCTGTAGATTCCAGGCATCCAGGGCAACCTAAAAAATTGCTGCAT
Organism: Treponema sp.; assembly: GCA_016297405.1. GTDB lineage: Bacteria > Spirochaetota > Spirochaetia > Treponematales > Treponemataceae > Treponema_D. The sequence goes on from JAEDGP010000090.1 coordinate 6,993, forward strand.
CGCAATTTTTTTTAACGGTTTCCTATTTACCACCGGCGCCTCTGACCGGGCGCCTTAC
>JAEDGP010000091.1 GCA_016297405.1 Treponema sp.
TGTCTTCATAATGATGCTAAATTTCTGGTATGATTGAATTATTTTCAATCTGGTTATATGAATATATGCAGATTTTGTGTAATTTCATAATATCAAATTAACAGGAGTTGTTATGAAGGCTTTTAAAATTTTTGTTTTTGCAGGACTTGTAATTTCTTCATTGTTTGTGTCATGTGAAAAAAGCGAAGAGCTTCAGATTTATTCTATTATCCATGAAGAAGAAACAGAGGCTTTAACTCAGCTTTTTACAGAGAAAACTGGAATTAAGGTGAATTACTTGCGTGCAACAACTGGTGAACTTGTGAATCGCGTTATTGCAGAAAAAGATGATCCTCAAGCGGATGTTTTGCTTGGAGGCGCTTCTTCCTATCATATTCAGGCTGCTGAAGCTGGTGCTCTTGAACCGTATGTTTCGCCGCTGGCAGAAAAAGTTCCTTCGTATGCAAGAAGTAATGATGGTTCATGGACAGGTTTTTGCGTTTTGACATTGGGAATTGGAATTAATCAAGGTCGGTTTGCGGAAAAATTTCCTGGAATGGAATATCCAAAAACTTGGGAAGATTTAATAAATCCTAAATTCAATGGCGAGATTGTTTTGACAAATCCTGTGGCTTCATCAACAGCATACCTTTTTGTACAGAATCAATTGCAGCGTTTTGGCTGGGAAAAAGGCTGGGATTATCTGCTGAATCTTGCACCTCTTGTGGGACAATTTCCTGATTCGGGAAGTGCACCAGCGAAGTTAATTGGAACAGGAGAATATGCAATTGGCGTTTCTTATATTCATGCCCTTGCAAAATATGCATCAGATGGATTTGATGTTTTGACTGTTGCTCCGCCACAGTCTGTAGGAGATGTAGACTGCATTTCAATTATGAAAAACACTAAACACAAAGAAGCTGCACAGAAATTCGTGGATTTTATGCTTTCGCCTGAAGCTCAATCATTGATGTCGTCAATTGACTTTACGATTCCGGTGAATCCAGATGCAATCGCTGCAAAAGGTTCCGTTCCAGTTTCTGAATTGGATTTGATAGACTATGATGTGAAAAAGGCTGCTGCTCAAAAAGAAGAAGTTCTTCAGAAATGGAGCAAAGAAGTTAAATAGTGATTGATTTCAGGAAAAACAGCAAATCTTTGTGGGCCAGCTGGTTTGCTGTTATTGTTTTTTTTATTGTCTTTATAGGATTTCCTCTTTTTTGTGTTTTAGGCGCAGCAAAGCCTGCTGATTTTCAAAAGGTTTTTTCTTCAAATATCTGGCATGAAGCGATGAAAAACACATTGTTTGAATGCGTATGTTCTTCACTGCTTTCTGTTTTTATTGGCTATGTTTTTGCGTTTGCCGTTGTTAAAGCCAATCTGCCGTTCAAAAAATTCTTTGCGTTTATGCCAGTAATTCATTTGATGACGCCACCGTTTGTGGGTGGACTTTCGTTTATTTTGCTTCTTGGTCGCAGAGGTTTTATTACATATAAACTTTTAGGATTGAATATTTCTTTGTATGGCTTTTGGGGATTGTTAATAGCACAGACTTTGTGTTTTTTTCCAATGGCTTATTTGATTTGTTTGCAGTCTCTTTTAGGGATTAACCCGAATTTGGAAAAAGCTGCAAAAAGCATGGGGGCAGGTTATGGCCGCATATTTTTCACTATCACTCTTCCCCTAAGTTTTTCAGGAATTCTTGGAGCTTTACTCTTTGTTGCAGTGAATGTTTTGAGTGATTTTGGAAACCCATTGATAGTTGCAGGTAGATTCAGGGTACTAGCTGTAGAAATCTATACACAACTGACAGGTTGGTTGAATGTAGGTACAAGTGCTGTATTAGGAATTGTGCTGGTGATTCCTTCTGTGCTGCTTTTTTTAATTCAGAATCGAATGATGAAACGCAGCATGAAAAAAGGTGCGGCATTTGGTGGAAAAGATGGTGGTTTTTTGCCAAAGTTGTTTCAGCGAATAACGGCAAATCAAAAGGATTCTGAAAAATCTGTAAGCTTATTTGCTAACATTTTGCTGTTTATATTTGTTCTTTTTATTTCTGCTTGCGTGATTGCACAGTTTTCTTCAATTGTTGCAGGAAGTTTCCAAAAGTTATGGGGAATAAATACTGAATTTACGCTGGAACATATAAAGTCGTTGGAGCGGTATATTCTTGGACTTAAGAATTCTATTGGATTTGCTTTGATCGCAGCTGTTATGAGCACAATAGTTGCTTTGTTTTCAAGTTATATGGTTCATCGAACAAATGTTCCATTGCGCAAAACAATTGATTCCATTGCTCAGCTGCCTTCTGCAATTCCTGGTTCCCTTTTGGGCCTTTCCCTAAGCATTGCTGCTACAAAGCTACATTTTCGCGTGTCTTCTGTGCTTATCGTTATGGCAATGACAGTTTCGTTTATGCCATTCAGCTATAGGGTAATAAGCCAAAGCTTGATAGGCGTAAAAACAACGTTAGATGATGCGGCCCGTAGTTTGGGTGCAAATCCAGTAAAGACACTTTTTTCTGTTTTGTTGCCGTCAATCGAAAAAGGCGTATATTGCGGTTTTATGTATGATTTTATTCGGGGTGCAGGAACATTGAGTTCTGTAATTTTTCTGGTCAGTTTTAAAACCCCGCTGGCATCGATCAACATAGTAAATCTGGCTGAGCAAGGTGATTGGGGAAAATCAGCGGCTTTGGCAATGGTGCTTACGCTTTTGACATTTTTAATTTTGGGAGTCAGTTATGGAATTGTTGAAATTAGAAAACATATCGTTCGCTTACGATAAAAAGAACATTTTGTCCGATCTGAATCTGAGCGTAAATAAAGGAGAATTCATTTCGCTGCTTGGTTCCAGCGGTTGTGGAAAAACTACAGTTTTACGCCTGATTTCTGGCTTTCTGAATCCGCAAAAGGGAAACATTTTTATTGACGGTCAGTTGCAAAATGGCGTGTTGCCTAACAAACGGAAAGTAGGCATGGTTTTTCAAGATTATGCGCTTTTTCCTCACCTTACTGTTGAGCAGAATCTTTATTATGGTTTGAAGATAAAAAAGGATTTCAGAAAGAAAAAGGAACAGAATCATCAGCTGGTGTTGGAAACGGCACGGATTTTGGGAATAGAAAATTATCTGAATCGACTGCCCGCTGAACTTTCTGGCGGTCAGCAACAACGTGTCGCATTGGGGAGGTCCCTGGTGTTAAAGCCGGAAATTCTGCTTATGGATGAACCTCTTTCTTCCCTTGATGCAAATTTGAGGCTGCGGGTTCGCGAAGAACTTAAGGAAATACAGCAGAAGCTCAGAATCACTACTGTTTATGTCACTCATGACCAGGAAGAGGCTTTATATTTGAGCGATCGAATTGCTGTAATGAATGAAGGGGGCATTGTTCAGTTTGATACACCTCAAAAGATTTATTTTGAGCCAGAAAGTAAGTTTGTTGCAGAGTATACTGGAAGAGCTAATTTCTTGAAGCTTGAAGGAAAAACTGTTCTTGTGCGTCCTGAATGGATTACTGTTAATGACAGTGGAGATTTACAGGCCCAGGTGATGTGGTCGCAATTTTTGGGCGAAAAGACCAGAATTGGCGTAAAGGCAGGGGATGACTTGATTACCATTGACTTGCCATGTACGCAAGAAATTCCAAAAAAGGGACAGCGAATAAAGTTAAAGATAGAATGTAAAAAGCCGATTTATTGATTGAATTGCGTGTTTTATTGGGCGTTGCGGGCCAAAAGGAAATCTGTTTTTGCCCGCTAGAGGGGGTAGCGGAAGACGCGGAACGCGGCTGGAGCGAGGGGCATGCGCCCCTTGTAACAGACTTAGATTGTTTTTGATATGTAGGGGGGTGTTTTTTGATTTTGGATCGACTTTTTGAAATGCAGGATAAGGAATATGCGGCTTTTCAGAGTAAACTGACTCCTGGAGTGGCTGTGGATGCGTTTATTGGAGTGCGGGTGCCACAATGCCGCGCTTTTGCGAAAGAGCTGGTGAAGGCTTCAAAAACAGATGAAAAGGTGTCAGCTGAAGTTTTGGATTTTTTGAATACGCTACCTCATAAATACTATGATGAAAATATGCTCCATGGTTTGATTCTTTCTGAATACAAAGATTTTGATGAATGTCTGGCTGGTGTTGAAAAGTTTTTACCTTATGTGGACAATTGGGCTGTATGCGATATTATGTCGCCAAAAGTTTTTGCAAAGCACAAGTTACAAATGATTCAGAATATTCAGCGATGGACTCAAAGCAATCATGTTTATACAATTCGGTTTGGAATTGAAATTTTGATGCGCGATTTTCTGGATGAAGATTTTGCAGTTGAATTTTTGCAAATCCCGGCTGCTGTTCAATCTGAGGAATATTATGTAAACATGATGATTGCCTGGTTTTTTGCGACGGCACTTGCAAAGCAGTGGAATGCAACGATTCCTTTTATTGAACAGAAAAGACTTGGAGTTTGGACTCACAATAAAACAATTCAGAAAGCAAAGGAAAGCTATCGCATAACTGAAGATCAGAAAAAATATCTGTCTGATCTGAAAGTGAAGGGATAACAAAAAGGGATAACAAAAAGGGAAAGCTCATAAAAGGCGAGCTCAAAAAAAGGTGCGACTCACATGAAGCACCTCCTGAAGCTGGACAAATAAAGTTCAATTTTAGGAGGTGCGATTTTATGTGATCTGCACCCTTTTTAGCTGATGTAAACTATGGATTAGTCTGCCATCTTTTTGTATTCATCAAAGTTCTTGAGCATTTCAGGATCTTTCTTTTTGTCGATAAGTGAAACGATAACAGAAAGCAAAAGACATACGATAAATCCAGGAATGATTTCGTAGTAGTCGAAGATTCCGTTCCATCCGCCAGTCATCTGATGCCAGTAAACTACTGTAACAGCGCCACCCAAAAGACCTGCGATTGCGCCTTTGTTTGTCATGCCGCGCCAATAAAGTGCAAGCAAAACGATTGGTCCGAATGTTGAACCAAATCCAGCCCAGGCATAAGAAACCAGTTTGAAGATTGATGAGTTTGCATCCATTGAAAGGAAAAGGGCGATCAATGCAATCAGGAAAACTGTAAAGCGGCTGATGTTCAAAACTTCTTTTTCATCTGCATCTTTTTTGATAAGTCCTTTATAGACGTCGCGGCTTACGGCACTGGCTGCTGCAAGTAACTGGCTGTCTGCTGTGGACATTGAAGCGGCAAGAATTGCGCAGAGGAAGATTCCTGCGATGAATGCCGGGTACATATTCTGCATTGTAGCGGAGAATACAGTCTCGGCATCGCCAAAAGTATTTACGCCTTCAATGATTGTACTTGGGTCAGCGCCAAGGATTGTGCCGTTGTTCAAAAGGAAAGCTGTTCCCAAAGTACCGATAAGGAATGTTCCTACATAAGAAACAATCATCCAAACAATTCCGATGCGTCGAGCTTTTGTTACATCGCTGTTAGAGCGGATTCCCATAAAGCGGATGATGATGTGTGGCATACCAAAGTATCCCAATCCCCAGGCAAGTGCCGAGATGATTGAAGATGTGTTGAATGAATTGTTTGCTGCAAAAGTTGCTTTAAGTGCTTCGCCAAAATCTCCGCTAGTTGCTTTTGATGCAAAAGACTGAACTGCATCGTAAGCCTGTGCTGGTCCTCCAAGAGAAATGATTGCGATAATCGAAGAAAAAACGAATGCAACAAAGATCAAGGTTCCCTGAACAAAGTCAGTTGTACAAACGGCTGTGTAACCACCTGTGATGGTGTAGCAAAGAATTACCAGAAGTCCGATTGCAAGACCTGCATGGTAAGGAATGCCGAATACTGAATTGAAAAGTTTTGCACATGCTACAAAACCTGAAGCTGTGTAAATTGTAAAGAAGAATACGATCAGAAGAACTGAAAGCACTGAAAGGAGGTGTGATTTGTCTTTAAATCTGTTTGAAAAGAATTCTGGGATTGTAATTGAATCGCCAAATGAAATTGAACATTTACGCAATGGTTTTGCGACAAATAACCAGTTCAAATAAGTTCCGATAATAAGACCAAGGGCAGTCCAGAAGGTTTCCTTGATTCCTCCAAGATAACAGAGTCCTGGAAGTCCCATCAAAAGCCATGCAGAAGAGTCTGATGCTTCTGCAGAAAGGGCAGAAACCCAAGGTCCTACTTTTCTTCCACCAAGGAAGAAGTCAGATGAACTGTTGTTTTTGTTTGCATATCTTAGACCAATGTAAATCATGAAGCCAAGATATAAAATGAATGCAATGAGTTTTGCAATGAATACAGAATCCATTTATATCCTCTTTTTAAAATAGTATGGTGAAGTTTAAACATTCTGATTGAAATATGCAATTGTGTAATCTGTGTTTTTTATGAATCCAATTGATTTATAAAGCTGGATTGCGGCTTGATTTTGCTGCTTTACGAATAGGGATGGCGTTTTGCCCGCTGACAATAATTTTTTGCACAGCAATTGAAGCAGCAGTTTGGCATAGTGATTGCCTCTGTGCTCAACTGCGGTATATATTCCACCAAGTTGCACGTATTTGTATCCAATGGCATTTGTGCCGGCTTTGCTTATCAGGGTATGATCTTTTTCTAATGCCAGGATATATTGCTTTTGAAGACTGTTTGCCAGGCGAAGCCGGCACAGGTGTTCGTCAAAAGTCCAGCTGGCAGGAATTACTTCTTCCTGTTCATAGGCAATTTGTAGCTGGCATAATTGTTCGTATGTTTTGGATGAGTTAGCGTTCTCCATGTTTTTTTTGCAGCGGACAATTTTTGTGTCCTTTGGAAACTGCGTGTACCAGCTGGACTTTTTGCATTGTCGCAAAACCATGGTGAATTTGCTTTCTGAAAGATGCATCAAATGATAGCTGTTGATTTGCTGAGGTTTATCGAATTGAATTTTTGAAAACGCTTTTAACAAAAGAGCTGCGCCTTTGCTTGGTCCATTGATACATGCAGGTTGTACAAAACCTTTGCTTTTGTAGAAAGTGGCAAAATCATCAATAAATTCGTCAAACAATGGCTGTTTTTGAGTTTGTTCTGCAAAA
>JAEDGP010000092.1 GCA_016297405.1 Treponema sp.
TCCCCTTTGTAAATCACACATCTTCGGACAACCTTTCCATATTTCTGTTCAGTTTTTGAAATATTATCTTCATTCAAAAGATGCTTTGCCTGATCCTCTATAATTTCATCACTATGTTTGATTTCAAAACATTCTATTTCGCCTTTTTTACTGTCGTAAATCACCATATCAAATTCACCGGCCGCAAAATACAGTTTGAAAACTTCCTTAGATTTACCATAGCGACGCTTTGTATCCAGAATGACAATATCTTCCATCATATGACCAATTACAGTAGAAAGAAGTCTGTCTGTAACAAAAAGTTTCACAGGTACACTCAAGTCATCAAACTTTTCATCCTTAAGAATTGAATGAACCAAAGCTTTTGCCTGACAAAATCTCATTCCAGGCTGAGTAAAAATATTACTTTCTGCAAAACTTAACTTTCGACCGATTGCCCTCTGATCGCTATGATCCAGCAAATCCAGTGCTTCAAGATATTCTTTTATTTCACTCAAATGATCATCAGTAACTTCAACAGACTGCAAATCCTTATTCTTTATTTCAAGGATTTCCATCAGTGATTTTGTAACTGAACTTTCATCAAGATTACCAAATATTTCCAGACGATTTTCTTCTTCCCTGTCATTTCTAAGATTACGCCCTAAAAGATGCAGGTCGTGAGATTTAAAGTCATCAGTAAGCACATTGATAAGAAATTTATGTGATTCATTTTCAATAATTCTATTAATTGCACCTGTAAGTTCCTTTTTCTCGTAAAGTTCATAAAGATTTCTGAAATGATTTCCATCCTGATAGCACTTAAGGGAATGCTGGATGTTTGAACAGATTGCCGTATCAATATAAATACGTGTTGATTCATTATCCTTAAAGGATGCATCATCTGCATTCACTTCCTTGTTATCAAAATCCCAGATACCAGCCTTAAGAGTTCCACCATATCGTACATATTCATCAATATCATTGATTCCAAGAAGTCTTGAGTGTTCTGCAAAAGAAATATAAGTCGTATGAACCATTACCGCACGGTCATACAATTCTTCATGAATTGCAAGCCAGAAACCTAAGGAATCAGTACCGGAAAGAACAATCTTCATTCCCATGGCAGAATAAATATCAGAAAGAATAGCTGCAGAATCAATGAAGTCACTTATAAGAGTTACTTCATCTATAAACACAAATTTTATTCCCAGCTCCCGAAGTTGTTTCAAATCTTTATTCATGGAAGCCATTGTGTCATTAACAGTAGCCTTAATATAAACACTGCGATTAAAATCTGTATCATTCATATCCTGTAAGCACTGACGAATCATTGTTGTCTTACCTGTTCTTCGTAACCCATAAACAAGACAGACCTTATCAAGAGTTTCACTATAAAGATATTTTTGAATCTGTTTATAACAATTACGCTTTTGAAATGCATTAGTCTGGGCTGAAAAATCCTTAAGATCATTTCCGAATATAACCCGAAGATTAAACTTTGCATCATTTATAGAAGGTCTTTCAACAAATGCTGCAGAGGATTTCAAATCTGAAAGTTTTGACTGAAGAGATTTACGCAATTCTATTTTTTTCCGGAAGTCTTCCAACTCATCATTCTTAATATATTTACTTTTGATTTTTCCGTTCTCAGTCCATTGCTGATAATACCTTTCTTTTCCACTTATAAGCTTCTTAGAAATATAACCGACAGGTAATGAAGAAATCTGTTTTTCTAATTCTGAAATCTGGCTAATAATGTCTTCCATGAATCTATCCTCCTTTTACACTATAACCTATAATAACCTTAATTTAAATAGGTTACTTTAGGTTATTATAGATATAGATGCATTTCAAAGATAGTGTACAATAAAGTTCGCAAAAGCTTTGGAACAGAACCTGGCAAATTAAAATACAAAAGACTTAAATCTTCAAAATCATTCTGAAAAGATAAAAAAAGGCCATCCAATAAGTTAATGCTTGCTATAAGCAACACCTATCAGATGGCTCCTTTCATTTCTGTATGCAAACGCTCACAGAAAATTATTTTGCGCGTTCTACGAATGAACCGTCGCGTGTATCAACAACGATTTTTTCTCCATCATTGATGAACAATGGAACACGTACTTCAATACCAGTATCCAATGTAGCTGGTTTCAAAGACTTTCCAGATGTATCACCCTTTACTCCAGGTTCTGTATAAGTAATTGTGCGAACAACCTGAACTGGCATATCAATACCAACTGGCTTGCCTTCATAGAATGTAAGCTTTACTTCAAGGTCATCTTCTGGAGTGATGTATCCAGCATAGTCACCAAGGTTTTCTTTTGGAAGTTCAAACTGTTCGTAAGTTTCCTGATCCATGAAAACGAATGTATCGCCGTCAACATAAGAAAGCTTTGTTACATGTGATTCAAGATCAACTTCGTCGAACTTTTCACCAGCGTCAATACCAAGATCCATTGTTGATTTTGTAACAAGGTTCTGTACGCGAAGGTTTGTAACCATACCTGCACGACCTGAGCGCTGACCAAGCATCTTCTGAACGATGAGTGGGTTTCCTTCATACATGAAAGCTGTACCAACTTTCAACTGTGATGTCATTAACATAATATATAACCTCAAAAAAAAGATTTACTAAAATAGTTCTTCTATTATATATGTTTTCTCAAGAAAAGTCATTAGTTTTATTTCACAACCTGATTATCATCCTGAATACCTGATTTAAAAAAAACAGCTACAACAAAATCTGCTTTTTTATATTATGGTTACCATCAGGATTATCTTTCTCTCTGCGAGGATAAACAAAAAGAATTCTATAACACTTTCCTTCTGAAACTGTATCCTCCGGGCGATCACAAAGGGGATTCACAAAAAACTCATCATAATCGGAATAAGCATAATCCAAACGCGTATTCTGAATGCCACCGTGTGATTGAAGAGCTAAGGTATGGCCATCTCTGTCATAACGATGGTCGAACCATTGAGGAAAGCGGCCGCTCTTTTTTGCTTCGATAAAATCAAAGCGAATCAGTTCCTGCAGAACTAGAACATCTGCAAAATCCGCAAATGAGGTGGCATGGTCAAATAGGAAACCAAACCAATACACATCTTTACGAGGTTGATCAAAAGCTTTGAATTCACGTCCCAAATCAACGGCCTTACAAAAGAATTTCCAGAACCCCATTGTTCGTCCCAAATAGCTCATGGTTTTGCAAAATTCTCCGCTGTTCCAAAATGCATCCACCATTGTTTCAACATCTTTCAAATACACAATTTCTTCGTAAGACAGATAAGGTGTTGAAAGAGTTTCGTAAGGCGGATTTTCCATCCATTTCCAGCCATTTTTTTCAGAATATTCTTCCATATCTGTACCGTGCAACACCTTCAAAAATCCCAGCTGAAGAGCATCCGGTTTCATTTTCATTACAAAATCAAATGAGCGGCCAAAGCTTTCCAGATCTTCGAAAGGAAGCCCGGCAATCAAATCTAAATGAGAATGAATGGTAGAAGGAATGCGCTGCACATTTTTAAAAAGAGTTTCAACATTATCTGAGCGACCCACAGCTTTCAGTGTTCTAGGATTTGCACTTTGTACGCCAATTTCAAACTGCATCACTTCTGATGGTACTTTCTGCAAAAAAGCAATTGCATTCTCAGAAAGATATTCTGCTTCAATTTCAAAATGGAACATTGTTTTTCCATTATGATGATCCAGAATATATTGCCAGATTCCAATATATCGCTCCTCATTCAGGTTATAAGTTCTGTCCACAAATTTAACAAGCCGCACATTTGCATCCAAAAATTTCTGTATATCTGCAAAAACCCGCTCAATGGGCATAAAACGCACTTTTTTATCCAGCGAACTCATACAGTAAGCACAACTAAAAGGACATCCCCTGCTTGATTCATAATAATAAATTTTATTGTCCGGCTCATCCATAGCAGGATATGGAAATGGAAGTGCACTTAAATCCCACAAAAGTTCTCGCCCATGAACAAATCCAAATTTTCGGGAAAATATTCCTTTTATTTTCCCAAATTCCAAAGATGTAACATCAAATTCCTGATCTTTTTGAAAAAAATCACAAAGTTCTTTTGTAGTATCTTCACCTTCACCGCAAATCACAAAATCCAGGGCAGGATTTTTTTCCAGATAGCCTTGGGCAAAAAAACTAGCTTCCGGACCACCCATACCTATTTTGCATTCAGGTAAAATTTTCTTAATTTCTGGAATAATTTTCTGAATTATTTCCACATTCCAGATGTATGTAGAAAAAACAACAACTTTCGGCTCTTTTGCGGCAATTCCCCGTAAAATCTCGCCAACCGACTGATTTATAGTCCATTCCCCAAATCCAATCAAATCCGGTTTTTCTTCTGCGCCGCAATATAGCGCAATGGACCGTACCGCAATATTAGTATGATTATAGCAGGCATTCACTGCAGCCAGCAAAATTTCAGGCATCACACTCCTCCCATTGCGCCGCTTTTCTGAAGCAATTCGCTTTCCAGGGGATTTTCCCTTTGCAGGCGCTCCTGGATAAACTGCATCAGATGCTGTGCCAAATCTCCATTTTCCAGAAGGGAAGCCGAAAATGACTTAAACCCATCCTTCAGCTCCTCATAACTTTCCAAAAACTCAAAAAGCACAGCTTCAAGCTCATCGTCAGAAGAATCAGTTTTATTATAAACCTGCCAGCATCGTTCTACTTTCTGAAACAAAACCGAATCAAAATGCCTTCCCATGCGATCCAGGAGCGCCTGAACTTTCACCAGCTGATATTCTTCGCTTTGCGGATATGCATGCCAAACGAATGGCACTCCACAAAGACAAGCTCTACTTAAGCTGTCTTCTCCACGAATAAATAGCAAAGGCAATCTGCATAAAAGCCCGTCCCACTCAATTTGAGACAAAAACGGCATCTTCTCAAGTTCAAAAAAACTTGTTTTCTCTGAACTTTCGTTGGCAGCTGCAAGGCTTTCGCTTTTTTTCACTTGATCGTAAGCACTTTCGAAAGATTCAAAGCCCGCGCCTTTTGCTAATAGAACCTTCAATTCACCATTCATATACTTTTCATTGAATTTCTGAAAAGCTTTCACAGCAGGAACCCAATTTTTTGGATAACTGAAGAAAATCACTTCCCGTTCCAATTTCTTCTGCTTCAACGATTCAACAAACGGTTTGTCCAAAATCAAACCACCTGTTTTATTCGAAAAACCTGGCATGAAATTAACCTTTTGAACTTTTGCGCTTCTAGTAAGTGAATTTAATTTATGAAAAGTTTCTGCATAATCTTCCGCAGTCAGATAATCTATCATTATAATTTGAACAATATTCTGAAACTTCACTTCGAACAAAAGTTTTTCAAGCCAATCAGGTCTTCCACACTGAAAACACTCCAGAATAACTTCCGGTGGATTTTCCATAAATGTTTTTGTGCAAACTTCCTCTGCATCCCACAAGAAAATTTGCCAGTTTCGAATTTTCTGAAATTCCTTATTTTCCTGAACAAGTGGCTCCAAAAGCGAAAAAGATTTCAGATTGTCCACAATAATTCGAATAGAAATATCCGGATACAAATCTGTCAGGGCCCGCGCAAGTCTATAGACAACGCCTATATCTCCAAAATTATCAACAACCTTGCAAAGAATAGTAACATCTTTAGTTTTCATTAGGTTTTCCTGTAAACAGAATTCTTCCTGCTAATTTAAAATATGCAAAAACTTCCCTTGCATAATTATTTGGCACATAAAGCAACGGCGTTTTTGATGCCACTCCTTTTACTTTTGAAAACCCCATCCGTCGAGCTATTAATTTTGTTCTAGCCAGATGACTTTCACTTGTTACCAAAACAATTTCCTTATTTTTCAGCTCTGATAGGGAAACCCCTAAGTAATCGGCCGCAATGGCCGTTGCGTTCTGCAGATTTTCGATTGTATCCATTGAGCGGTTTTCTTCCAGAACTACTGTGCCATACGCTTCTGCCGGCAGCATCACATCAAAATATTCTTTCATAACGCTAGCTTCATCACTTATCGTCAACGGAAGCTGCCCACCAGCCATTATCAGCAAAAAGTTTGGGTATTTTTCGTTCAATACAACTTCAACTGCTTTTTCCAATTTATTAACAACTGCCGGTGGAAGAGAACCATCACCATTAAGGCCGCCGCCATGCACAATCATCACAGTTTTATTCTGATTATCATCAATTGATCCGCCAGGAAAATCACTTTTCCCATTGCTCAGCATATAATGAAGAATGCAACCTGATGAAAACACAACAAAAACGCCAAGGCCAGCAAGTGCGTACAAAATACCTTTGGCCACCATTTCGCTTTTAGCGCTTAATTTTGCATAAACCCGGTGCCATATATGCTGTTTCCAAAAAAATCCGCTCCAACAGAAAAACAGGCCAAGGAAAAACCATACAACCTTGAATCCATAAAAACATCCAGGAACAGATGCTTTTGCAGCCACATTCAAAGCCACAAAGTAACAGTTAAAAATAAATGCCAATACAAAAAACAAAACTTGTATCAATTTGCCAATAACTCGATTTCTTTCCACAACATTTTCCTTAATCATTTGTTTTTTTCGTCATCCACCCCAAGTCCAAACAAGGCAAAATCTCCTTTGCATGGATCTGATGGCCATATCTTTTTCATATAATCTGTGATCTGCAAAGCAGTTTTAAGGTTTCCTGCAGAGCCAGATTTTATGATTCCTAACTTTTC
>JAEDGP010000093.1 GCA_016297405.1 Treponema sp.
CCAAAGGCAAAGATCAACTTCATTTCATGGACTATGCTCGGTGTACAGGCTAACTACATCACACAGGGTAAAGTTGACGCTACAGAAAAAGGTCTTGATCTTGACTCTGTAACAGTAGGTTTCAAGTCATATGACAAGTTCGCTGGTCAGTTCCTTCCAGGATGCCCACTCTACATCGAAATCGCTCTTGCTGAAACAGACCTTGAAGACTATGATCGCTATAACTATGCTGGCGGAAACCAGGTATATCTCTATCAGAAAGACCAGTATGACAACGAAATTGTAGAATGGGAAGATGGTCTTAAAGCTCTCGTAAATGGTGTTTTTGCTAACCCAGTTGCTTACCTTGCTAAGACAACCGATAACTGGAATACAAATCCATTCCTCGGACACCTTAAGTTCGGTTTCAACACTCCTTATATCAACTTCCTTACAGGCTTCAACTATGCAAAACCAGATGTTCGCCAGGCAATCACATGGAAAACAATTGACGGTAACTGGGATGCTGGTTATCAGCACATAGGTGGTTTCAACGTATTCAGCCTTGGTTCAAAAGCTGCTGCTGCTCTTGAAGAAGCTACAGGTATCTCTTGGGATATCGGATTTGCTCCAAACAAAACTGCTGACCGCAAAGGTAATAAATACGGATACTGGGCATGGGCAGGAATCAAGGCTAATGACTTGGTTGTAGATTTCCAGTCTAACGGTATGTATGATGGTACCCTCTTCGACGATCCAGTAGAACATGACTTCATCATCGGTGCAAAGAACGTATTCGCTCTTGACGATGCAAAATTGAAGGTTGCAGCTCAGGCTTTGATCGCAACACATCAGAAGTCTTCAGAAGATATCGTTGCTGACGGTGCTTCTAACACAACAGACTACTTCGGATATTCAACAGACGTATTCTACCGCTCAGGTGACTTCGACGGTATCAAGAACATCGCTGCTAACGTAAAGGCTTCTTATGAAGCAGAAACATTCAGCGTTGGTGCTGAATACCGCCTCCGCGGTGCTGAAGCTTCTATGCTTTATGTTCGCGAAAACCACGATGATGGTACATTCGACCTTTCAGAAATGCTTGGTAACTTGAACACACAGAAGATCACATTGGATGCAACAGTTTCTCCAATGGAAGCACTTTCTATCGGCTTGAACGCTGCTGTAGAAATGCCACTTGAAGCTCTTGATTCTTCAGAAGAAGTTGTAACTGGATACAATGCTAACGTACAGCCTTGGTACGCTCTGCGCTGTGGCAACTGGGTACAGCCATGGTTCTTGCTTGATAACGGTTCTATGGAACTTACAATCAACCCAACAGCTACATACAAGATTTCTGACAACATGTCTGTAACAGCTTATGCTAACATGAACTACAGATCTCTTAAGATCACAGAAGCAGGTGCTGATGATGATGAAGAAAGCAAGTACGCTTGTTCTGACAACCAGTTCCGCGTAAAGCAGGCTGGTGCTTCTTTGGCAATCACAGATGTATCTGACGTAATCACAGGAATCAACGTTTACTACGGTTTGGATCTTTCAAACGTTAATCGCTACTTCAACACATTGGTTGGACAGGTTAGCTTCCCAGGCGATGTAACAGCTAACGTAGCATTCGGTGTAAAGACAGAAAACACAGCTTCAGCTGACGGATCATTCGATTCAGAATTGAACAACCCATTCGCATTCGCTTTGGGCGTATCAAAGAAACTCAAGGCTGCTAAGAAACCAACAGTATATGCTCAGTTCGTATACAACATGGATCCATTCAAGCACTTCGGTGACGGACAGGATCAGTTGAACCTTGACCGTGCAAACGTAAAGGGTTCATGGGCTAAGGAAGCTGACGTAGGCGATATCGACCCAGTTGACTGGTACGATGGCCGTGCAGCACTTCGCTGTGGTATCCGCTGGGATATCTAATTTTAGCAAATGCTAAAGATGATACGGTGGTTGAGCTTGTCGAAACCACTGTATCAAACTCTAAGATTTCGTAGAAATCACAAATATCCTTATTTAGGAGAAAAAAATGAAAAAGATTCTTTCTTTAATCGCTGCAGGTGCTATGGCTCTTGGTCTTATTGGCTGTTCTGGTGACTTGCATGACGATAAAAAAGTAGATCCAAACGCTATGATTGGTTTCTGGTCATATCGTGTAATTGATACAGCTGGCGATGACAGCATTAACATGATTACAAATAATGCTGGTGGACAGTCAGGAGCATTTGGTAGTCCTGATTTTGCAGTTGATGTTTCTAGCGGAACAGCAGCTATTCTTTGGGACGGAAAAGGCAGCACTGATCTCATGTTGAGTGAACGTACAGATTGTCCTTCACTTTCAGATGTTGGTGTCGAACTTAGTGACGGTCAAGCTTGTGTGTTCGTATTTACACCATTTTCTTCTGTAAATCTTTACTGCTATCCAGTAGCTGAAGGTGCATTCGTAAAAGATGAATGGCCTGGAGTAGCAACAACAGCTACAGTTGCTGTTGAAAAGGTTAAGGCTACAATTACAATTAAGATTGTAAATGGTGAAGCAGATACTAAATACTGGTTCAGTGGTCTTGCTTGGGACGCTGGTTGGCCTTATGCAGGATGGAAAGGAAATCCAGTTTTTGCAACTGATGATGATCATGCTAAATATCGTGCTACTACAGATGCTGAAGGAAAAGCAACATTCTCAACACCTTTTGAATCAGCTGAAGTTGATGTAGGTTCAACATTAAAAATTGGATGTAAGTTTGTTGATATTGTTGATGATCAACTTGAAGCAGGTGGTCCTACATATGATTCAGGAGACACATCAATTAATATTACAAATTTGACTGAAAACAAGAGTTTTGTTGCTACATTTGATGCATCTGCAAAAACTTGGACAGTTGAATAAGATATTCCTGTAAGCTAAATTTATAAGCTTTAATAAAAAAAACGGTTTAGGGAAACCTAAGCCGTTTTTTTTAAATATTTAGTCTTTATGAAAGAGCTTGTATTCATGAGTCTTTTCAAAAAGACTAAAGAAAAACAGGTCTTTGGAGGAAAAAATGAAAAAGAACAAAAAGCTTTTTGCTGTTTTGGCAGCATTGGCTATGGGAATGAGTTTGTCTTTGACAGGTTGTTCTTCTGAATCAAGTGGAGGAGGCAGTTCGGGTGTAAGCGGTAAGCCAGGTGCAGCTTCACTGCTTGAATTTACGGAAGGCACAGTAATTCGCAACAAGGTTGTAAATCTTGATTCAGATGCTGTGCTGTATGAATATCTGAAGTTTACATCACCAACAGAAGGTGAATATTCATTATATTCGTACGACGAAGAAACTGGTTTTACAAAAGAAACAACTGTTGATTCAATTTCAGTGCCAGCTTCATTTATTTACAATGCTGAAGACGGTTCTTTTAAAACAGAATTTGGTGGTAATGCTAATTCCACATACATGTTCAAGACAGTTGAAAATAAAGTTGAAAAATTTTACATCGCTATGAATATACTTTACAACGGAAGTGAAAAACCATCTTTATTTGATTTATGGGAAATACCAAACGGTGCTTCTTATAATTTCAAAAAAGATGGAACTGTTGTTGTTAACTTAGATGGAAACAAGTTTGTTTATGATTATACAAATACAAATGGTCTTGTAATGGTTGATGAGCTTCCAATGTTCTGGGCAGATGTTACTGGAAAACCAGTATTTTATTATTCTGCATTTGAAACCGAAAGTTCGGAAGTAGAAGACGCTGGTCGTTCTGCGGCCGTTTCTGCAGGATATGATTTCGCATCTTCAAAATCAATTTTAGGAATTTTCTAAGGCAGGAGGTATCAGATGAAAAAGACACTTAAAGCATTATTGATGGGACTTGGACTTTCTGTACTTCTTGCAGGATGTTCAGATATTTCATTGAACACATCAGAAGCGGCTGATGCAAATGAAGCTGTTTCTCGTGCTGTTGTTCCTACTGCAGATAAAACAAAAACAATTGTAATTCACCTTTATGGAGCAGCAAGCGGCACATGGAATGTTTGGGCTTGGCGAAAGAGTCCAACAGAAGCTAACTATAGCAGCAAAGGTTGGCCGGGAGGAGATATCAAGCTGGCAAAATCTTCAAAAGATGCTGGTCTTGAAACTGTTATGACAGTTGATCCGAATTACGCAATGGGTATTTTGTTCGTAAAGTCTACTGGGTCTCCACAGACTGCAGATATTGTTATTTCAAAGGCATTGCTTGAAGAAAATACAGATTTCTACTTCAACTTTGATGAATCAAAAGTTTACACAAATGCTGCTGAATGTCTTGGTCTTAAGAGCGCATCAATCGCTTCTAAAGATGGTGACAAAATCAAAGGACTTGTAATTGGTTATGAAAGTGTTACAAAAGATATGTTCACAGTAACTGGAAGCGACGGTACTACAAATCTTGAAGTAGCTTCTGTTGCACAGAGCGGAACAACAGTAACAATCACACTTACAGCCGGGAACATGGAAAAAGCACCATATACTGTAAGATTTAAGCCAAATGAAGAAACAGATGCATCAGTGGTTACTGCTGCTGTAGAAGTTGGTCTTCTTGATGAAATGGGCTATACATACGATGGTAACGATCTTGGTCTTACATTGAGCGGTTCAACTGCAACTTTCAAAGCATGGTCACCACTTGTAGACGAAGCAAACGTATTGCTTTATGCAGATGCTGCAATGGCTAAATCAACAAAAGAAGAAAATATTGCACAGCGCGTTAAAATGATAAAGAATGCTGAAACTGGTGTTTGGACAGCTTCTGGTGTTTCTTATGGCTCAAACAAATACTATAAGTATGAATTTATCACAGGTGAAGTTGCTACACAGGTAGCAGATATTTGGGCAAACTGCGCAAGTCCAGATTCTTATGCAAGCCAGATTGTTAATATCAATTCTTCTGCAGAAGCAAAACCAGATGCATGGGAAGCTACTTATGTAAACCCATTCGGAAGATCAGGAACTGAAACAAAGCGTTACAGCGATGCTGTGATTTATGAAATGCATGTTCGTGACTGGAGCCGTGCTGTTGTAGAAAATAGTACTGGTAAATATCTTGATCTTGCAAATAGCGAAAAATTCATGAAGCACCTTAAAGATATTGGTGTAACACACGTTCAGATTCTTCCAGTCTTTGATCATGCTGAAACAAATGCTTCTTCATTATATAACTGGGGTTACAATCCATATCACTACAACGTTCCAGAAGGACGTTATGTAACAAAGGGATATACCGATGGTACACAGGCTGTAAAAGAATTCAGAACATTGATTCAGAAGCTCCATGAAAATGGAATCTCTGTAATCATGGACGTTGTATACAACCACACAAGTGGAACTGGTATTAATTCTTTGTATGACAAGACAGTAAACAAGTACTTCTACCGCATGACAAAGTCTGGAGCTTATTCGAATGGTTCTGGATGTGGTAATGAATTTGCTACAAATCATGTAATGGCAAGAAAATACGTTGTTGATTCCCTCAAGCACTGGATGAACGACTACCATATTAACGGATTCCGTTTTGACCTTATGGGTTGTCTTGAAACAGATACAATGAGGGAAATCTATGATGAATTGTATGCAATCGACAAGAACGTACTTGTTTACGGTGAACCATGGACTGGCGGAACTTCTGCTGTAGTAGACGGCGCTGTTAAGGCAGGTAAAGGTGCATTTGGCTATGGTTACGGTGCATTCGATGATGACTTTAGAGATGCAATCAAGGGTGCTGAATTTGGTGGATTCCAGCTTGGTCACGTTGCAGGTAAATTCAATGATGATGGAATCATCAAGGGATTGACCGGTGCTGTTGGAAAGAACAAGCGCAATGAAACTGGTGACCCTCAGCTTGCACTACACTATGCTGAATGTCACGACAACTATACTTTGTTTGATAAGCTTGCAATGTCTTACCTTGGTGTGAATAAATTTTCCGGAGATCTTTTTGCAGAAATTGGCGCAGCTGGTCTTGAAAAAGTAAGAAAAGAACAGAGCCTTGTCGCTGCATATCTGTTCCTTTCTCAAGGAACTCCATTCATCAATGGTGGACAGGAATTCCTTCGCACAAAGAAAGGTGATGAAAACAGCTATAAGTCAAAAGATGATATCAACCAGATTGATTTGAGCTTTAAAGAAACATATTCTGATGTATATGACGTTTACAGAAGTCTTATTGCATTTAGAAAAGACTTTGCTGTTGTAAGAAATGCAACAGTTAAGAACGAAGCAACAAAGATTTCTACTGGTGTTACAAAGTTTGTAATTGCAGATGAAAACGACGAATTTGAAATCTTCTTCAATGCTACACAAGCTAAGGCTTCTGTTTCTGCAGAAGGTAAAGTTGTTACCATTGGCAAGGGAAGCATTGGTATGAACAGCGGTATTTTTGGTGCTGGTGTTAATACTTTGGATAGTGCTACAAAGCTTTATAAAATTGCAAAAGAAAGCTCAAAAGTCACATCCGTTCCTGCACAATCATTCGTGATTGTTAAGACAAAATAAGGATTGGTTTTAGGCTGCCTTATGGATAGCCTAAAAACTTTATGATTTGTTTTGAGTCCCGGGTCGTGCACTAGCATATCCCGGGATTTTTTTTGCTCATGAGCCTATGAAAAACGCAAAGCGCCGTGGAATTGCATTGCAGTTTCACGGCGTTTTTATTTAGGGTTTATTACAAACCCTAAAAACGGCGAAGTCAAGGCTTTAAG
>JAEDGP010000025.1 GCA_016297405.1 Treponema sp.
GTGGTGGTTTCGATAAACTCAACCACCGTAATGCAAACTTATTGGACAGCCTCTTCCCAATTTAGATTGCAACTGTGGAGCCATGGTTCGCAAAAACAGAAGCACTGCAGCTTTTTTCCTGCATTCCTGTTTTTGTTGTTTCTAGGGTGAAGCGGTTGCAATTTTTATATGCACAATGCTATATTTGATTCTAAGGAAAATGCGAGATGGCAAAGCGTGATTATTACGAAGTTTTAGGGCTCCAGAAAGGAGCTTCAGAAGATGAAATTAAAAAAGCTTACAGAAAGCTTGCTGTAAAATATCATCCAGATAGAAACCCTGATGATAAGGAAGCTGCGGAAAAATTCCGTGAAGCTACAGAAGCTTATGAAGTGCTTTCAGATGAGAAAAAACGTCCTTTGTATGATCAGTACGGTTTTGCCGGCATAGATGGAATGGATCAAGGTGGTGGAGCTCAGTATTCTCATGCGTTCCACGATTTTAGCGACCTGTTTGGCGGAATGGGTGGCGGTTTCGGTGATATTTTTGAAAATCTGTTTGGTGGTGGTGGACGTTCTTCCGGTCGTCGCAGAAACGGTCCTGTGGAAGGTCAAAGTCTTAGATATGATTTGAATCTGGCATTTAAGGATGCTGTCTTTGGAACAAAGGCAGAGATTCACTTTAAGCATAATGAGGCCTGCGACGACTGTCATGGCACCGGATGTGCTGCCGGCTCTGGCAAAAAGACTTGTCCATCATGTGGTGGAAGTGGTCAGATTCGTCGCAGTGCCGGTTTCTTTTCCGTTCAGCAGTCTTGCCCAGAGTGTAATGGTTCAGGGACAAAAATCGAAAAGCCTTGTAAAAGTTGTGGTGGCCGCGGTTATACAGAAAAGAGCAAGCGCATGACACTCACTATTCCAGAAGGCGTTGATGATGGTAAGCGCATTGCAATCAGAGGGCAGGGTGATGCAGGTTTAAACGGTGGTCCAGCCGGTGATTTGGTTGTGTTCATCCATGTGGATGAGCACCCGCAGTTTGAACGCGACGGCCAGGATCTGTACTGTGCAGTTCCTGTGACTTTTGCTCAGGCAGCTCTTGGTGCTGATATTGCAATTACTGCCCTCGATGGCAAAAAGATAAACTTCAGAGTTCCAGACGGAACAGCAAATGGAAAGCTTCTTAGAATCAAGGGAGAAGGCGTTCCTTATACCGGCAGTTCTCGTAGGGGCGACCTTTTCGTTCAGATTATGGTAAAGATTCCTACAAGGCTTTCTGGAAAGCAGAAGGAACTTTTGCAGCAGTATCTGGAATTGGATAAGGCAACGAATGAACCGTCGCTTATCACTTTATCCCAATTGAATAAATAATCCTGTGCAAAAAGGCAGTTGCTGGAGTTTTTGTTCCAGTTGCTGCCTTTTATCTTTTTTTGGCGACCTGCCGCTTATTATTGACTTCTTTTTTAGGGCAATTTTGCCGATACTATGTTATAATTATAGTTGCGGATTTTTACCATAATAGAGAGGTATATATGTATAAAACCAGAAAGAAAATTATATTTTGGCTTATAGATGCTGCGGTTTTGCTTCTTTCAGTCATTATCTCTATTCTTTTAGTTAAGAAAAATTCGGGTAGCCAGACGGCTATTGTCATTTACGCAGGAGTTCCTGCAGTAGTATTCCTTGCATTTCTTGTTATCGCTTCTGCGTTGCGGCATTTTTTCGATCGCATTCTTTATAAAAAATTTGTACTGTCAGGAGAAACCAAATTCCTGGGCGATTTCATAGATGCGCTTCGTTTTTGCTATTCATACGAAGATCTTTATGAAACAATTGCAAAGACCTTGGAAATGAATGCAGACTGTAGCATTCTGTTCATTGAACGAAAAAAGAATTATGTTCTTTATAACAGTCCAAGTCGTGTTTCCTCTTACTCCTCGGTTCGCGATAAGATTTCTCGTAACTTTCCTGTTGGCTGGAAAAACGGAATTGAATTTATCGGACCGACTTTCGATGTAATATCTTCCAGTAAAGGTGCCCGTGGCTTCCTTCTTTGCTATGATGATTATCAGTTCTTTGTTTTCAATAGATATACACGACTTTTCGACAATGAAATCTATATGAAACTGTTTGAAGAATATGTGCGATTCCTTTCTCGTAATAAAACAATTTCAAATCTTTCAGAAATTTCTTCTCTTACAAAAGAATGGGAACAGCTTGCTCAAACACAGGTGTCATTCCTTCCTCATGATATTCCCGAAATTCCACATCTGAAGATTGCAACTTATTACCGTCCTCTTGTAAATGTTTCTGGTGACTATTACTCCATCTTGCCTATAAGCAGTTCAAAAACTTTGCTGATGCTTGGAGACGTTTCTGGTAAAGGTCTTCCAGCGGCTCTTATCATGGGTCTTGTAATGAATACGGTAAAAATCATAGAAAACAAAGAAGATTTGGTTTCTATGATCCAGTCCGTTGACCGGGCAATCAAGAACATGCATCTTCAGGATAAATATACTGTTTTGTTCCTTGGTATTGTAGATACAGAGGCAATGAAAATCACTTACATCAATGCTTCCATGTCGGATCCGATTATTCTTACCCGTTCACCAGAAGGATACAGAATCAAATCCCTTGCATCTAATGCCAGCCTTGTGGGTATTATCGATATGGATGATGTGACAGTTTCTGAACACAGACTTTTCCGTGGAGATTCGATTTTGCTTGCAACTGACGGTGTTTCGGAAGTTATGGACGATAATGGCGTTGAGCTTGGTGATACGGAATTGTTCAAGCAGACTTTGCAAAGTGGTGCTTCAAAACAGCCTCAGCAGTTTGTAAATGACATAGTTGATTTGATTATGAAATACAATGGCGATAAGCGTCTTCATGATGATATTACAATGATGATTGCTAAGGTAGGTTAATTATGATTTTTCTTGGACTTAATATAATACTTTGTGCTTTTATCCTGTTTCAGACGATTTATGTAGATCGCCTGGAAAGTAAATCTGATAATGGTACTAATCCAGTCATATCTGATATTCTTTTGTTTAACGTAACAGCTATTTTGTTTACATTTATGATTATGGTTAGGGGAATGCTGGCTTCATCCCTCTATTCCACATTGATGCATATCGTCTTTATTCTTGAAGGCTGTATGCTTGTAAATCTTGCCTTTTGTTTTACATACAGCGCATGGCATTATATTAGCACAATTTCAATCGTTCTAAAGCTTGTGCTTTACGGTGCAGTTATCTGGCTTTGTTTTGCAAAGTTAGGTAGTGTTTCTGTTAGCCCGGAAGCTGGCATTGTTGTGGCTCCGGTTTATGTATTCCCTGATTCGGTAAGATCGGTTTTCCCTTGGACATGGAAGACTTTGTACAATATCATATTTTTCTATTTCATTCCTGCGTGCGGTTGTGTGGCCATGCTTGTGAAGAATGAGCTTTCTACAAGCAAGATTGATCGTTTTAAGGGAATCCTATATTCCCTCGCACTTATAATGATGTGGATTTTGTCCTTTGCCCTTGATATCATCTGCAAACAGCATAAGGGCTATCAATTGCTTCACTACTTCATGTATCTTCCGACTTTCGTGATAATGCCGCTTGCCGACAAATTGGTATCAGTGCCTTCTGGTAAATCTATTGCTTCGTTTTCAATCAAGGGATTGTTCATGTATCTTTTGCCTGCAACTGCAATGGGTCTTATATTCAGAGCATTGTATCCTCTTGAAAATTCCTATGAACAGCTTTTCTTGCTTCTTGGATTTATTTCTGCAGGTCTGGTACTTTGGTTTGCAACATTCATCTCAAAGCTTATTTCAAAAACCAAGTTCAGTCATTCAGGTGACTATGCTGCAAGATTTGAAAAAGATTTGGCATCTATCGATTATAATGGTGAAATGGATGAAATTGCTGATTCTATGTACCAGATTTTCAAAAGGAACGTGGAAGCCTCTTTCATGTCCGTATATATCAATGGTGGCAACAATACCTTTGAAGAAGCGTATTCTTCAAAATCAAAGCACAAGAAGATTTCTGATGATGATGGAATCTTTGAAGCTTTGCTGAATATAAACAAAAATGTCCTTATCCATAGTGAAATAGAAAATTCTCATGTTCTTGCAAATTTCAAGGAAAATCTTACAAAGTTTTTTGATTACACTGATGCCGATGCTTTGTTCATCTTGAATGAAGGTCGAACTGTTCATGGATTCATTATTTTGGGAATCAAGAACAACAAGGAGCACTACAAAGAATATGACCTGAATGTTTTCAATAAACTATTCTCTTATTTCTTCGTATTCGGTTACTATATGCGAAATATTTCCAATAAGGAAATCATTGGTACTGTAAACCGTGAACTTCGAATGTCTTCTCAGATTATTACTTCCATTCAGGAAAATATGGATCGAATTGAAAACCACAAAATTGATGCGGGTTGTATCATGGTTCCTGCCCACAATATCGGTGGTGAGTTCGTTGATATGATTCGTCTCACAGATACTCGACATATGTTTGTTGTAGGCGACTTGAGTGGTAAAGGTATTGCAGCCAGTATGAATATGGTTATTCTGAAGGCCATTATTCGAGCTTATCTTGCTGAAACCCATGATTTCAAGAAACTTGTTGTAAAAATCAATTCATTTATCAGAAATAATCTGGAAAAAGGCACTATTTTTGCAGGTATGTTCGCCATCATAAATTTTGAAAATGATACAATGTATTATATCAACTGTGGTATTCCTTCCATGTTGCTTTACACACAGTCATATAACAATGTAATTGAAATTCAAGGTGAAGGACATATCCTTGGGTTTGTAAAGGACATTTCTCCTTATATCAACGTAAAACAGATTGAATTTCATCAGCATGATATTGTTTTGGCTTGTACTGACGGTCTAATCGAATCTCATTCTCTTCGTGGTGAAGAATTTGGAAAAGATCGAATTCAAAGAAATATGGTTGCCAACTCCATGTATCCAGCTCAACGTATGGCTCAGTTCCAGTATGATGATCTTGTAAAATTTATGTCCCATGAAATGGAAGATGATGTCAGTATATTGGTTCTCAAATATCTTAATACAAATGAATCTGAAAAAGCGGAAGCAGATGCCATAAAAGCTGATTTCTATAAACATGTCATGGAAGATATGGAAAAGGAACGCAATGAAGCTATGGCATTGGAATCTTCAGATGAAAAAAATGATGCAGAGCTTCTGGATAATGAAGATTTTGTACAGTAAATGAGGTAAAAAATGGAACAGTTAACGGTCATAAAAAAAGACGGCCTTGAATATGTGATGTTTGAATTGAGTGGTGTTTTCAATGCA
Source organism: Treponema sp. (assembly GCA_016297405.1). Lineage (GTDB taxonomy): Bacteria > Spirochaetota > Spirochaetia > Treponematales > Treponemataceae > Treponema_D. The sequence goes on from JAEDGP010000025.1 coordinate 5,314, forward strand.
TATACTGCAGTAACGATTCAGGAAAAACTTTATGATGCAATTAAGAAACATAATGTTGTTCTTGATCTTTCAAAGGTTGTGGTACTTGATTCTTCTGCCATGGGGGTTATAATGGCCACTCATAATGATGCTGAAGAATACGGTACTAAGTTGTATTTGCTTTCGCTTTCCAATGAATGTGATAAAGAAATTTTGTCCACAGGTTTTAAAAAGTTGTTCAACATTATTAGTTCCGTTACAGAGGTAAAATGATGAGCTTTTTCAGAAGTTCTGTTTTTGTTTTGTCCATGGGCTTGTTGTTGTCTTTTAATTCATGCGCAAAATCCCACAAGAATATGAATGTTTGCTCTGACGATGTGCTTTCCTGGAAGCAGGAAAAACATGCAAAAAATATGAACCTGGTTGGTCAGGTTTATGAAAAAATGAGTGATCGCTTTAAGGCAGATATTTCATTTGATGAAGATGTTGTTGATGATTTTGTTTGCGATTTAGATGCCTTGATTAAGGAAGAGGCATCCTTTAGAACTGATGATGTTTCTTTATTTTATCTGATAGACAAAAAACATAATATCGGTTCTGGCTATGTGCCAAAAGATCTTGTAAAATTGACAAAAAACTCAAGCTTTGATATCAGCCGAAATGATTTGAGCCTTAGGCCTGAAGCTTATGCATCCCTTGTGCAGATGGCACAGGCTTCCAAAGCACAGGGTGTCACTTTGCTGGTAAGTTCAACCTATCGTTCCTATGAGTATCAGGAAAAGCTTTTTGAAAAATGGGTTCGTATTGATGGCCTGGAAGAAGCTGAGCGTGAAAGCGCAAGGGCTGGAACAAGCCAGCATCAGCTTGGTCTTGCAGTGGATTTTGGTTCTATAGACGATTCTTTTGCTCAGACAAAAATGGGCGAATGGATGTACGAAAATAGTTCTAAATACGGCTGGTCTTTGAGTTTTCCACAAAATTATGAGGATGTGACAGGATATCGCTGGGAAAGCTGGCATTTCCGCTATGTTGGTGTGAATGCTGCAAGAATTCAAGCAAAATGGTTTGCAAATGTTCAGCAGTATATGCTTGAATTTTTTGATGAATGGAAAAAAATTACGCAATAGTTATTTTTTTTATGCGAATAGCAGATAAAAAAACAGGGGCGGTTGTGAAGATTCTTCACAACCGCCCCTGTTTTTTGCTTTTGGATTTATTACAAACCCTAAAAACGGCGAAGTCAAGGCTTTAAGGGTATGTGTGCCTTGACTCGACGTATTTTGGCTATTTTTTTGTTACTTAACTACAAAGTTTACAAGCTTATCTTTTACCACAACGCATTTTACAATTTCTTTGCCATCAAGGAATTTCTTTGCGTCTTCGTTGTTTTGTGCCAAAGCCTTAAGTTCATCGTCGCCAGTTCCTGGTGCTGCCTGAAATTTACCGCGGAGTTTACCGTTTACCATTACAACGATTGTTTTTGCATCGTCTTTTCCCCAATCATCAGAAACTGTTGGCCACTGAACGTAAGCGATTGTGCCTTGGTTTCCTAGTTTTTGCCAAAGTTCTTCACCAAGGTGAGGAGCGTATGGAGAAAGTACTTTTACAAAGTCAGACCACATAGCCTTCGGGATTGATTCCAGCTTTGAAACTTCATTGATGAAAATCATCATTTGGCTGATTGCAGTGTTGAAATTCAGCGTTGCTGTATCGTCTGTTACCTTTTTGATTGTCTGGGCAAATGTCTTACGTGCAGAAACAAGTCTTTCGTCCTCAAGCTTTCCTGTAATGTCAATGTCGTTCATTGGTTTTTCGCTTACAGCCCATACGCGTTCAAGGAATCGATTGATACCAACTATACCCTGGGTAGCCCATGGCTTACTCATTGTAAGTGGACCCATGAACATTTCATACATACGAACTGAATCAGCGCCGTATGCCTTGATTTCGTCATCAGGGTTTACAACGTTTTTAAGTGATTTAGACATTTTTGCAATAATTTGTTCAAGCTGTTCACCTGTTGCTTTTTCGTAAGCTTTTCCGTCGTCTTTTACTTCAACTTCATCAACAGGAACAAGAGTCTTGTTCTTGCGCTGATATGCAAAAGAAGTGATCATGCCCTGGTTTACAAGGCGCTGAAATGGTTCTTTTGTGGAAACTAAACCACAATCGTAAAGTACTTTATGCCAGAAACGAGCGTAGAGAAGATGAAGAACTGCATGTTCAGCACCACCTATGTAAAGGTCTACCGGCATCCAGTAATTTTCTGCTTCTTTTGAACAGAATTGCTTTTCGTTTTTAGGATCAAGGTAACGAAGATAGTACCAGCATGAGCCGCCCCACTGTGGCATTGTGTTTGTTTCACGTTTTGCAGCCTTTCCGCACTTTGGACACTTGCAGTTTACCCATGAATCGATTGCAGCAAGTGGCGATTCGCCTGTACCTGTTGGCTGGTATGATTTAACTTCTGGAAGTTTAAGAGGAAGTTCTTCTTCTGGAACTGGAACTGTTCCACAATCTGGGCAATGAACCAACGGAATTGGTTCACCCCAGTAGCGCTGACGGCTGAATACCCAGTCACGGAGTTTATAATTGATTGCTTTACGTCCGATTTTCTTTTCTGTAAGGAATTCAAGCATTTTTGCGATGGCGTCTTTTTTGTTAAGTCCATCAAGGAATTGGGAATTTACGTGGATTCCGTCTTTTGTCCAGGCCTGTTCCTGAACGTTTACTTCGCTCTTAAGTACTTCAATGATCGGAAGATTGAACTTTTTGGCAAATTCCCAGTCACGGTCATCGTGAGCAGGAACGGCCATGATTGCGCCTGTACCATAAGAAATAAGAACGTAGTCTGCAATCCAAATTGGAATGAGCTTTCCGTTTACTGGGTTGATTGCATAGCTTCCAGAGAATACACCAGTTTTGTCTTTGTTCAAATCTGTTCGCTCAAGATCAGATTTCTTTGCTGCTGCTTCAAGATAAGCATCTACTGCATTTTTCTGTTCTGCAGTTGTGATTGAAGGAACAATTTTGTGTTCAGGACTTACTACCATGTAAGTTGCACCGAACAATGTATCACAACGAGTTGTGTAAACTGTAAGATTCTGATCAGTTGCCTTTCCGTCTTTGTCTGCAACTGTGAAAGTTACTTCAGCACCTGTGGATTTTCCAATCCAGTTATGCTGCATAAGTTTTACAGATTCAGGCCAGTCCAAACCTTCAAGATCAGAATCAAGGCGGTCTGCGTAATCAGTGATTTTCAAAATCCACTGGCGGATTGTTTTATGGGTAACTTCTGAACCGCAGCGGTCACATTTTCCATCTTTTACTTCTTCGTTTGCAAGACCAGTCATACATGAAGGACACCAGTTGATTGGAGTTTCTGCTTCGTAAGCCAGGCCTTTTTTGTAAAGCTGAAGGAAAATCCACTGTGTCCATTTGTAATATTCTGGTTCACAGGTAGAAACGCAGCGGTCCCAGTCGTATGAGAATCCAAGAGACTTGATCTGCTGAGTGAAGTGTTCAATATTTGCGTTTGTTGTTGTTCTAGGATGTGTGCCAGTCTTAATTGCATAGTTTTCTGCTGGAAGACCGAATGCATCGTATCCCATTGGATGAAGTACGTTGTAACCGTTCATGCGAAGGTAGCGGCAGTAGATATCTGTTGCTGTGTAGCCTTCAGGGTGTCCAACATGCAATCCCGCTGCTGAAGGATAAGGGAACATATCAAGAACGTACATGCGTTTTTCAGGTGGGAATTTAGGATCTTCCACAGCCTTGAAAGTTTTGTTTGCATCCCAAAATTTCTGCCATTTTGGTTCGATGGATTCAAAAGGATACTTTGACATTTTATATCTCCAAAAAATAATAATTTGCAATAAACACTGGCAGAAATTTTAGCAAAGCGAAAAAGACTGTCGGTTTGGCAGGCCAAAAGGTATTGAAAAATAATGGCCTAGTTTTCAAATAAAAAATCCAATTTTTATTATATAGAAAAGATTTGGCTTTTACAATGAATTGCATTCAGGAACAGGTGATTGAAGATTTCTGCACATAGCAAAAAAACTTTTGTGCTATAAAAGAACTTAAGTAGAAAAGAGATTGTTTGATTATTGAATGAAAGTGTAATAAAATGTTACTAAGGAAAGTTGTATGTTTTCGTGGGTAAAGAAATTATTGATTATATATTTCATTTTGTTTGCATTTGTTGCAACTGTGTTCTTTTTTTATCGAGAATCGATTGTGAATTTTAATAAAAAAGCTCATTCATGTTCCATTCAAAGTGAAAACGACGATTTGAGCCTGGATATTCATACCAGAGGCGGCGATTCTGATTCCTGGACAAAGGAAGTCATTGATTTCAACGGGAAAAACAGCATTTTCAGTGCTGTAATCTTTGATGTTGATGTAAAGAACAAAAGTTCCTACGAAATTCCTGAATGGAATGTAAGATTTGACGTAAGAGATGATTGTTTTTTAAATAATGGATGGTGTGGTGATTTTGAAATACATCAGTTTGATGAAAACGGTCAGGAAAATGTACAACGCCTTGATTTAAGAAATTATAATCCAACGGATATAACTTTAAAGCACAAGATTATATCTTCTGATCTTTTGATACCGCTTAAGAAAGGTGATTATTTCATCTATTTTCCTTCAATGAGTGCATCTGAATTTCCGATTCCAAGGAGTAATTCGTCTGTACAGGATATCAAATCTGTTACATTTGGTTTAATTCTGTATTTTCCTGGGGAACCTTCGTTGTTTTTCAGTGATAAAAGTTTTGCATTCTATCGGATGGAAAAAAATCTGTATGACGGATTTCTGTTTTATGTGATTATTGTGGTCATAGTGCTTGTTTTTGTTGTTTCAGCATTTTATGCCATTTTGAAAATTTGCCGATATAAAGATGCAATTAATATCGAAAAAGAAAACAGAAAATTTTCCTATGATTCTTTGACAGGTGTGTACAATCGAAACAGATTTATAACTCAGGCAGAAAAGGTTCTTTCCGAGAATCCTGATGAAAAGTACATTATTTTGTGTTCAAATATTAAAGGTTTTAAATTCTATAATTATGGTTTTGGCGAAAACGAAGGAAATTCGTTCCTTCAGTTTTTTGCGTCCCTTCTTCGGGAAAAATGCAGTCATTATTCCTGTTTTGTGTATGGAAGACTTTGGCGTGATGAATTTGTCATGCTCATGAAAGACAGCGAATTTTCTGAAAAGATTTTGCTTGATGATCTAAAATTGCTTAAAAAACGTTTTGAGAATGAAAGTTTTCGCGTTCAGCTGCAATATGGGGCCTACAGAATCAATGACAACAGTGAGTCGGTTTCTGTTATGTGCGATAAGGCTTTAATGGCAGAGGCCAGTTCAAGCGAAGATTTGAATGTTTTAGTTTCATATTATGATGAGCAGATGTTGCAGCAGTCCATGAATGAAAGATGGGTAATCACCCATTTTGATTCTGGATTGCATGCACTACAGTTTGTTGTATTTCTGCAGCCGCAAGTTACTCCTGACGGGAAGGTAAACGGTGCTGAAGCATTGGTTCGCTGGAATCATCATGAGAAAGGTCAGGTGCCACCTGGGGAGTTCATTCCAACTTTGGAGCAAGCTGGAATTGTTCATCATCTGGATAGGTTTGTATGGGAACGCTCTGTGCAGATTCTTTCTGATTGGAAAAAAAAGGGACGTGATGATCTTTACATTTCGGTGAATGTTTCTGGTCGTGATTTTGAAATGTTTGATTTGTATGATGTGTTTACGAATCTTGTGGAAAAATATGATGTATCTCCAGAAAAATTAAAAATCGAAGTTACTGAAACCGTAATGCTTGAAAAAGGGCTCCGTTACACAAGTATTTTAAAGGCGCTTAGATTTTATGGCTTCAGCATAGAGATTGACGATTTTGGAAGCGGTTATTCTTCGTTAAATACACTGAAAGATATTGAAGCTGATGTGATTAAAATCGATATGCGTTTCCTGCAGGGCAATACACATAGAGAACGTGGAAATCTAATCATCGAATCGGTTATAAATATGGTTCATAGACTCAATATGAGCGTAGTGACAGAAGGTGTTGAAACTTTTGACCAGGTTCAGATGCTTACAAAAATGGGTTGTGACGTTTTCCAGGGATACTATTTTGCTAAGCCAATGTCTGTACAGGAATTTGAAGACAAATACCTGAAATAGATATCCAGGCATTTTTTATCGAAATAGAAATAATTGTTGTTCATGTTTGTCCAATAGTCATCCCACATTCCAAGAATGACATTTGCAGCATAGGTTTTCAGGAATAAATCCATATCCATGTTGGAAATAAACCATTCCATGGTTTTGAGGGAATTAGATTCTAGAAAGTTTTGTTCCTTAAGCCAGGTTTTAAAATCCTTTGTTGCCTGGTTGAAGTTTTTTTTGTTTGTTTATTTCTTCAACCATTTCGTACATATGGAGTTTTGGTTATTTATTTTATTCCCAGCCGAATGTTGCAGGCGGTTTGTTTGTTGCGTCAAAATAAACGGCGTCAACAAAATCGAGTTTTGCAATTTGCTGTAAAATGCTGTCCATCAGTTCTTTAGGCCACCAGGCAAATCGAGCAGTCATTACGTCTTCTGAACAAACTGGGCGCAGCACAAAACTTGCCTTGTTTTTGTCTGTTGCGTAAGGTAAATCGATTGTAAGATGCTGGAAAATCTGGTTGTACCATCCGGTTTTGTGAAGTTGGGTAAGAACAATGTTATCCACTTCGCGAAGCTGGTCAAGACGGCGTTTATCACAATAGCCTTCCTGTAGTTTCATATCTTCGTCATTTACACCAGGTTTCTGGTAAAGCTTGATGCATGTTCTGTTCAGGAATTTTGCGCCGTTTGTGACTGTTGATGATGCAGCTTCAACTTTTTCGCGGATTTTTGGCAAATGATAAAAACCGTTTCCTTCATGTCCAAATGTAAGGACTGCTGGAAAACGATATGTCCTGAAGTCACCTTGAACACCAACGGAACGAACAGGAAGTACGCTTCTTTTCAGATCTGCGGTGCAGTGTTCGCAGAACATATCAAACTGAACTGCATCAAGTTCTTTCTGTGCTGCCAGAAATTCTTCATCATCTTTTTCAGACCAGGATTTTCCGTCATTGCACAGTACGTTGATTGAAAGGCCAGGTCCTGGGAATGGATGGCGCATAACAAGTTCGTCATTAAGTCCAAGTTTCTTGCCGATTGCACGAACTTCATCTTTGTACAAATCTCGAATAGGTTCAATAATAAGACCTTTTGCGATAAGTTCCTGAATACCTTCTACACGGTTGTGATGAGTTTTTATGGTATTTGAATTTTTTGTTCCGCCGGATTCAATGATATCCGGATATAATGTTCCCTGAGCTAAAAGCCATTGGCTTTCATCAAGGTGTTGTTTCGCAACTACTTCATTGCGGACGGTGATAAAGTTTTCGCCAACTGCCATGCGTTTTTTCTGCGGATCGGTAAGATAACTTATGGCCTTGAGGAAACTTTCGGACGCATCTTCCACAATGAAGTTTTGAAAGCCGAATTTGTGGTATGCTTCACTAACATTTGCAGATTCGTTTTTGCGCATAAAGCCATTGTCTATATGAAGGCCAAGTACTCTGTCTTGTCCAAGGGCTTTGTTTAAAAGCGCAAAAGTGATTGTTGAATCTACGCCTCCAGAAAGGAAAAGCAGAACATTTTTGTCGGCTGCGTCTTTTTTTATTTGGTCAAGAATAACCTGAAGAACAGTATTCTGGTCCCAGTTTTTTTCCATTGCACAATATCTGGCAAAATTCTCAAAAATCTGGTTTCCACATGGAGTATCTTTTACTTCACAATGGCACTGAAGGCTGAATCGCTTTTTGGCAAGATTCTGTGTAGCTGCAAATGGACAGTCTTTTGTGGAACCTACTACTTCAAATCCTTCGCCCATGGCAAGAACACCATCCTGATGACTCATCCAGACCTGCTGCACAGGTTCGATTCCCTCGAACAAAGGGGACTTTACTTGCGGGTTAAGAGTCAATTGAGCAAAGCCGAATTCGCCCACATCTGCTTTTCCCACTTTTCCGTTGTAGCCAAGCTGAACGATGTAGTGGCCATAGCAAAGCCCAAGAATTGGAATATCAAGATTCAGGATTTCTGAATTGAATTCAGGAACTTTTTCGTCGTAAACGGAACTTGGTCCGCCACTGAAAACAATGCCTTTGCAGTTTTCGAAAACAGATAAATCAGTGGAAGGCAAAGCGATTTCTGAGTAATAGCCCAACATACGGAATCTTTTTGCGATTAAGTGTGCGTATTGGCTACCAAAATCCAAAACAACAATCTTTGAACGTGACATAAAATTTCCTTCAAAATATAATGGCATATTTTACCAAATATATGGATTTGTGTGAATTGATTTTGAATTATGAGTGGTTGCGAATTGAGCTCCATACGGTGCAACAGCCTTTTTTATTCTCTTTAGAGTGATATAAGGCTTTGTCGGCATTTGCAAGTGTAAGGTTCAAGTCAGAGGAGTCCCTGTTATCAATATTCGATGAAATACCCATGCTGAAACCAATTTTCAAATTGTCTTGGACTTCCAGATCTGGTTTTTTCAAGAATTTTCTGATTTCCGGCAAGAAATATTCTTCTGCCTTCAGGTTATCCAAAAGTCGCTGATATACCCTTGCACCGTCCATGACGTTTGAGTCATTCATTACGATTACGAATTCGTCTCCGCCATATCGGGAAACGAAGTCCACCGACCGATATGTATTCTTTAAAAGTTTTGCAAACAGTTTTATTACAAGGTCTCCTACCGGATGACCAAAGTGGTCATTGTAATATTTGAAATTGTCCAGATCGATGAAAGCGATTGAAATCTGCGGCATTTCAATGTTTTTTTTATTGGCTCGACGCAATTTTTCGCTTTCAATGGAAAGAAATTCCGTAAGGGAATGTTTGTTTTTTAATAAAGAAAGCTGGTCTGTAGAAGAAAGGAAAATGAGGTTTTCATTTTGCTTGTAAATTGTAATCTGGGACTGAATGGTGAACAGGGCAATGTTTATAGCGCTGATCACTTCCGGAGAAAATGGGGTTTTTGGACTTTGAACCAAAGCAATCCCGAAATTATATTCGAATTTACTTATGTTGCTGAAAAAAAGATTTTCCCTGGCATAAAATTCCATTTCGCATGACGATTCTTTAGAGAAACGGGTGAAAAGTTTTTTCCATTTATTTTCAGAAAAATTTGCTTCATCATTTCTGAAAATGGAGAAAATCGTCTGATATTTGCCGTTTGTCAATTCACAAACATAAACCCCTTTTGCCATTGAGTATTCAAAGATTGTGTTGGCCGAATCTTCAATATATTGCTGAAGGGAAGTGGTCATGATGTCATTTGTCTTGATTTTGTTCAAGAACTGATAATCATAAAGGCGTTTGTGGAGCTGAGTAACCAGAACTTCTTTTTCTGTTTTTTCGTCAAGAAATGCAAGATCGATGTTCAGAGGTTCGAATTTAGGAATGTTCTGCAGGTAGTCTTCGGTTGTAATGCTTGAGCGATTTAGTGAAAAATAGGTGAACCCTTTATCCTTTGCCAGTTGAAAACCTTTATCCATGTATTTGCGCGATTCTTCCTCAAAACCTTCTTTTTCGAGAGCCAATGCGAATTCATAGCAGCAGAAAACGATTTTATGGCTTTGATCTCTTTTGATTTCCTTCAGCATATTGATGCAGGTTTTCATGGATTTTTCTGCTTCTTTAATGTTTTTGTCAAAAAGCCAAAGGGAGGCCTGAATGAAGAAAATCAAAGGACGGTCTTCGGATGTGACTGTATCTGGCACTGAATATATGGCCATATAATTGGTTTTGCTGTGGATATAGTCGCCCCAACTTAAATCTATTATCGTCTTGAAAAGGAGAATGTCATTCATTGTTGGCAAGAACGAATTGTTTGTCTGATACTCCATTTCGAAAATCTTCATGTAGTGAAGGATTTTATTCAGAACAGTGTATGCCTGTAGAAAATGCCGTGAATAGAACAAAGCATAGCTTAGGTTTTTCAAAGTGTCGATTGATGCTGAATAGTCATCTATAGAGTAGAGGTTTTTTACAACTCCATTTACAAGGTTGTATGCATTTTCATATTTTGCGCGGCAAAGAGATTCGTATGAAAGCCCGTTGCGTATATTCATCAGGGGACCGATTTCTCCGATTTGTGTGCGAATTCTATTACATTCGTCATACCACTTGATGGATTCCTTGTCTTCGCCGTAATGAGAATGCATGATGCCTTTCCAATGGCAAGCCTTTGATACAAGGTGCTGATTATCGATTTTTTTCGCCAGTTCGTAACATTTTTGTATGTTGCTGTCGATTAAAAACCTTGAGCTTTGCTCATTGATCAGCTTCCATGGAATGGATAGACCTGTGGAAATGTAGTTGTTTACAAACCCCTGTCTTTCAAGCAAATCCAGCGCATGAGTGTATTTTGAAATAATTTCTCCAAGATCGGTTCTTTCCATGAACTGATATTCAAGCATTGCGTTCAAGGCAATGTATGGCGAATTTGGTTCGTTATGGGTAAGTTCCTGAGATCTTAAAAAATACTTGATGGCAAAGTCATGAGATTTTTTATAGTAGAAAACTTTTGTAAGGTAATGATATGCGGCTATTTTATATTCGTCATTGATTTTATCATTTACAACTTCGTTCAGGTGAAGAATACAGTCATCCAACTGACCACAAGCGTAAAATGCAAGTGCGATTTCACAGTGGATTACGTGAGCTTCTTCTGGTGACAACTGAAAATGCAGGAAGTTCTTTGAAATAAGATTTGTTATAATCTGAAGCTGTTCATTTGCCATGAAAAGCCTGTTGTTGCGCAACACATGAAGAATACTATTGTAGTCCATGGATTCCGTGTCCATGGTACGTTTCTTTTTCTGTAAAAGTGATGCAGTTTTGCTGAAATTTTCTTTTAGGCACAGAAAATTTATTTTGTCATGGCTTTGTTCCAGGAACTCCAGCTCATTTTTAGAAATGTCATAAGATTCGTCGGAATTGAAGCAAAGTACAAATTTTCCATCATGCTCTGTTTTTTCAAGAACCTTAAGGAGTTCGACTGTATCTGAATGAATCATCTGAGCATTCAGAATAAGAAAATTTTTGGTGTTCAGTTCTTTTATGAGATTACAGATTGTACTGATGAATCTGTTTGTTTCATATAGGTTTTCGTTTTCGATAGGAACGTCATATCTTTCAATGGCAATGCCTCTTTCAAAGTAGGACCGGAACGTTTCCCTTTGCACTTCATAGCAATATTTTTGAAGAAGTTCTGAAGTTGGCTTGTAATCTGATGTAATCTGCAGGAAAGGCTTGAATGGTGAGTAGTTGTTTTTCAAGTCGATGATATTCCAATCATCTGAAATGCAGAACTTCAGGTTATCACACAGATTGTCTGGCGCTACAAGATAGCATAGATTTGAATTATGGTTGAGGATAAAGTCTGTTGCAATTTCAAGATTTTTTTCTCTTATTTCCATATCTATTTAGAAAATTATAACATGAATTTAAAAATTGGATCAAAAAAAAGACTTTTAAAGCTAAAAACTTCCTGGATTAATGTCCAAAAAGTTTTTTTTATTTGTTCCTGTTTTTGTTTTCGCAAGCTGCCTTGATGAATTCGCGGAACAAAGGACCTGCTTTATTTGGTCGGCTCTTGAATTCCGGGTGGAATTGGCCACCAACCATCCAAGGATGATCTGGAATCTCTACTGTTTCAACCAAATCTCTTTCTGGATTTACACCAGAAATGATAAGGCCTGCGTTTTTTAGATCATCACGATATTTGTTGTTGAATTCATAGCGATGACGATGTCTTTCCCAGATTGTAGTTGAACCGTAGGCTTCATATACTTTTGTGCCTTTTTCAACTGCACATTCGAATTTTCCAAGACGAAGAGTTCCGCCAAGAATTTTTCCATTCTGATCTGGCATAAGGTCAATTACAGGATATTTTGTGTTTGGATCCATTTCTGTTGAATTTGCGCCCTCGAAGCCAAGAACATTTCTTGCATATTCGATACAGATAATCTGCATACCAAGACAGATTCCAAAATATGGAACCTTGCTGGTTCGGCAGTATTTTGCGGTAGAAATCATGCCTTCAATACCGCGTCCACCAAAACCTCCAGGAACTATTACGGCATCTGCATCTTTGAGACGAGCTTGTGTTGTGGCGTCGTCAGTCAATTCTTCGGAAGATACCCAATCGATATCAATGGCAGCAAGGTTTTCGATTCCGCCGTGAATCAAAGATTCTACTACAGAAAGATATGCATCGTGCAGAGCAACGTATTTTCCTACCAAAGCGATTTTTACAGTTTGTGTGGGGTTGTTGAAACGATCGACCATCTGGGCCCATTCGCTCAAATCTGCAGGTCCCTTTTTTATGCCTAAAGCTTCGCAAACAGCCTTGCCGATTCCTTCCTGTTCAAGCTGAAGAGGAACTTCATAAATGGATTTTGCATTCAGGTTTTGAATCAGGTGAGCTGGATCGACGTTACAGAAGTTAGCAAGCCTTTCTCTTGTTTGTGAATCTATAGGGTGCTCAGTGCGAAGCATTATGATGTTTGGTTTGATACCCAATTCCTGAAGTTCTTTTACGGAATGCTGTGTTGGCTTTGTTTTCAATTCGTGTGCTGTTTCGATGTATGGAACTAATGTAAGGTGAATGTAGCAGCAGTTTTCTTCGCCAACTTCATATTTAATCTGACGGATGGCTTCTACGAATGGAAGTGACTCAATGTCACCAATTGTTCCACCTATTTCAGTTATGATGACATCAGCTTTTGTTTCTTTTGTGGAAAGAAGCATGCGGCGTTTGATTTCTTCTGTAATGTTGGGAATAACCTGAACTGTTCCTCCGTTGAATTTGCCTTCGCGTTCCATGTTAAGAACGGTAAGGTAAACACGACCGGCGGTGGTGTTAGATGATTGAGAAAGTGATGTGTCTGTAAAGCGTTCATAGTGTCCAAGGTCAAGGTCTGTTTCTGCACCATCATCTGTAACAAAAACTTCGCCATGCTGAATAGGATTCATTGTGCCTGGGTCGATGTTAAGATAAGGATCGAATTTTTGGTTTACAACGCTAAGTCCAAGTCTCTTAAGAATAAGACCGATGGATGCAGCTGCAATTCCCTTGCCAAGTCCGGAAACAACGCCTCCGGTAATAAAAATATACTTTGTCATCACGATATCCTTCACAAAAAAAACTATTTCAATCATATCAAAATCTTGAATCTTAGTCCATGAATTTGGACTATTGCATAAAGATGTCATTTTTCCTATAATGTAGCCGATAAATGTCTGGTAACCTTAGTGGAGAGGAAATACCCGTTCCCATACCGAACACGGAAGTCAAGCTCTCTTACGCCGATGATACTGCATACCGCGGGAAAGTAGGAAGCTGCCAGGCTTTTTTTTGAAAACAAATCTTATGAACGGAAAATCCATAGCAGTTTAGTAATGAGTTACTTTACCGCTTGCGCCAGTTTTGAAAAAACTGGTTGTAAGGAAGATTGCGCAGCAAGATTCCTTACTAAGGAAAGTAGGAAGCTGCCAGGCTTTTTTTTGAAAACAAATATGAAACGAATTGAATTTTTTTTGCAGGCCGTTCTTTTTTCGGCCTTTTTTATTTTCATCTCTTCTTGTGCTACTTCAAAAAAGACAGTTCCTGTGCAAAATAATTCTCAACATCCTTTATCTTTGGAAATGAAAGATAAGCGCTCTCTTGTTGGCCAAATGGTAATGATTGGAATTCCTGGCTATAAGTTGACAGACGCAGACCGCCGCATTTTTAGGGATTATAAAATTGGCAACGTGATCCTTTTTAAGTGGAATGTTAAGAATGCAATGCAATTGCGTAAGCTTACTTTGGATATTCAGAAAGAGGTGTTCGCAAATACCGGAAAAAAAGCTCTGATTTTTGTGGATCAAGAAGGCGGACGTGTTTCCCGGTTCAGCAGGGATATAGAAAAAATGCCTTCGGCTCTGAATCTTTCTGAGTATGGAAGTGAAGAGCTTGTATATACTGGATCTGTAGCCACAGGAAAGCAGCTGCAATTGGTTGGAATAAATGCGAATTTTGCTCCAGTTAATGACATTTTTTCTAACCCCGCAAACAAGGTGATAGGAGACCGCTCTTATGGCCGAACTGCTGAAGACGTTATTCGATTTTCTACGCTTGTGATGAAAGCGTTGGATGAGTCGGGCATTGTTGCATGTGCAAAGCATTTTCCAGGTCATGGGGACACGATCTTGGATTCTCATCATGCCTTGCCAATAGTCTATAAAACTTACGAAGAACTGAAATCCTTTGAGTTAAAGCCATTTGAAGCCTCCATTAAAAATGGTATTCCCATGATAATGACGGCTCATATTTTATTTCCGAAGATTGACAATGAATTTCCTGCCACCATGTCTGAAAAAATTCTTACGGGTATCCTAAGAAAAGACATGGGCTTTGATGGCGTGATAGTAACTGATTCCCTTGAAATGAATGCCATTAAGGACCGCTACGGGATTGTGAATGGAGCAGTTCATTCAATTCAGGCTGGTGCGGATATGGTATGTTTGATCAGATCTGAACAGTATGTAATTGATGTTCTAGAGGCGCTTTGCCATGAAATAAGTCAAGAAAGATTGATGGAATCTGTTCAAAGGATTTTGAAGGTTAAGCAGAAGTTAAGAAATGATGTTCACATAGTTTCAGCAAAAGATTTAAAACGTAAAATTAAAGCAGAAAATGAAAAGGTAAAGGCAATTCGTATTTTGGTTGAAAATTAGATTTTGGGGTGCATTTGAAATTTAAAAAAACTACCCAGAAAGTACATCAAGGAGTGGTAAAAATTTTCAAAACCATCGCTTATAGAAAGTGTTTGTCACTTTGAAATTCCGTCAGGTCTTTTAAGAACCGCAGGATCTGCCATAATGACTGCACTTCTTGTACTTAATGGATAGCCTCAGTTGGGTTCTGCTGATTTTAGAAATCAGCCAGTTTTGGAGCGCGTGGGTAAGGAATTACATCGCGGATGTTTTCCATACCTGTTACGTAACGGATAAGGCGTTCAAATCCAAGACCGAATCCAGAGTGTGGAACTGTACCGAATTTTCTAAGGTCAAGGTACCAGTCGTAGATTGATTTATCCATGCCGCGCTTTTCAATTTCTGCGCAGAGTTTTTCGTAGGATTCTTCACGTTCAGAACCGCCGATAAGTTCACCGATTCCAGGAACAAGAACGTCTACAGCCTTAACTGTCTTTCCGTCATCATTCTGTTTCATATAGAAAGACTTGATTTCTTTTGGATAGTTAAAAACCATTACAGGGCAGCCGAAAATCTTTTCTGTAAGGTAGCGTTCGTGTTCTGTGGCAATATCGCAACCCCAGTATGGGCTGAATTCAAACTTAGCGCCGTTCTTTTCTGCTTCTTCAAGTTTTGCAATAGCATCTGTGTAAGAAATGCGGACAAAGTCTGCTTTTGCAACTTTTTCAAGCTGTTCAATAAGGCCAGGCTGGATTCTCTTGTCAAAGAATTCAAGGTCAGCGCGGCATTTTGTCAAAGCCCAGTTCAAAAGGTATTTTACAAAGTCTTCCTGAATATCCATGTCATCGTTCAAGTCAAAGAAAGCCATTTCAGGTTCAATCATCCAGAATTCAGCAAGGTGACGTGGAGTATTTGAGTTTTCTGCACGGAATGTTGGTCCGAATGTGTAAACGCGGCTCAAAGCTGTAGCCATTGTTTCTGCTTCAAGCTGACCAGAAACTGTAAGGCTTGCCTTTTTACCAAAGAAGTCCTTTGAATAGTCAACAAGCTTTGCTGCATCTTCCACCTTCATGCCCTTTGCACCTTTTTCAAGAGCGATTTCGGCAATCTTTTCCATGCTCAGTGTTGTTACCTGGAACATTTCGCCCGCCCCTTCACAGTCAGAACAGGTGATTTCTGGAGCGTTAATGTACTGAAAACCTCTTTCCTGGAAGAATGAATGAACGGCAAAAGCCATCTGGTTACGAACACGGTAAACAGCACCAAAAGTGTTTGTACGTGCGCGAAGATGAGCATTTGTGCGAAGATATTCCATAGACATTTTGTTTTTCTGCAATGGATATTCGTCCGGATTACAGATTCCAAGGCACTTAAGGCTTTCCAGTGTAACTTCAACAGCCTGACCACTTGCAGGCGATTCAATCAAAACACCTTCAGCGCGAACAGATGCGCCAGTGTTCAGTTTTTTAAGTTCTTCTTCGATATTATTTACATTTGCATTATTAGAAGGAGCGTTGCGGTCAAATGTAAGCTGAATGTTTGCAAAACAGCTTCCGTCATTTACCTGAATGAAAACAAGGTTTTTAGAGTCGCGAACAGTGCGAACCCAGCCGCAGACAGTAACTTTCTGTCCTTCTGGTTTAGTTGAAAGTAAATCTTTAATTAATGTTGGAACCATATTGGTTCACCTCCTGCAAAAATGGAAAACTAAAAAAGCTTTCTATTTGATTATAGCCATCATTTGCTGCGTTCTGCTCACAAAGCGGCTATTCTCATGTAAATAATGTGAATATTATAGTTATTTCCGCCGTATTCTTCAATAATATGCAGGTATAGGAATTAATAAAACCCATTTGTTAATGGTGGAGTAATAACCTGGGTTTTTGTAATATGCCTGGGATTTGAAGGTGAGCTTATTATTCAGGCATTTGGATTGCTGCAACAGTCTGGTCAAGTTGAGACTGAAGGTCGATTTCTGGCGAAAGGCCTTCGGTGAGCATGATGCCAAGCATTTTTGTCGGCGTCCAAAGCGATGAGGCCGTAAACTGAACATGAGCAAATTTTGACTGACTTGCAAGCGCTGTCAATGCAGGGGAAGCTTTAATTTCGTCATGGCTTGCAGCTTTAAGATTGGAAGGACATTCGCCGGTATTTTTGAATATTGCCACCTGGGATTCTTCGTTTGTTATCCAATGTGCGACTTTTTGAGCCCATTGAGGATGTTTTGTTTTGGAATTGACGCTTACAAGTTTGTATCCTGCAAAACTGTGCATCTGGATATTATCTCCATTCAATTTAAAGGTTGGAAGTTTTGAAGCATCATAATCATCGCCCCAAACAAGGCGCACATTGTTTGCATTCCAGGCTCCGTTAATGCCTGCAATGATGCCTGAGTTTGGATTTTTAATGAGTTCTATGAAGTTGGAGTCAGGATAAGATTTGAATCCTGGCATTTGAGCAATCTTTGATATAGTGCGTGCAATATCAACGCCCTTGTATTTTGTGTTTGTGGCATTCCAGTTGCAACGGTTTGCGTTGCCCTCTTCATTTATGCTTACGTCAAGGCCTGCTCCTTTGAAAAAAGAGTACAGATACCAGCCGTTGTGCAAATCCATGGTGATTTTTTTGCCATGGGATGCTGCAACTTCGATCATTCTTTCAAGGGAACTTAAATCTTCAGTTTTGAAATATTTTTTGTTGTAATACATGAAGTACCCATTGCTGTTGAGTTCTGGGTAGGCATAAAGCTTGTCATTGATGGTTACGGCTTTTATTATTGCGCTGTCTGGGCCGCCATGGTCTGCTATCACACTGTCTTTTTCGTAGGTGATCTCGCTAATGTATCCTTGGGTGTAAAGCTGCTTGAACTGGCCTGATGTATATACAAATACATCTGGAGTGTAGGCAGGAGATGCCTCCATAATGTTTAGACAGCTTTTTGAGCTTTCTTCAATGATTGTAAAATTGAAAACAGCTTCGTCCTCATGTATTTTTTTGAATTCTTCCAGACGTTCTGTAATGACGTTTTTGTTTGTTTCGTCGGTCCAGATTTCTAGATTTACAGTTTCTTTTTCTTTTTTGGAACATCCGCATAGAGTTGCGGCAAAGACGGAGAAAATGGAAAAAATTGAGATAGCGTAGAACTTTTTTATCATAACTCGATTATACAACCGTCTTTCTAAAAGTAAACTGAAAACTTTTGGAGCCGTTGATTTTTTTGCTCATGAAGATGCCATGATCATAAGAATGTCGGCTTTCTTCTTAAGAAATAAATCCACAAGTATAGGATCAAAGTGGGTTCCGCTTGATTTTTCTATGAAATCAAATGCCTCTTCTGCTGGAATTGCCGCTTTGTAGCAGCGTGGAGAAACCATTGCATCAAAAACATCGGCAATCGCCATGATTCTGGCAGATAGAGGAATCTGTTCACCTTTTAGCCCTTGTGGATATCCGTTTCCGTCCCAATGCTCATGGTGGCTCATGGCCACATCTGTGGCAATCTGCAGATAATCCGTGCTTTCAATGTTGCTCAGTACTTTTGAAATTATTCTGCTGCCAGCCGTAGTGTGGCTCTTGATGGATTCGAATTCTTCAGAAGAAAGCTTTGCAGGCTTTTTCAGAATTTTGTCGGAAATGGCGATTTTTCCAACATCATGCATGGGAGCGGCTTTTTTAAGCAATTCGATGTAGTGGTCGGAAAGAATTTCTCTATGGTAACCATAGTCTTTTGCAGCACGTACCAGCAAATCAACATACATGCTGGTACGTTTTACATGTTCGCCAGTTTCTCCATCGCGGCTTTCGATGAGGTTTGCCATTCCTATGATGGTTTGTTCCTGTATATAGATTAATTTGTTGTTCTGTACGGTAAGTTCCTTGGCCTTGTTTTCAACTTCGGCTTGCAGGTTGTTTTTGTTCTTTTCCAGACGGGCAGTGAGGTTAGTTACGATAATGAATGCTGCGATCAAAAAAAACAGGATTGTGAAACCTGTGATGAATACCCAGATAAGCGCAGTCCTGGAATACCAACCCATGTATTTTTTTGAAGTATCAACTTCATTCTGAATGTAATCGCTAAGAGTCAGAATGTTTTTGTTTATGGTCGTAAAGCTTGACAGCAGATTCTTGGACATGTACTGTTGCGCAATGGTTTTTGAAGTGTCCTTTCTGAGTTTCATTGCAATGGAAATGTCGGAAAAGTAACTGTAGCAGCTGGAACTTATGTCATGATAGATTTGTTCTTTTTCGCTTCCTCTCATACGGTTTCCAAATTCTTCAAGGGAAGCATTGAGTTCAAAGCGGATTCTTCTTTCTTCGGCTTCCATGGCTGCAAGGTTTTCGTCTGATGTGGAAAGAACGTAGTTTGAGCAGACGAGCTGTTCCTGCATGGAAAGCTTGTTGATTTTATCCATGTAAAGCGCATTGTCAGTGCCTTCAACCACAAGTTTTTCGTAAGATTTAATCAGATTCGAAATGGAGCTTAGGATGAAGAAAAGACCTAGAAGGACTATGAATGAGGCGCCAATGAATGCTGTTGTTATCTGAAGTGTGACCTTCCTGTATTTTTTCACTAATTGTTCCTTTCGGCATTTCTACAAATGTCGCGGGTTGCGATGCTTAGTTTTTCCTGCAGGAAAGAATCTGTCATTTTTTCTGTGCTTGTAAGAATTACTCCAAGAATCCAGGATGGTTCCCAATAGCAGCTTGAAATACGCTGGATAGAAGCGAATGGAGCTTGTTCAGCCAAAGCTGCTGCGGCAGGACTAGCCTGTGTTTTAGTGGAATCTGCAGCTTCGATGTTTGCAGGACATTCTCCAGTTTTTTCAAAAATTGCCAACTGGGTTTCCTTGTTTGAAAGCCAGCTGGCAACTGCTAGTGCCCAGCGTGGATTTGAGGTGTTTGATTTTACGCCTGTCAGCTTGAATCCTGTAAAGCTGCACATTTGTACCTGATTTCCGTTTACGGTATAGGTTGGTAATTTGCAGGCAGCATATCCATCTTTCCAGGAATTTGCAACGGCGGTGGCGTTCCACATTCCGTTTACTGCGGCAATTACTTCGTCAGTTTCCAAAGATTTTTCAAAGGCGCTATTGTCAAGACATACGAAATTTTCGTCTAAGGCGATTTTTCTGATAGCTTTTGCAACAGAAAGGCCTGTGATTTTGGAAGTGGTGGAGTCCCAGTTGCAGGTGTTTGATTCCTGGTCTTCGTTTGCATAAACATCAAGGCCTGCGCCTTTAAAGAAGGAATAAAGATACCAGCCGTTCTTTATGTCCATACCAACCTTTTTGTTCAAAGCTTTAGCCGCAGCAAGCAGCCTGTCGAAAGTCTGGACATCGTTTTTTGAAAGATATTTGCTATTATAATATAGAAAATAACCGTTGCCGGCGATTGTTGGGAAAGCGTAAAGTTTTCCATTTTTGGTTGCGGACTGAATGGCAGGGGAGTCCTTTCCCCCTGTATTTTTGATTACTTCATCACTGTAATCATCAATGCATAAAAGAAGGTTCTGTTTGCATAAGGCTTCAAACTGGTCGTCCGCAAAAGTGAATATGTCGGCGGCTGCGGCAGGATTTCGGATGATTGAATCTCCGGTGGCAAAGGAATCCTGTTCAATGATTGTGAAATTAAAGTCCACATTTTTGCCAAACTTTTCTTTGAATTCCTCCAGGCGTTTTTCAATTAAGGCGGAATTTCCCCGATCTGCCCAGATTGAAAGAGTTACTGTTTCCTTCTTCCGTTTGCATCCGGAAAAAAGAAATAGTGCTGATAAGGAAAAAAACAGGTATTTGATGATTTTTGAACCATTGATTTTGTCCATCTGCCCACCTCCAATTACTTTTTTACATTATAAGGGAGTATATGAAAAATACAAGAAAATTCATTTTGCC